>OZ271836.1:3304153-3604531 GCA_965601745.1 Alkalispirochaeta sp.
TCGTGTCTGGTACGATCCGCTATTGCGCATCTACAACCGGGCCTGGCTCGATCAGGTAATCGAAGACCAGAGTACGATCAACACCAAGCCACCGTTCTCGATCGCTCTTATCGATCTCGATCATTTTAAGGCAATCAACGACACTCATGGACACGACGCGGGTGATGTCGTTCTCCGCGAGACCGCTCAGCGAATCCGCTCGCTCGTGGTTCCCACCGGAACGGTTGCGCGTTTTGGCGGTGAGGAAATCGTATGCCTTTTCCCGAGGACGGGCCTTGAACGCGCGACGGAAACGATGGAGACCGTTCGCAAATCGCTGGAAGAAAATCCCGTCGCCTACAAAAAAAAGCGGATACCTGTCACTGCGAGCATCGGTATCGCCGGTCGTGACAGCGGAGAACAGTCACTTGGAATCGTCATGCAAGGCGCCGATAAGGCGCTCTACTCCGCGAAAAAGAGCGGACGAAACTGCATTCGTACCAGTCGCCTCCGGCGTAAGGCGCAGTAACGACAACGAATAAACGATGGTTGCGAGAGCCATCACGTCAACGATACGATGAATCGGGGAGGCGCGCTGTGAGAGGACGGAGATACAAACGTGTTTTTTTCCTAATTGCGTTGCTTGGATCGGTCTCGGCGACGATTGGCGCCGAACTGCCACGCTGGGCTTCATCGTTCGGTATCAACACGCCGTTCGAACCGCCTGAATACGTGAGCGGATTTGGCGTCGCCGGGAGAGAGGCGAGCGACCAACGCGAGGCCGCGCGCCAACAGGCACTTGCCGCTCTCGCCGAAAAGATCCAGGTTCGCGTCCGGTCTGAGATCGTTGCCGAAACACAGGATACCGGCCGCGACCTCAGGTCGTCGCTCACCAACGTCGTGAACACGAGCTCCGACGTACGCGTCCAGGGCGTGCGCTACGAGTATGCCGAAGAGCGCGGTTCAACCTACGTCCTCGCGTATGCTCGGATCGATACGCTCCAACGCCAATATATCGACGATGCCGCTCAGATCATCGCCGAGTTTGAATCGCGACTCGACGGTCTCGAGAGCGAGATATCGCGCGGCAACGTTTCGGGGGCACGACAGTTGATCGGCGATCTCCGCGCCGATCTCGAGACGCTTGCCGGCCACGAGACCATCTGGCGAGCCCTTGGACGGCTGCGGGAAGCCTACGCCGCAAGTAACGAGTCGTGGCCGTACAATCAGGCCAGCGAACTGTTGGGTCAGATTCGGGTACGTGAGAACCGTCTCTCCGCCTTTCGACCGCGTTCTGAAATCGAGGCGGCGCGATACCTCGCGGGTCAGATCGTCGATCAAGCGACGCGGATAAACGCGGTGACGCCGTTGATCTTCCAAGATTCCGATTTCTCGAGCGCGTTTGGACTACGATTTGCCCGTACCCTTGAGTCGGAGATCGCCGCCCAGCAAAGACCGGCTTCATCGGCTAGCGATGCGATAGTACGCGGTCGTTATTGGGTCGATGAGCAAACGGTCGGTATTACGGTCACGGTCCGCGGAGTAACGGCGGGGAGAGCGCTCACCGGTGCATCGGTAGAGATACCCATTCCCGCGATCAGCGACGCCGGCTCGCTTCGACCGGCGAACTCGGCTGAGGCGATGGAGTCGGGTGCAATCCTCCTCTCCGACGCCGTCGCTGACGGTGGACTACGAATCGAGGTTTGGACCGATCGCGGTTCCATGCAGGACGTTCCCGTCTACGAGGATGACGATACGGTTCAGTTCTTTTTCCGCGTCAATCAACCGGCGTTCTTGCGCCTCTCGTATCAATTGGCGACCGGCGAGGTCGTCCTCCTCGAGTCGCAGTTTTACATCGACGTAAGTCGCGTTAATCGTCCCGTACCGTTGCCCTATCAGTTCAGGGTCGTCCCGCCGTTTGGGGTCGAACGACTCATCGTTACCGGGTATTCGACGGAGCCCCCACCGGCCGATACACGTATCGAGACGATCGACGGCCAACAGTACGAGGTGTTTGCCTCGGCGGGAGCTGTCGTCGCGCGCACGCGAGGTTTGGTTCGCGAGCGCGTCCAGCAACCGTCGGGAAACGCCGAGCGACTCGGTGAGGCGACGATGACGCTCACGACCGCCGCCCGAGAATCAAACCTGCCTTAGTCGTCCGGGGCGAGGCGGAGACCCAGATCCTCGAGCTGTTTTGTGTCTACTGCACTCGGACTACCGTCAAGCGGCGAAAGACCGTTTGCCGTTTTCGGGAAGGCGATTACCTCGCGAATGCTGTCTTCGCCGGCCATAATCATGACAAGGCGATCCAATCCGGGGGCGATGCCGCCGTGCGGTGGTGGTCCGTAGCGAAACGCCTCAAGGAGAAATCCGAAGCGGCGTTGGGCTTCGTCGGCATCAAATCCTACGATCTCAAAAATACGCGCCTGAAGATCCGGATCGTGAATTCGGATACTTCCGGAAGCCAGTTCAAATCCGTTGCACACCAGATCGTAGAGATCTCCCTTCACGGCGCCGGGATCGGATTCCAGCGAATCGAGGTATTGTTCCTGAGGCATCGTAAACATGTGATGAGCGGCTTCCCAGTGTCCTTCCTCTTCATTCCATTCAAAGAGCGGGAAATCGACGATCCAGGCAAAGCGGAACGAACCACTATCGACGAGCCCAAGATCGCGCCCGAGTCGGGATCTGACGGCTCCGAGAGCCGTTGTGGCGATCTTCCATTGATCTGCCACAAAAAGGAGGGTCTGACCGCTTTTTGCGCCGAGGGCGGCAATTACTTCAGCCGCTCGCGCCGTAAAGAACTTCCCGATTCCGCCGTCAAGCGTCGCTGATCCGTCTTCGCCGGTCGTTACCCGCGTCCAGGCGAGGCCCTTTGCCCCGTAGGTCTTGGCAACGTCCTCCAACTCGCCGATCTGTTTGCGACTCAGCTCCGCCGGGGCCGCGAGGACCTTTACCGTTCCACCATCCGCTAAAGTGTTTTCGAAGACACTGAATCCGCTTCCGGCGACAAACGGGCCAAGGTCGGCCAGTTCGAGATCAAAGCGGAGGTCGGGTTTGTCCGATCCATAGCGATTCATCGCGTCGTCATAGGCCAATCGGGCGAAAGGAATCGTCAGCTCGTAGTCCAACGCCTTGGCGAACACGTGGGCAAGCATGCCTTCGATGACGGCAAAAACCTCTTCTTTGCCGACAAAACTCATCTCCAGGTCGATTTGGGTGTGCTCCAACTGACGGTCGCCGCGCGCGTCCTCATCGCGAAAGCAGTGCGCAATCTGGAAATAGCGATCGAAGCCGCTTACCATGAGAATCTGCTTGTAGAGTTGGGGACTTTGCGGCATCGCGTAAAACGTTCCGGGGTGGAGGCGCGAGGGGACAAGAAAATCCCGCGCCCCTTCCGGCGTGCTCTTGATCATCGTCGGTGTTTCGATCTCGAGAAATCCCTGATCCGACAGGTACTCACGTACTCCCTGCGTCACCGTTGTGCGCAGTTCGATCTTACGGAGCATCGAGAAGCTCCGGAGGTCGAGGTAGCGATACTTGAGCCGTAGATCGTCGCGGGCATCGCTTTTTTCTTCGATCATAAATGGCAGTGGTTCACAGGTCGAAAGCACGGAGATCTCGCTGGCGACGAGCTCTATTTCCCCGGTATCCATTTCGGAGTTGACCATATCGATCGGCCGCTTGCGGATTACTCCGACGACGGCGACGCAGTACTCCATGCGCACCTGAGCCGCAATTGTCTTGAGATTCTCCGGGGCGTCTTCCTCGACGACGACCTGGGTGATCCCAAAACGGTCACGAAGGTTGAGGAAGTAAACTCCACCGTGATCGCGGATCCGGTGAACCCATCCGTTGAGAACTACGGATTCTCCGGCCACGTCGGCGCGCAATTCGCCGCAGTTGTGCGTGCGCTTCATCTGTTCCATGGGCGGGATGCTACTACGGGACGGGAGCTGAGTTCCACAGGTAGCGGTCGAGATCTATCCGACCGGTCTGATCAACCTCGACTCCCTCCGACTCGAGGAGAGCTTGTTGAAGATCAAACCCGTCGCCTCTCGGAAGCGCGATTCGACCGTTTCGATCAACCACTCGGTGCCATGGAAGGCGCTGGCGCTCACTCGACGACCGAAGAATCCAGACCACCCGACGCGCCGCCCGCGGGTTTCCCGCGAGCTGCGCGACTCTCCCATAACTCGTGACTCTTCCAGACGGAATCGAGCGCAAAACGGCGACAATTCGCGCCGTCAGGTCTTCCATACGATCGATGCGCTATCCGTGACCGTACCACCCGCACGTCTTATGTCGGCAAACGCCGCCTCGCCGTCACCCGGAGCCAAATCGACGGCGCGACACGCATCGGAAACGACGACGGTCTCGAATCCAAGCGTAAGAGCGTCAAGGGCGGTAAAACGAACGCAGTAGTCGGTGGCGAGTCCAACAACGTACACTCGTTCAACTCCGCGACTGCGAAGGAGTTCTTCGAGGCCGGTCGCTGTCCGGCGATCGTTCTCAAAAAATCCCGAATAACTATCGATTCTGCGGTTTCCGCCCTTTTGAACGATCAGGTCGAATTTTGCGACGTCGAGCGGAGAGGCAAAAGAGGCTCCCGCACTTCCCTGGACGCAGTGGTCCGGCCAGAGAACTTGATCAATTCCTTCGAGATCTACCACGGATCCGGGGTCGTGACCGGGGTGCTGTGAGGCAAAACTCGCGTGATCAGCGGGGTGCCAATCCTGCGTTGCGACGACAAGATCGAATCGATTCATCAGTTCGTTAATCGGCGCCACGACATCGTCGCCGTCGGGTACCGCAAGCGCTCCGCCGGGGAGGAAGTCATTCTGGACGTCCACTACAATCAACGCGTTCATCGTCGCATTATGCCTTGTAGGGAACCGCCTCATCCAGAGCTCGGATCGTTGCCTGTTCGTAGGAGTTGATGCGATCGATATTGGCCTCGAGAATCGCCTGCATCGACGCATCAAAAAACCGATGCATGCTGTAGGTGGCCACCGAGCGAAAACCGCGTCGTACTTTGTGTTCGGAGCCCATTCCCGGGTCAAAGACTTCGATGCCCTCGCGTATCGCCCACTCAATAGGTGCGTAGTAGCAGATGTTGAAGTGCAAGTCTTTGAGGTTTTGACTTGTCCCCCAATACCGCCCGAGGATTCGTTTACCTCGGCGAACAAGCATCGCCATTGCCAACGGGTACTCGTCCGGTCCCGCACCAATAGGAAGCGCAACGACAAAGTGAACGAGACGACGAACGGTCTCAGGCATCTGTGTAAAAAAACGCGCGGAAAGAAAACGCGCTGCATATGGTCCGAACTGCGCGTTGGTTCGTAGGTAGTATTCAGTCATAAGAGAGAAGTAATGCTCCGGGGCCTCGGTTCCGGAAACGACGCGCGCCTCCAAGCCCTGATCCTCGAGCGATTGTCGTTCTCGCCGGACGTTTCGCCGTTGGTTTTTTTTAAAACGCGCGAGGTACTCGTCAAATCGCGAGAACTCCTCGTTGTACCACTCGTAGCCGTGGTGCTCCCAGCTAACCATGCCAAAGCGACGAAACGACTCCAGGTGATCGGGAAGCACGTAATTAAACTGGAGCACGGGTATTCCCTCGCGACGACAGTACGACTCGATTTCGTGCAACAGTCGATCGGCGAGCTCGTCCCGCCGTCCCGGCGCGGTGAGAAAACCGTAGGCACTCGACGGCGTTGCCGGACTCATCCCAACCAGCTTGGGATAGTACGGCGCACCTATCTCCTCCGCGACCTGGGCGAAGGCAAAATCAAAGACAAACTCGCCCCAACTGTTATCCCGAAGGTAGAGAGGCGCGGCAGCAACAAGGCGGCCGTTTTCGAATATCTCTAAATGGCGAGCCGTCCACCCGGATCTAGCGGTGACGCTCCCTGTCTGCTCGAGGTGCCATAACCACGCATGGTCCAGGAGTGGTGTCGGAAAATCGGCAGAGAGCGTATCCCAGTCATGGGGGTCGATTGACGCCATCGAATCGTTCCAGCGTACGTCCACGCTCGGAAACTACTCATGGCGCGGTGCCGACGGCTACCCGGGAGGCCAGCTTAGTTTTCGGCCCCCCAGAATGTGGGCGTGTATGTACTGGACCGTTTGCTGCGCGTCCGGTCCCGAGTTTATGACAACGCGGTATCCGCCGTCCTCGAGTCCGAGCTTTCGGGCGGTGAGAGCTATCCCTTTCAGAAACGCGCCCATTTCCGTAAGCGCGCTGCTTTCGGCCGCATCGACAACGCTTGTCATCCGATGGCGCGGTATCACGAGAACGTGTGTCGGGGCTTGTGGATTGATATCGTTAAAAGCGATAACCGCTTCGTTTTCGTAGACGATATCCGCCGAGATCTCGCCGGCTATAATCTTGTCAAAAATCGTATCGCTCATACGGTAAATCGTAGCCGATCCCCGGCTTACCGGTCTATGGGCGCGGGATTTCGGCTTCGATCGTGGTACCGGCCGGAGAGCTCTCGATCCACATCCGCCCGTTCCATCCGCGAATAAGGCTGTACGCTTTGGTGAGACCGATCCCGGTCCCCGATGTCTCGCCCGCGTTGCTGCCACGCTGGCCGTGGCGTACGACCGATAAGATCTCCGCTTCGGGAATACCGATTCCGGCGTCGGAAACGGTGAGACGTAGCGCGTCGTCGGTGGACTCCAAGCTGATCCGTATAAGCGAACCGGGTTGGGAGTACTTACGCGCGTTTTCCGAAAGATCGCGGATAACGTCAACGATTTGCGGCGGAATCGTTATCGTATCCGCGTCCGGCGGGAGGATCTTGAGGACGATTCGATACGAAGTATCGTCGGAAACGGCATCGGAGAATTGCACTTTGTACGGAACGTCACCGCAACGACTCATTACCTCAAAGTAGAGTTCAAAAGAGTGGCGTAGAACAAACACCTCGGTGGCGATCCACGCGTCGATCGATCGAGATGGCGCGGAGAACTCGCGAATGCGGGTATCGAGCATGTCGAACAGGCGCAAAACAGAACGCTGGATTCGCAGAGCTTCGGACTCGACGACCGGCGTTTCCTCCAATGTTCCGCGAATGGTGTTCCGTAATGGGAGGAGTTTTTCCACGAGATGGCTCGCCCTATCGCGGCGGTCCATCTCACTCCGCAAATTGGCGATCGCCTTGCTCCAGGTGTCAAGCCCTCGTCGCCGACCAGATACGTCGGCAAAACGCCGAAGTTCCCCCGCGATGGCGTCGACGATTGCCGTTAGTTCGTAGGTTTCAAGTTGCGCGTGCTGCTCGCGGGAAAGCTGGAGTTCACCGACTACTTCGTGCTTCGACATTGCTCATACTCCCTCGGCATTGTGTACACCCCAGAACATGGACGTGCTTACGATTCTCACGAGTAAACATACGCGCGATTACATAACCGTCATCGGGAATGGGACGCTCGCACACCGGACAGTAACGGACGTACTGACGGTTTGGTGGATAACAGTACGGGCAGCCGAACATATGGACCCGCGCTTCCTGGGGAGCGCTTTTTCGGCGTGAGTCCGGGACACCCGAATAAACGTGTGTGTGTACTCGCTCGCCACTGTTGAGGAGCGTCCCACACAGCGGACACGGCTTGACGACGCTCAACATTCCACGGGATCGTTTCGCCATACGGTCCGACAATGCGGTGTAGTCGCGTTTGCGCAGCCGCAAGAGGCTGACGAGCAAGACGACGATAACGATGACGAGCAGTACCAGGACGGGTATCTCGATGACCCAACTCCCCCTCTAGGATATGCTGTATTGTATGGCCCGATTGTACGTCGTCGCAACTCCCATCGGGAATCTCGGGGATATCACGATACGGGCAATTGAGATCCTCAAAACCGTAGCGCTCGTTGCCTGCGAGGATACCCGACACAGTAGACCCCTCCTGACGCATCTGGGAATCTCCGTTCCGACCGCGAGTTGTCGCGAGCAAAAAGCAGACTCAGCGTGTTTTCGTCGCGTGCTCGCCGAACTCGAGTCGGGTCACGACGTTGCCTTAATTACCGACGCTGGAACGCCCGGCGTGAGTGATCCGGGCAGTTCGCTCGTTCGCGCGGTACGCGCCGAGGGCTTTGAAGTCTCGCCGATACCCGGCGCGTCGGCCGTTACCGCCTTGTTTTCCGTGTCCGGGTGGCCGGGCCGTGGTTGGGTGTTTGAGGGATTTCTCCCGCCAAAGGGTGCAAAACGGACGCGGCGCCTCACGGAACTTCTCGCGCGAGGCGAGGCGTTTCTCTTGTTCGAGGGGCCTCATCGAATTAAGAGGCTGGTCGAGGAGATCCTCGCGGTCTCTGCGGATGTCGATCTCGTCGTTGGACGCGAGCTAACGAAGCTTCACGAGCAAATAGTAGCCGATACAGCACTCCATATTGCCGAATTTCTCGAATCAGGACGTATACCGGCGCGCGGTGAGTTTGTTCTCCTTGTTCGTGACGGGAAAAACCGTTAAAATTATAGGTGAACGCGCCGATATTGTGATTGAAAGGAAGGATCAATCGATGACGATTGAACGGCTAGGGCCTGTAGACCCGATACAGAACTACAACAAATCGGATAAGGTCAACAAGCCCGCGGCAAAACGTGAAGGCGACTCAATTTCCGTCTCCGACGAGGCACGTGTCCGTGCTGAAATTCTGCAAGCTGTTGAGCAGGCTCGCGAAATTCCGGACATACGCCAAGACCGCGTAGACGAGGTACGCCGCAAGCTCGAGGATCCTTCTTATATCAACGACAGCGTCGTGGAGATGGTCGCCGACGAGATCATGTCGGCATTTGATATACTCTAGATGACCTACGATTTGTAGGTAGATTACGGGCAGTGCTATAATAAGAGCACTGCCTTTTTTTTGTACAGGGAATAGCGATGCAAAGCTTCGTACTACAAGTACCGCCGACCGTTGTGTTTGGCCAGGACGTATTACCTCAGCTCGGGACGATCGCCCATCGATTTGGCGACCGCGCGATGATCGTATCGGAGTCGGTGCTGCAGGAAGGGCGGTACGTCGAACGAGTGGCGGATATCCTTAAACGCGCGGGTGTCGAGATCATGGTCTACGACGAACTTATGCCCTCGACGCCGACGATCGTTGTGGATGAAATCGCCGCCCTTGCAAAAGCGAGTAAAACCCAACTCATCGTCGGACTCGGCGGGATGCGCGTTCTGTCTATCGCTCGCTGCGTCGCGGCGGTAGCAGTTGAACGGATGCGCATCTGGGACTTTGTCGAAGGAAAGACGCCGGAGCAAACGCTTCCGTACATCGACGTCCCGTCGTCATTTCGAAACCACCTGTTAATGCGTAACGAATGTGTATTGCGTGACTCAACCGACAAACGGGCTCGTTTTGTACAAATCCCCCTTGGGACCGTTCGTGCGACGGTTGTCGACACGACGCTTACGCAGACTCTTTCGAGCAAGTATGCCCTGGCGGCAATACTCGACACCTTGCTTGCCGCGATCGAAGGGTTCCTCTCAACCGCATCAACGCGACTCTCGGACACGCTCCTGCTCACCGCTATAGAAGGTCTCTATGGCGCGGCCATGACGGCGATTCGTAATCCGCATGACAGCCGGTTTCGTTCCCGAGCGGCCGAGGCGGGATTGATGACGGCTCTGGGTTTAGCAACCGCGGGACAAGGAATCGGTGGAGCGCTATCGTACGCGATTAACGCACGCTTCCATCTTCCCAAATCGTGGATAGCGTCGATCCTGTTACCGCATATCGTCGAGATCCTCGTCGCGCGAGATACCGAGAAAATGGCGCAGGTAGCCGGTGCCTTCGGCGAAACGGTGGAAGGCATTATCGCCGCCGAAGACGCCCCCCGCGCGACGCGGGGTGTACGGCGCTTGCTCAGTCACGTCGATCTACCCGCGCGGTTTCGCGACTTGAACGTGACGCTCGACGAGTTGAGCGTTGCCGCGGAGGAGGCCGCTGAATACCGCATGAACGCCAACGTTCCCGGAGGGACGTCCGCCGGAGACCTGCAGCAACTCGTCGCGGAAGCGTACTAAACCGTGAGCGCGCACCTTTTGTCGGTATCGCGCCTCGAAAACCTCGGTCCTCGATCTCTATCGAGGTACTGGACGAAGGTACTATCGGATCCACCGAGCGATAATTACCTGTCGCGGACGCTCGGCTCGCTCACAAAGGATTTTTCGCGCCCCGCCGAACTCCGTCGTCGGGCCGCGGTTTTGCTCGAAAGTTTAAGCGACTCTGTCGACCGGAGACAGTTTGCTCTGGCGTCTTTTATCGAGGAATTGGGCAGATATGGTGCCGTCGCTCCCACGCCACGCGAAGCAGGTGTCAGCCAGCCTCCGACGAGATCAGAAACGATCTCCGGCCTGTCGGTTGTCGCGTTTGTTCCCCATATCCGCGCACCGTTTAACGCGGGCAATATCGTTCGAAGTGCTGCTGCGTTTGGGATTTCGGGCGTCGTCTTTGGTGAAGCCTGTCCCGCGTTTGATCATCCCCGTTTTTTGCGGGCGGCGATGGGGTCGGAGGCATTAGTCAGCGTCAGTCGCGGAGACATCGACACGGCTGTTGCGCTGGTGACGCCCGATGTCCCGGTCATCGCCCTCGAAACTGGGGGAACGCCGATCCATCTATTCACGTTTCCACGTAGTGGCGTTCTTATCCTTGGTCACGAGGAACTTGGTTTGAGTCAAGAAACGGTGTCACGGGCCGCGGACTCGGGGGGCGTTCTGTCCATCCCGCTCGGTGGAGCAAAAAGCTCGCTCAACGTCGGAGTTGCATTCGGGATCGCGTTGTCCTGGTGGTCGCTCTCCCACGGAACGAGCTTCACGCCCGTTACGGGTTGAGCCTTATGGTATAACTCACGTTTCCGAGTTGTTTGAGCGTGGCAGCCACGCCACAGTACTTGTCTTGAGACAGTTTGACCGCCTTTTCGATCTTGGCCTGGTCGAGTTCGTCTCCCCAGAAACTATAGACAACAGTAATATCTTTGTAGACTTTTGGATGCTCGTCAGTCGTATCGCCGTCGATCTCGATCTCGAATCGATCAAACGCCATCTGCATCTTACTGAGGATCGCCACAACGTCCATGCCGGTGCATCCGGATAGCGCGCTCAACATCAAACCTTTTGGCCGCGGCCCTTGATCCTTGCCACCGACCGATTCATCCGCGTCGACCACAAACGTATGACCGTGAAGCTTCACGTCAAACGACATGTCGCCGCGCCAGCTCGCCTTTGTATTGTCCATCTTACCTCCGAAGGGCTTTCTCGATCTTTGGTACGTCAAAACCGACAATGATCTTCCCGTGGATATCCAACACGGGAACGCCGGATTGGCCTGACTTGTGCATCATCTCGTCGGCTCGCCGCTTGTCCTTCGCAATATCGTATTCCGTGAACGTTACCCGATGCTCGCGAAGGTAGTTTTTTACCTTGGTACAGAAGGTGCACGACGGCGTCGTATACACTCGGATCGCCATACCTGATATCTCCGTTTAATATTTTATATATAGAAAATAATGCTTATAGCCCGTTTGGTCAACGGGCTACAGTTTTTGGGCGCGCTCGAGGTCGTTGTCGTACTGGGTTCGGAGACGCTCATGTACGGTCCGAATTTGCTCCCGCTTGCTGATCCCGATAATACGGAGGGCACGGGCATCGATCTGTTCGTACTCGTCCCGCTGAAGGTTGGCGAGTTCGTTGGCAACGTAGACGATCGAGACAACATCACGATACTGAGCCTGAGCGTTGAGAGGCGTGTGGTGATGACGGATCGTCTCAACGAGCGTTTCCGGAAAGTTCCATCGCTTGGCGATTCGAGCGCCAACCTCAGCGTGATCTACGCCGTCGCTCATCGCTTCAAAAACGGTTGTGGAAATCCCCTTGGCCAGAGAAATTTGGCGAACGCGCTCGGCGGTGTCGGGATGCATATTGGCAAAGACGATTTTGCCCATGTCGTGAAGAATTCCACCGACGTAGACGTCGTCAAAGATGTCTTTACGCTTGGTTACGTATCGGGCGATAGCGTAGGCGTAGAACGCCGTCCGCTGGCTGTGATCCCACAAACGGCGCGTTGTTTCGTTTTGCACACCGTCACTGAGGATTCTCTGCGTTCCAAAACTAAACAGCATCTGCCGCAATCCACGGAGACCAAGAATTTTTATCGCTTCGACGACGTTGTCCATCCGACGAGGAAGCATATATCGGGCGCTATTGACCGTTTTGATTACCTCTGCCGTCAACGATGGATCCTTACCCAGTGTGCGGGCAATTTCAGTAATCTCGGCATCCGGATCCTCTATCATCCGCTGGAGCTCGATAATGCTTTCCGGAAACTCCGGTAAGCGTTCGATATGATCAGACAGCTCTTTGGAGATAATATTGAGGTTCTCCGTTGCCGCTTTATCCATTGGAATGACCAGTCGGGCGACCGTTTCTTCGCCCTCGACGTCGATATCAAACGCCTCCTCGTCGAGGCCCATTTTCTTGAGCATAAGAACGAGAATAACGATTCCGAGTCCGGCGCCTTCGCTATCGTCGAGCACCGAGGTCATCGCTTCTTCGAGTGATCGAAATGCGCGCGAACGGGCGATACGATCGTAGATACGTATCTGCTCTTTGCGCGTGATTTGGGTGTTGTTGGCGGTTTTAATCTCGAGTGTCCGACCGCGTATCTGAAAACTCACTTTGATATAAAGGCCGGCTTCTTCCTGTTTTTGTAGCCAGTACTCGATGTTCTCGAGTGTTTCGTTTTTGAAGCTCGCCATACCGCTCTGGTACTGTTTGGGATCCTTGAGGTCGAGACCCTTCTCCTGGAAATATACGCGCTTTGTGTTGGCCTTTTTGCTGTTTACGGTAAGCTCGCGTAGGCAATACGAAAGCGAGTCTTTTAGTTGCTCGCGTCCGAGCTCCGCCAGGAACGTACCGAGCACCTCCTCGATCTGCTGTTCGGTCGAGGGCGGAAGCTTATAACTCTTGATGATGAGAGGTTTCTGCCCCCGTGCCGCGGTACGAGCTTTCTCGATAAGCGTAGTCGGACCGGAGTTTTCCATACCGATCAGTATACCCGCAAGAATTCGGACCAAGCAACCGTGGATGTTTATTCTCGAGAGTTTCGTGCGTTTAAGAAAAGTTCTTTACGTGTTCCGCCATCTCGCGGAGGCGTCTCTCAACGATTCCGTTGATCGTCCCGGCCGCAAAGTGGCCGTCATCACCGCGCTCGCCGGCGTTACGGGCGGTGAGGATTTCCATGCCTTCGTCGACCGTTTGAATTGCGTAAATATGAAACTGTCCGGCGACGACGGCGTCCTGTACTTCGCGTGAAAGTATCAGGTTTTCGATATTGGTACGGGGGATAAGCACACCCTGATTTCCGGTGAGACCGATGAGCTTGCACGTCGCGTAGAATCCCTCGATTTTCTCGCTGATGCCACCGACCGGTTGAATTTGGCCAAACTGATTAACGCTACCGGTCGCCGCGATGTCCTGGCGGAGCGGAATATCGCCGATCGCCGAGAGCAGAACGTAGATCTCGGTGGAAGACGCCGAGTCGCCGTCAATCTCGGCGTAACTTTGCTCAAAACCGATGCTCGCATTGATCGAGAGGGGGAAGTCGTGGGCATAGGTCGCCTGAAGAAACCCCTGGATTATATAGACGCCTTTGTCATGAAGCTCGCCGGAAAGACCGCTCTCGCGCTCGATATTGATGATCCCGTCGGTCCCCGGCGCGACCCGTGCCGTAATCAACATCGGACGACCAAAGGCGTAGTATCCGCGGTCGAGAACGGAGAGACCGTTGATCGCGCCGACGCGCTTACCGTCGACCTGGAGAATCATCTCGCCGGATGAGATCTGCTCGTCGTACTTTTCCTCCGGAAGGTTGTGGAGGTACTTGCGAACCTCACGCGCTTTCTCAACCGCCTCGCGGTCGATTACTTCCTTGCGCGCCTCTCGCGCCCAGTGATTCGACTCACGGAGAAGATCGGCAATCAGCGAAAAACGAGTGCTGAGCTTAGAGCGAAACTCGCTTAGTCTGACGCCGTACTCGAGAATGGCGGCCTTTCCGTCGACGTCCGGTGTGAGAAGCCCCTCTTCCTCGCAGATCATGCGAATAAAATCGAGATAGCCGCGTTTTGTCTCCTCGTTGTAGTCCATCACATAGTCAAACTCGCTCAAGATCTTAAAGAGTTTTCCAAACTCCTCGTCCTGATAAAAGAGCAGGTCGTAGATATGCTCGCTTCCCATCAAAACGACCTTGAGGTCTACTGTGACCGGTTCGGGTTTTAGACTCGGCGCCGGAGGTCCAAAGGGCATCGGTGGTGTCCGAATCTCCGAGACACCGTCCTGCAACACCCGTTTAAGACCGTTCCACACCTCTTCCTGGCCGAGGACATCCTCGGCCCGGAGAACAAGGTATCCACCCGACGCCCCGATGAGACTTCCTCCGCGGAGCGAAAGAAATCCGTGACGGCCGTCGCTGTCTGGATTGTACTCTTGCGTCCCGAACAGCTTGTGATAATCGGGATGGCTCTCAAAAATTACCGGATTTGTATGGGTGTTGCTCCGATCGAGAATGATGTTCACGTCATATCTCAGTACATCCTGGGCCACTTGATCTTTGTCGCGATCGTCGGGCAGGAAGAACTCGAGATGCTCCAGCACGTCTTCTTCGAGTTCCTTGAGATGAACTTTGATCTCCTCGCCCACAAAGTCTCGGGCGACCATCGCGACGAGCTTTTCCACCACCGGGAGGGCCGTTTCGTAACGGAGGGTTCGCAGCTTATGTTCCGCCTCCGATCTCTCCGTGCGGAGCGAGAGAAAGATCGAATTCATCTCGTCCATCAGCTGGTAGTACCGCTCGCGGATGCCGGCGTATTTCGCTTCATCAAACTTTCCGTTGGAAACCGCACCGTGGAGCGCCTCAAAATCCACCGGACGCTCATCGACGATCGGATGGATGTCACTGCGCTGCTCGCCGTTCTCCTCAACCTGGACGATCGTGAAGTTCTCGCCGTTGAGGCGTTCCTCAAACGCGGCCAAGACCTGATTCTCCGAGCTTTCAACGCCGAGCATAATCTCGTCGCGAAGCTCCCGGAACGATCCCTGTTCGAGAAGCGCGGGAATCTGATCTTGAAACTCTTCGACGAGCTCGCGCAGACGACGACGAAACCGCGCCGCATCGCCGGGCGAGAAATAGAGCACCCGAGGTTGATCGTGTTTGCGGAAGTTATGAACAAACACGATATCACGCATTCTTTCAGCTCGAAACGACTGTTCTTTGAGGATGCGCATTATCGCGGTGCGTTTTCCGGTACCGGGATACCCCGCGGCAAATACGTTGTAGCCTTTGGCGTTGATTGCCAGGGCCAATTTGAGCGCTTCAATCGCCCGTGGCTGCCCGATGATCCGTCCGGGACGATACCGGTCCCAATCCTCCATCGTGCCGTTTGCCGGAATAGAAAACCGCACGAGCTCGGGATCGAGACGGTACCGTTCACCTGCGTGCATGCGCGAAAGTATATCCCTCGGTGGGAACGGTTGCCAAGGCGTTATACTGGGCTTAGACTAGATGATAAAAGAATGAACACAGATAGCCGCATGTATCAGGAAGCGATTCAGGTCGCCACTATGTACTACTATCAGGGGTTAACAACCGAGGTTATCGCTCAGGAGATGTCGTTCTCTCGACCCAAAGTGAGTCGACTTCTCAACTACGCGCGCTCCAACGGTCTCGTCGAGATTCGCGTCGTCGATATGCACCAGGCGGTATCCCCGCTCGCGCGAACTATTCGCGATCGATACTCGCTCACCGACGTTCACGTTGTTCCCGTACCGGAATTAATGGGAGAACACGTTTGGCTCGAGCGAGTTGGGCGTTTTACGGCGAGCTACCTCAACAGCGTCATCAGGGACAATCAAGTTCTCGCGATCGCCTGGGGTACCACGGTGAGCGAGATCGCCGCCAACTTGATCCCAAAACGGGTTTCCAACCTCAAAATTGTCCAACTCAACGGATCGGGAAACACCTTTAACCCCGATAATCGCTACGCCGCGACGATTCTTTACCACTTTGCCGAGAGTTATCAGGCGAATGTCATGCTTTTTCCCGTTCCGACCTTTTTCGATTACCGCGAAACAAAAGAATCGATGTGGCGTGAACGAAGCGTTCGCCGTATTCTCGACCTGCAGGACAGTGCCGATATTCTCCTGTACAGCGTCGGGGCGGTAAACGCGGGTGTCCCTTCCCACGTCTACTCGCAAGGGTATCTGGAACCGGCCGATTTTGAGGAACTTGAACGCGAATCGGTCGTCGGCGATCTCGCTACGGTTTTTTTTCGTGCCGACGGCAGCTGGGAGGACATTCCTCTAAATCAGCGAGCCAGCGGTCCGCCGCTTTCTATCTACAACGGTACCAAGCGCGCTATCTGTGTCGTGAGCGGGCGCGCAAAGACACCTGGTCTGCGAGCCGCGCTCCGTTCCGGTTACATGACCGAGCTGATAATCGACGAACCGACCGCGCAGCTGCTCTGTCGGGAGGACGGATGTTACTTTGAGGCGGATAATGACATTAACCGAGTTTGATCAATACATCCGCGGCATCCTACCGATCGAGGAGTTTATGCGGATCGACTCCTCACGGAACGGACTACAGGTGATGCGTAAAAACCAGACGATCCGTCGCGTCGCCTGCGCCGTTGACGCGGCGATGGAGGTCTTTGAGGCGGCGATCGAGGCCCGGGCGGATGCGCTTTTTGTCCATCACGGTTTGTTCTGGGGGCGAGAACAATCGCTCGTTGGAGCCCATTACGAACGGATTCACTACCTCATCGAAAACGATCTTGCCCTCTATGCCGTTCACCTGCCGCTCGACGCGGATCTGTCGCTCGGGAACAACGCCGGAATGGCGCATAAACTCGGCCTGGTCGATATCGAGCCATTTGGTCTGTACAAGGGGATACCTATCGGCATTGAGGGGCGCCTGGCCCACCCGACCAGCGTCGACGATGTGATTGTGCGTCTGTTTGGTGATCTCTCCGCGCCGTTGGGCGTCTTGCGATTTGGCACGGATGAAGTGCAGTCGATCGGGATCATTTCGGGCGGCGCACCGCTTGAAGTCGATCAGGCGATCGATGAAAACCTCGATCTGTACATCACCGGTGATGCCTCCCATACGGCTTATCACCGTTGTCGCGAGGCGGGCATCAATGCTATCTTCGGCGGACATTACGCGACCGAGGTCTGGGGTGTACAAAACGTTGCCGCACAGCTTAACCAGGAAACTGACATCGACTCGTTTTTTATCGATATTCCGACGGGACTATAAATCGTGACGCGTCATTACGATACCACTCTCGGTGCGATCTCGCCGGCACAGTTGCTTCGTCCGCTTTTGTTGACGATTGCAATTGTCGTCGTCGATCAGATTACCAAGATTGTCATCGTCCGGACCGTCCCTCTTTACTACGAGAGCGGAATGATCATCGAAGTGATCGGTGACTTTTTTCGGATTATCCATGCTCGAAATCTGGGAATCGCGTTTAGCATCGGCAACGGACTGCCGTTTTGGCTTCGGAAGACCTTGTTCGTCGCGATGCCCCTGGTTGTTTTGATAGTTCTGTTTTTCACCGTCTATCGAAGTCGTGATATCAATCAGTGGCAGCGGTGGTGTATCGCGGCGATTTTCGGCGGAGGAATCGGCAATCTTATAGACCGCGTCTTTCGGCCTCTCGGAGTCGTCGATTTTCTGGACGTAAAGTTCTACGGGTTATTCGGATTGGAGCGTTGGCCGACGTTCAACGTCGCCGACTCAAGTGTCGTCGTTGGCGGACTGGTCTTGGTCGTCTCGATGTTTTTTATGGAGCCCCAGGACGATGGACAAGCGAGTTAATACTGTCCTTTTTATCGTTGGAGCGACCGTCTTCAACATCCTGCTGATGTTTCTGCTGTTTCTTCTGGTCTTTGTCCTTTTTGCCCGTTTTCTCGCGCCGGTACTCCCGCCGGGGATCAACCGGATTCTACCGCCCGTCCTTCTTGTGGGATCGGTTATCGGAACGTACGTTATTTATCACCGGCTGATGAAATGGGCTGTCGAGAAGTTCAAACTCGATCAGTACTTTTCGCCGGTTTTTAAGCGCGGTCCACGTCCGTAGCGTCCGCGCTATGGGCGAAGACGATCAATAACCGTCGGACATCGCGCGGTTTCGATCCTTCTTGTACAACTCCTGGTAGACAAATCCGCGGTTTTTTAGCTCGTCCTTGATATCCTGCGGAAAGGGAATGTAGCGCCAGAATACGTCGCGAATCTCGCGCGATAGTTTCTGCGTACCCTCGCTCTCTTTTGTTATCCACAGGATATAGTCCTGGATAAACTGGTCTTTGACGTCGCCCTTGAGCTTCTGCTCGGTAAACCACTGGTAGTACCAACCCGTGAGGCCCTCTTCCATCCAGTAGTGCGCCGCTTTCTCCTTGGCGACTTGCCAACGAAGATCGCCGAGAGCGGCGATTACCGCAGACTTTAAGTCTTTGGGATACATCGGCAGCGCAAGACGGCCACGGCTCGTGGCGCGGTTGTAGCGCTCAAACGGTTCCCAGCATATTCCGAGGTCGCCGTAGCAGGGAACGAGGACGATATTGGGAACGATCCGCGTCGTTTGCTGCTTGAAAGTACGCTCAAAGATGCCCGGATCGAGTCGTTCAACGTCGGCGAGGACGTTGTTGACGTTCTCCCGCGTCGCGATTCCGATAATGCCGCTTCGAAAATACTGCTTGTATAAAAGCGGGAAGTGATTGCCCTGGCGACCGACACAGAGTTTGGCCATCTGCCGCACGGTGCCCATTTCTTCTTCTGCGGCTTTTGTGTCGATCTGCGAGACGTCGGCGTCGCCCATTTCGGCGGCCTGCGTTTGAAGTTTCTGGAGACTGTCCTGATAGCGCTCAAGTTCTAAATAGGCCTTTCCTATTTCCCGTCCGGTGTTCCCGAGACGGCGGAGTTCATTGGAGATCTCCGCAAAAAGGCCGCGTTGCGCTTCACTATAGGGACCTTTCTCCCCAAACGCCTCGGATCGTTCGTCACGGGCGGAAAGGTCGTTGAGGATGCGGCGGATTCGTTCTTCCGTGACGGCAATTTCCCGATTATGCGTTTTGATCAACTCGACTTGCGCTTCGACCTTGCCGCGGGCGCTTTCGATCTGGCGTTGAACTTTATTTGCCTGAGCGCCGCTGTGGCCTTTTGTTTCGTCTTGGGCCGACGCGTTTATCTCGCCCCGCGCGACTCGACCGATCCATTCGTCGATGTAAAAAATCGGTTGGTCGATTTTGTTTTCATCGACGATTTTGGCGATCATCAAGCGCTGGTCCTTGTCCAGCATCGTCGGTAGCAGTACGCCAAATCGCACGAGAAGCCGTTTGGGATCGGGAAGTCGATGGTACGTCTTTGTCGCGACCGATTTCATGAGTTCCCAGTAAATCGGAATTAGACGCGAGCGATATATGGACCGTTCTTCGGGGTCCTCAGCTTTCAGGAACTGAGCGAGATTGGCATGAAGTCGTTTTGCCGGATCACCCTCGCCGGTGAGAGCCTCCTGGTAAAACGCGGAGTTCTTGAAATACGGTTGGGGATCGGCTTCGATGCTTTCAACCCGAGCAAATCGTTCGGTCGCAGTACTCTGTGCGCCGGTCGAATCGTCGCTTTCCGCTCCCGGTTCGTCAAAAAGCTCGGCAAAGTCGGGTGCTTCTTCCTCAGACTCCGCCGACACAAACAAGTTCTCGCTGGTGTCGAAAGAGGAACTCATAGCCAAACTATACCATAGAGGTCACGTGATGGGCAGGAGATGTCGGGTACCGGATGGAGGTGACGGGATTCGAACCCGTGACCCCTTGAATGCCATTCAAGTACTCTAGCCAACTGAGCTACACCCCCGAGCGTACCGGGGCCGATTATGCCCGGATTCTCAAACCGCTGTCAATCGTGTTTAGAAGCTCATCTCGTCGAGGATGCTCTCTCCGCCAAACGGCGATCCACCGCCCGGAAGTCCTCCAAAACTGCGTTCTTCAATCTGGCCGTACAAACTGATCAAGGTTCGAACTTCGGCGAGACGACGGAGGATAAGCTCTTCTTGTGACGCGAATCGTCGGAAGAATTCGACCGACGATACAGCGCCAATCTCCGTCCGACCGATCCCCTGGTCGTGAAATCGCCGCAATTCGCGGAGCCGATAGATCGTGTTCTCGTAGAGCGGAAGAATACTGCGCATCCGCAGAAGCGCGGGGCTTATTTCAGTACGCAGGCGCATATCACCGCCGAGCGTCCCGCCGCCGCCTTGGACGGCTTCTTCTAGGCGTGACCGGAATCGGGAGAGATCGCGATACGCAGCGACGAAGTTGGCATTTGTATCGTCGTACCGCCTGGCGTAGGCGCGAATAAAGGTGGGCGCTCCGTTGCGAAACGCTTGAAGGCGAGTCTCGAACCACTCGGCATAGAACGCGTCGAGATTGGCGACCTCCCGAGCACGCGGACTTCCCGCCGCGTCGGCCTCGACGGCGGTTCCGGCGCCGGCGAGGATATCGGTGCCTCCTGAGGAGAGCGAGACCGTTCCCTCGCGAACGCCGAGGAGTGTTGCCTCGTCGGGCGAGGTGAGTACGTCAAAACTCGTTCCGCGAACGCCAAGCGCGGCCGTTTGGGTATCAACGCGGAACCGACCGCGTCGATCAAGCTGCTCGACCGCTGCTTCCAGGGTACCGTTCAACAATCTGACTCGAGTCTCGTTGCCGTCCTCGCGCTCTTCGATTTCAACGTAGTAGGCTGAGTTTTCGCGTATGCGAATCGTGCTGTTCTGACCGGCGGTAATCGTGATTTCGGCATACCCGTCAAATCCGGTTTGAATGAGATCCATCTCGAGGACGGGTCCGCCAATCTGAATCTCGAGCGAGTCGAGAATCTGGTCGTCACGAAGTAACTGTACGTCCCCTTCGACGTACTCGATGCGTCCAATCTCCTGAGCCGATGAGATGACTGCCGCCGCGACAAGAATAAGCGCGGTGGATACAAATAGTCGATTTCTCATTTTTTACTCCTCTTGCGCTATCACCAAACTGTAGTAATACCGCCCGTCGGGACTCGCATAGCGCGCGAGGACGTAAAAAGCGCGGAGTGTAGCCGCCGCTTCCTCCGCGCTGGTAACCATTTCGCGCGTACCTTGTCGATCGACCGACTGCGCATCTTGTATCAACCTGACTGTTGCCCCCGCCTGAATCAAGACGCTTTTGAGTGCTTCCTGATCCGCCGTATCAAGACTATCACGAAACCGACGGCTTCTCTGCGATATCCCGACGCCGATGAGGTAGCCGGGAATTTCGGGTGTTTGGGTTACCCAGCGTGGCTCGGCACCGGATCCGCCGATTTCAATCGTCGTGACCGGGGGCGCCGACGGCACTCCTTCGGTTCGGGCGAGGACGTAGGTTCCCTCTTCATCGCGCCACGACTCGAGGACTTCCATTGAGCTGACAAGTTGATCGGCCAAGTTGGAATCCCATTGGGCGTCGATATCATCCAGATATCCGATTGAGCGTTGTGAGCGCTGAGCGACAAAACGGTACTGCGCGGCCATGCGAACGTAGCGAGACGCCTGTTCCGCGGCATGAAGAATCGCCGCGGGCTCTTCGTCCTCGCGATCGAGGAGACGCGTTGCCACGCCAAGGAAAACGGGCGATCCGTCGCGCGGCCGAAGGTCCGCCATCAGACTCTCACGACCTCCGATCGGGAGAATCGGCGGGCCGTTTTCGCGGCTTGGCGACCGTTCCGGCTCGGATTGTTCGGGTGCCGCGGGTCTCTCGGGAGAAGCAGCCGTCTGTCCAGTCGTGGTACAGGAGACGATCACAACAACCAGAGTGATAGTACCAAGCAATTTGGCGGGACTCATGTATCCGATCATAACATCTCGAACCAGTCCCGTGCACGCGGCTTTTCTTGATCGGATTCGTTGACAAAGCAAGATTCGAAACCTATCCTTTTTTAACGGAGAATTACTCCAGATTTCTCAAATACAAGGGGGCCCGGAGATGAAACGAACTATCCATCTGGTGGGTTTAGCGCTGATTCTCATGTTTGCGGTTGTTTCCTGCACGACGCGGACGGTCCAGCGAACGGCGGCAGACCAACAAACAGACCTGAGCGGCCGTTGGAACGATACCGATAGTCGCCTTGTGGCCGAGGAAATGATCGACGACGTTCTCAACCGACCGTGGTTGCAACGGTTTTCCGACGCAGAGGGCGAACAACCGGTTGTAATTGTCGGCGACGTGCGTAACTTGAGTTCCGAGCACATCGACACAAATCCGTTTATCAAAGATATCGAGCGCGAACTGGTCAACAGCGGTTTGGTGCGATTTGTAGCCGGTGACGAGCAGCGGGCAGCGATTCGGGCCGAGCGCATGGATCAGCAGACCCAAGCGTCTCGAGAAACGATTTCGCGACTCGGCGAAGAAACTGGCGCTGACTTTATGCTCCAGGGCTCGATTTCCTCGGTTGTCGACGCCATAGAAGGACAGCGTGCCGTGTTTTATCAGGTTGACATGGAACTGATCTCAATCGAGTCGAACGAAAAAGTATGGATCGGATCCAAGGAGATCAAAAAGATCATCGAACAACGGCGCGCCCGTTTCTAAACACGTATCGCTCGTAACACGCCCGGGGCGCTTGCCGCGGGCGTTTTTTATTGGAGCAAGGGAGGAGATCGGATGGTAGGAACCCTCAAAAACCGCATCGTCCACGGCGGCGCGATTCTTTTGACGATTATCGTCATTGCCGGATGTACGACGACAAGAAACTCGATGTTCGTCGAGATTGACGAGGCATATCAACAGGGTGACTACGCCACCGCCATCGCCAAACTCGAGGAAGAAAACGAAAGTCTGTATCGCGACAAGGACAGCGTACTCTACTACCTCGACGTCGGTATGCTCCAACACTACAACGGTGATTACGCTTCCAGTCGTCAGAATCTCAGCGAGGCAGAGCGCCTTATCGAGGAGCTTTTTACTCGAAGCGTTAGCCAGGCGGCGGGGAGCCTCCTGCTAAACGACAACGTCATCGATTACGCCGGCGAGGATTTCGAAGACGTTTATCTCAACGTATTTAACGCACTCAACTTCCTTGCGGTCGACGACGCCGAGGCGGCCTTTGTCGAGGTCCGGCGCATCAACACAAAGCTCAATCTCCTCGAGGACAAGTACCGGGACCTGGCCGACCAATACGGGCGCGGCGAGGAAGCGTCGGTAGACTTTGAATCGGGTGAAAGCCGCTTTTACAACAGCGCCTTAGCGCGGTACATGAGCCTCCTCCTTTATCGCGGTTCCGACGACTACGATGGGGCCCGGATCGATTGGGAAGAGATCCAGGAAGCCTATCGAGAGCAGTCAAACATCTACGATTTTGAGCTCCCGCTTGACGACTCGGTGATCGCCCGCCCCGCAGAAGGCAACGCCCGCCTCAGCGTGCTGGCGTTTGCCGGACAAGGCCCCGTCAAACTTGCCGAAACCCTCTACGTGATCACGACGCCGAACATGGTATCCATTCTCTATGCCGAGGAGAGCGAGGGATCGGAGGGAAACCTCATTCCGCGAGGCTATGCCCAGTTTCCGTACCCGGGAGTCGACGGCGGATACCGATTTAAATTCCAGTTGCCGCGGATGGAGTTGCGCGGGAGTAACGTGCAGCGGATCAGAGTCGTCGTCGACGGCCAGCCGATGGGCGATCTTGGACTGTTCGAGAATATCGAGCAGGTGGCGCTGGATACGTTTCAGATCAGGTATCCGTTGATTTTCCTCAAGACGGTGACGCGAACGATTGTGAAAGGGGTTCTAGCCGAAGAGGCGAAGGACCGTATGCAACAGGCCGGTGAGCAATCGGGAAGTGTCGCGGGCCTTATCGGCGGATTTGCAGCTTCCTTGGCGACCGATGTCGCCGTGGACGCGAGCGAACAGGCGGACCTGCGTATGTCGCGCTATTTCCCGGCATTTGCGTACGTTCGTGAAATCGATCTACCTCCCGGCGAGTATCAAATCGAGATCGAGTATTTTGTGGCCGGCGGGCTATCATATATCGATGATCTCGGAATGGTTACGGTAGGCGAGGACGGGGTAAACCTGGCGACATCCTATTTTAACCAGTAGCGGACGATGAGGAGTCAACGATGAGACAGAGAGTAGGGGTAATAGGGACGGCGGCGATCGGATTGTTGGTGTTTTTCGCGTCGTGCGCGACGAGTCCTGCTCCGGTTCAGAGCGGTGGATCAGGCGGCAGGGACTTGCCGGAGTGGTATCTCAATCCACAGGCGGTGTATCCCGACGACATCTACCTGTCGGCGGTGGGTACCGGCGATAGCCGACGCGACGCCGAGCAACAGGCGATGGCAAGTCTATCGCAGATTTTCGAGTCGGAGATCCGGGTCGACGTACAAACGCAGGAGCGCTATCGCGAACTTGCAACAGCGGAGGGCAACATAAGCGAGAGCGAAGTCGAACTTGCCCAGAGTACCAACGTTCGATCGAACCAGACTCTGCTCAACGTACAGTACGGCGAAGCGGCGGTCGATGAGACCGGTCGCGTTCACGCGATCGCGTATATCGAGCGTAATCCGACTGCGCAGGTGTACCGCAATCTCATTCAGAAAAACGCCGACCAGGTCGCGTCCTTTCTTACCGAATCACGCGGTAGTAGCGACGTTATTCGCCGCTACGCCTATTTGAGTGCAGCGGGCGTCGTCGCCACCAGCAACGAGGTTCTGATTAACCAACTCGATATCATCC
Organism: Alkalispirochaeta sp.; assembly: GCA_965601745.1. GTDB lineage: Bacteria > Spirochaetota > Spirochaetia > DSM-27196 > Alkalispirochaetaceae. The sequence continues at coordinate 3,328,931 of OZ271836.1, forward strand.
AGCCCGGTTTTTCGCGCACCGTACCGCTGGCATACGAATACGATCAGATACTGCAGGAACGAACCGATCTGGCATCGGAGATGCGTGTTGCTATCGCGATCAGCGGCGACGAGGGCGGTCGGATCGCCGGAGTGATTCGGGCGGCGCTCAGCGAGGAGCGGTTTCCGGTGAGCGACCAATCGCCGACCCTACGTGTCAGCGGGCGCGTCGAGATTACGCCGCTCCAGCTGAGCGGTGACTTTGAATCAGTTAACTGGGTTCTGACGCTTGATATGAGCGGACCGGACGGAAGTTCGCTCGTCACGTACGACAACGAAGACCGGGCGTCCGGCGTTTCGTTGGATTCGGCCCGCGCGTTTGCCTACCAGGATATCGAGGAAGAAGTCGCCGACGGTTTTGTCGGCGCGATGCGGCGTTACTTTGACGGCGTCGTACTTGGGAACTAGGTTCTAGCGGGCGCCGGCTCCACGGCGCGCCTCCGCTTCTTCGCGATGAAACTCGACAAATAGGTCGTAAAGAATCGGGTCCAATTTTGCGCGTTTGGCGATAAACTCGTCTTGCATCATCGCCAGAGCTTCGCCGTCCTCCATCGGATCACGGTAAAGGCGGTTAGGATCTGTGAGAGAATCAAACACGTCGACGATTTCCAACGCCTTTGCCGGAAAGAACGCCAAAACTTCGTAGTCTATTACCGGCTCCATCGTGTATGACATGATGTAATCCTGGGTAGCCGACGGTCGGGCGTTTTTGTAGGACTGTAAGAACTCTCGAAAGTACCCGTACCCCGTCGGATCTCCGTAGTACTCGTGATGGTAACCCGTTATCAGCGCCGCAGCCGCGGGATAATTCGTCTTGTCGATAACGGCGCGATAGCCGATTTTGACGTGGCGCTCTACAATTGAACGGTCGTATCCGGCGTCACCCTCGTGATATTCGATATCGTCGGCCTTACCTACATCGTGGACGAGAAATCCGGTCGCAAAGGTATGAATCTCCTCGGCCGAAAGCGCTTTCATTCCGCCGTAAAAAACCCGCTCGAGCGTAACGTTGTCCGGATGGATATGCGGTACCAGTGCGGCGTAATAGCTGCGATAGCGTTGCGGAAACCTGATTCGCACCTTGGCCGCGATTCCGTTGCGAATGACCGCCCGATTGTAGAACAGAAGAAAACGTAGACCGCGGAGAAAGACGCGAGTCATGTGTTGCACGACCGTCCCATTGGACTTTTCAACAAGTCGACTCACGAGGTCGTCGTTGTACACCTCCGAATCAACGAGCTGGATCGTCGATTGAACCATTCGTTGAGTAGCCTTGACCATCTCCTGACTGTAGATTTGCGCCTCGGCGTCACCCATCTTGAGCGCCTCGAGGAGCGTTGCGCGATTGATCATCGTCGCTTCTTCGGTGGTTTCTATGAGCGCTTCGGCGACGGTTTCCGGCATAACGTCGGGATCTTTGGCCAGCTCGGTGAGTCGGATCGCCGAGCGAGCGAGGAGCCCGGCTCGTTGCGGCGTCTCAAGGCCCTGGTACTTGTGGTACGTCCCCGCAAAATTAGACTCGACCGCCTTTTCTTCTCTGGGGGATCGGTTGTCGGGACGCGGTTTTTCGGGAACTTCGGCGGTATCGCCGTTGGATCCGGTACTCGGCAGGCCCTCTCGAGACAGGAGGTCCCGTAACGTCTCCAAGACCTCGTTGGCCGCTTCGGCTTCGAGAAAGTAGTCCCACGTTCCCCTGACGTTCCAGAACTGCCGATTGTTCTCATACAGGGCGCGAAACTGGACCTTTTTGGTCTTCTCTGTCGTCCTGTTGCGACAGACAACGTTGTCTCGACGCTCGAGAAACAGCGAGACGGATTGGGGGTACTTCCCAACGAAGTTGTCCAGCCGAACGACCTTAGTAGACGCCATGGTGCTTCCTCCTAATGTAAGCTACGATCTCGTGTTGTTCCACCGGTTGCCGGTGAGTCTCGTTCCGGAGTTTGATGGAGGCGTTTACGGGAGATGGGACAGCTCCGCGCGACCGTTATTGAGTCATACGAGTCTGGAACGGAACTGCTGGTGTTCCCGACCGAGGTCGTCGCCGCGGCCTGGCGTCGAACGCTTGTTTTGGACGGACGCCGGGCGATCGAACGCGACCGTATCATCTCCTGGGATCGATTCAAGCAGCTCCTTCCGGGTGTTCATCGGGAACAGCGTCCCGCATCTTCTTTGTCGCGCCAGATTTTTGCACACGATCTTTTATCCCGATCCGCAACGATGGGTTTTCGAGAGTTGTTTAACGCCGAGTACCCCGAAAGTGCTCGGAGTTCGGTGGGGGCGCTCGCCCGGACCTTGACGCTTCTTCCCAGGCTCCGGCGGAACTACACGGTGCTGAGGGCTTCGCTCGCCGATGAGTACGAGCATCTCGCGGAGCTTTACCACGAGTGGCTAAACCAATACGGCCTGTTCGAGGCGTCGTGGGACGCATTCCCTCCGCTCGGAGACCTTGAGCAACGGCCGTTGCTCTTTTTCCCCGAACTCCTCGACGATTTTCACGAGTACGAATCGTGGTTTGGCGAAAACGGACGGACAGTATCACCGGCCCCCGACGACGAGCCGGTTGTTCACGTGTATCTAACCTTTCACGACGAGATTGCCGCGTTATTCTCAGCGATCGAAAAAGACGTCGCCGACGGCGCCAGCCTCCACGAGATCGTGGTGAGCGTCGCGGATCTAGATTCTCTTCGACCGTGGCTTGAACTCGAGGGTCATCGCCGCGGTCTACCGGTTCGATTCGCCGGCGGCCGCGCCCTCGTTGATTTACCGGGTGCACGCTGGGTTGACCGTCTCGACGAACTTGTCAGCAGCAATTTCTCGGTTGTATCGCTCGCGGCGCTGGTCCTTGATCAGAGCATTCCATGGCGTTCGACCGCTTTTCTCGAACGTATGATCGAGTTTGGATACCGGACGCATTGTTACGGACGCGATGAGTGGGAGGAAGCGTTTGAACTCGCGGCACGCGTACAAGACGGTAAACACGTGGGATCGGTTAGGATAAGCGCTCAAGCCCTGACCGGTTGGCGTGAGCGGTTCCGAAAGATCTGCAGCGGAATAGAGCGGATCGTCTACGCGACGAGTGTCGTCGAGCTATCCCGGGCGATCTCCGCGTTTGTGCGAACTCACTTGGAGCCGCCGGACCACGAACGATGGCGATACGACGCAGTGTCGGAACGAGTGCTTGAGAGGGTTCAGCGAGAGCTGGCGACCCTCGAGAATCTCGAACGCTACGGATTACCGATTGAACGTCCGTGGACGATCTTTCTCGATTACCTAAGCGACCAGATGTACGTTCCTCAAGGACAATCCGGCGCGGTCCAGATATACCCCTATCGTGTCGCGGCCGGTATTCCGGCGGCTCGACACTACACGCTCAACATGTCGCATAACGCGACGCGCGTTCGTCCCCATCGTCCGATGGGCGTGCGGTCCGAGGAGCTCGGGCTCCTCGACGATCATGACTTTGAACGTTCCGCCGCCTTTTTGCGCGCGTATACGACAGGCGACGCCGCGGTGAGGATGAGTAGTTCGACGGAAGGCGCGCGGGGTGCTCAGGTTCTCGCTGCCGAGCTGGTTACCGCATTCGGAACGCGAACTCCGTCCAGCGCTCCCGAAAATGAGATAAAACGGGAGATCCGATGGTGGGACGATCAAGTCGAGCGGCCGCGGGTCATGTATCGGCCACAGCACTCCGCGCTCGTCGCCGCGCGCGCCGTTGCTCTCGCCGATCCGGGTCCGGACTTTCAAACCCAAGGCCTCCCCCAACACCTGATCGAGAATCTGCGCGCGGATTCCGCACGTCTCGGCGCAACCGCCGTGCGTCGATTCGAAACCTGCCCGTATTCTTTTTTTCTCGCTGAGGTTCTCGGGATAGAGGAGCAGCCCTATGGGTACAAGAGCGCAAATCCTCTCGTCCTTGGGCTTGCCCTTCATTCGGTTTTTGAGATCGTGCTCGCGAACGGGGGTGAAACGCGCGCCGCCGTCGACCGCGTCTTTGACGAGCCGCTGACTCGTCTATCGCTTCCGCGTCGCGGAGAAGAGGCGCTCAGAACCTGGTACGCGGCGATCGTGGACGAGGTGCTCGCCGATGATCAGCTCGGTCTCAAACGCCCCGGGGAGTCCGAAGTGGCGTTGTCGTACGCGGGGCGTGACGTCAGCGTCTACGGCAAAGCCGATCGTGTGATCGGTCTTGGCGAAACTGATGTGATCACGATCGTCGATTACAAGTTAAGCGGCCGTTCTATTCCCTCGGTGGAGGCGGTAATTCGCGGCGAGGAACTTCAAATTCCTCTCTACCAACTTATGGTTCAGCAAAGAATCGGGCGTGAGGTGGACCGTACCGCCTACGTCAATCTAAAAGGTCCAAAAATCGTCTGGATCTCCGATCGGGGCGGCCGCGGGCGTCAGGCGGTGGCCGCAGAGCGCCTTACCGAACTCGTCGCGGAATTACCGGACAGGCTTGACGCGCTTTACCGACAGATTATGTCCGGAGCTTTTATGTGTCGCGAAGAGAGCGATTGCGGGCATTGCGGAGCGCGTTCGATCTGTCGACGCTGTTACGCCACGCGGAGATACAGTGATGCTTCTTGACGCCGACCAGAGTCGGGCGATTTCAGCGCGTCAAAACCTCGTCGTGTCCGCCGGCGCGGGGAGCGGTAAAACACGCGTTCTAACCCAGCGCTTTGTCGACCTCGTCGTTAACGATCACGTCGCCGTCCCTGAGATACTGGCGCTCACCTTCACGCGAAAAGCGGCCGCCGAGATGTTTGCCCGGATTCATCAATCACTACTCGAACACGCCGACAACGGTGCCCACGTACGGAACGCGTTGCTGTTGTTCGACGAGGCGCAGATATCAACGATCGATAGCTTTTGTGCCGGAATTCTCCGCGACGGCGCGATCGCATTGGGAGTTCCCTCGGTCTTTGCTGTCTCGGAAGGCTCTTTGGATCGCGGCAATGAGATAATGGCGGAGCGTTTTCTCGCGCAGAACGCGACTCATCCGATCTTGTCTCGATTTGTTCGGGATTACGGCATTGATGGGACCAAAGACAAACTGCTGCTGCCGTTGTTGGAGCGCCATATGCGGCTCTCGCGACCGATCGATTTTGCCGATTTAAGTCGCCGACGAGCTATGTGGCTAGCGGAGCGATCAGCCGATTTAGCAGGGGAGATCCGCGTCGGAATCGCATCCGCTATCGCGATTAAACCAAACGACGACTATCTCAAAAAGATTCGCGATACGTTGATCGAGGCCGACGATGACCTTGATCGTATCGCCGCCATCGGCGAAGAGATCGATTTCCGACGCGGAAAGCGCGACGAGCTATCTGCGGCGTTTAAATCCGCCCTTCGTCGGGTGGTACATAAAAAAGATGGCTTGGTTCGCGAGCTCAGCGCTATTCGGTTTGCCCGTGCCGCCGAGCCGGACGCGACGGATCTCTACAAGCTGTTTGCTGAGTGGCAGGAAGAAGTACTCGCGCAACGTCGGCAAAGTGGAACGTTCGGGTACCAGGAAATCATGGAGCTCGCGGTTCAGGCGCTCTTGGCGCAAGCCGATCTTCTCGAAAGCTACCGGCGTCGGTTTCGCTACGTCATGATCGATGAGTTCCAGGATAACAACTCGGCACAACGCGATCTCCTGTTTTTACTCGCCGGCGAGGGGGTAAACGGGCGGATACCGCGGGCCGACGAGCTCAGGCCTGATAAGCTTTTTTTTGTCGGCGACCAGAAACAGTCGATTTATCGTTTTCGTGGAGCCGACGTCTCGGTGTTCAAGCGCCTCGCCGAGGAGATATCGGCAACTGAGAATCTCCGCCACAACTACCGGAGCGAACCGCGGCTTATCCAGTTTTACAACAAGCTCTTTGCCGGGATTTTTGCAGACGCCCAGGCGGATTATGAGGCCGTTTTTGAACCGCTTGCCGATCGCGGAACTCCCCGCGACGACGTAGCCTGCCGGATCACCTTGGCATGGGTGGACGGTAATCCACCGGACCAGGATTTGGCCCCCAACTCAATGGCCGAGGGCGATTGGATCGCGCGTGAGATTCGCCGACTTATTGATAGTGGTACGTACACGGGTGACCAGATCGCGATTCTGATGCGATCGACGACAAATCAACAACATTACGAACGGATGCTGCGACGGATAGGAATACCGTATCAAACACAGGCGTTGCGTACCCTGTTTTTGGAAGCGCCGGCCGTGGATCTCACGGCGCTTTTCCAGCTCTTTTTCCATCCCCGTGACAAGACCGCCTACGCGACCGTTCTTCGGTCGCCGTTTGTGATGGCCTCCGACGAAGCGCTCTGGCACGCGATGCGTGCCGGTCTTTCCGGACCCTTTGAAAACAGCCAAGCGCTCTCGCCGTCCGACCGTCGTCGATTTGCCGTCGGGCGTCGACTGTTGGAGGAGATTGAGCGCTTGGTTGATCGCGAACCTCTTGCCGTCCTGGTCGAACGGCTTTGGGAATTATCCGGCTATCGATACGCCATTTTGTCGCGGGCGAGCGACCACGCGTACCTCGAGCATTTTGACTACCTCACCTCGATCGCCCAGGCATACGAGGATCGCCCCGCGATCGAGTTTGTGGAGTTTATGCGCGGCCACCTCGGCCGTAGCGAGAAATTAGATGAGTTTAGTCCGCCCCGGCGTCCCGGCGCGGTACAGTTGATGACGATTCACAAGTCTAAGGGTCTCGAGTTTCCCGTTGTGTTTGTGGTCGACTGCGATTCCCGGGGCGGAAAAGATACCGAACTCGTCATGGAACATCCGGGCACGGGGCTCGTCGTCAACATCCCACCGGCGACACCCGCGGATAAGATCCCCAACGTGTTTTCGACGCGCTCGAGCGACCGCGAACGCGCCGAGGATTTGGCAGAGCGAAAACGATTGCTGTACGTGGCGGCAACGAGAGCGGAGACGATGCTGTACTTTACCGCCGCTATGCGAAAAGGCGACAAGGCCGAGACGATGTGGCGAATGATCGCCTCGGTGACACAGCTGGAGCCGGAGGCGACTCGCGTCTCTAGCGACTTTGCCGATCTTGTGCACCTCGAGCGCATCGCCCCGCTCCCGGCGGAGCATCTTCGTAATCGAATCGCCGATTCGACACGAGTGCCCCGCGCAAAATGGGAGCATCTACCCGACGAAGTTGAGGTTCTCGATTTTGCGCCGATTGAAATTGACACGTCGCCGAGCCTGATAAACGAAGCGCTTTTAATCGCGCGCAAACAGAGATTTACCCTCCCGGGAGAGGGCGTGGATCGCGACCGCGCGCTTGTCCTTGGAACGCTCAGCCACCTGGCAATCGAGCTTCGGCTGCGCGATCGCATTTCTAAGGAATACTGGCAAACTGCGCCGTTTGCGGTAGAACGGGTGCAACGCGATATCTCGACCGATCTTCTCGACGAAGCATGGACGCTCTCGGAGAGCTTTCTTACGTCCGATTTCTACCGTTCGATCGCATCCTGCGAGTTCCGCTACGAGATCCCGTTCCTTTTTTGCCTTGACGCGAGCGGTGGCGAGCGGGTCGTACACGGGCAGATGGATCTCGTCGCCCGCGCCGAGAACCACACCTTTGTCGTCGACTTTAAGTCCGATCACAGACTTGTACCGACCCACTACGACGGCCAGATGGCCGTCTATCGTGCCGCCGCGGCAGCGCTTTTTGGTACGCCGGTGACGGTACATCTTTTCTCTCTTCGAGACCAAGCAGAAATACAAATGGACAGCGATATCGAGCCGCTGATTGCCGAGATCGAGCGATCCGCCGACGCGATCCAGCATCTGGGTTGGGTCTTTCCGCCCGAACCGTCGTTGTTGTAGGCTACCGACGTGTCGATTCAGGCGTTTTACGATGCCCTCGATCGCGTTATTCGGGGGAAGCACGAGTCACTTGAGCTCGTAATTGCGGCCATCGTTGCCGGCGGACACCTCCTTCTTGAGGACCTTCCGGGAACCGGCAAGACAAGCCTCGCCCGCGCTATCGCCGCGTCGATCGGCGTCGAAGGAGAGGGAGTCGTGTTTCGGCGCGTTCAGTTTACCCCGGACCTTCTGCCTTACGATCTTACGGGAGTCGACGTCTACGATCCCGGTCGACGGCGATTCACATTCGCGCCCGGGCCGGTGTTTGCCCACGTTCTCCTCGCCGACGAGATCAATCGCGCGACCCCAAAAGTTCAATCCGCGCTCCTCGAGGTAATGAACGAGCGGCAGGTTACCGTTGGTGGGCGTACCTACCCGATGGACGAGTTCTTTCTCGTGATCGCTACCGAGAATCCGGTGACGATGGAGGGGACCTATCCGCTCCCGCTTGCGGAACTCGACCGCTTCCTTATGCGGCTCACCCTCGGCTATCCGGATGAGGAAGCGGAGCTTCAGATTCTTCGTGACGATCCCGGTCGTCAAATACTCCCGGAGCTACAACCGGTCATCTCGCGGCTTGATCTTCTCGCGCTCCGGGAGAAGTCTCGCGCCGTCTATTGTCATCCCGATCTCCAGCGCGCCGCGGTCGCGATTGCCGCCTCGACGCGGACTGATCGTCGCCTGGCCTACGGGGCATCACCTCGTGCGACCTTGCACCTCATCGATGCGATGCGATCGCTTGCCCTGATTCGTGGACAGGAATACGTCACCGATGCAGAGCTCGCTCGCCTTGTCGTTCCAGTCCTCGCGCATCGAATCCGTTCGGCCGAACCCGACGTCCATCCGGCCGCGGTTTTGGAGGATCGCTGCGCCCAGGAGATTGACCGGCTCCAACGCCAATCGTGGGCAACGTCGTGAATCGCGCCCGCGTAAAAGTCGGACCGGCGGGCTTCGGTTTTTTTTTGCCTCAATCGTGGCGCTCATCCCCGGGCTGTTTAGGAGTGAGATCGTTGCACTTCTTATCGGTGCCGGCGCAGCACTCGTATTCTTTTTCTCCCTCGCCACGACATTGATCCGCCGTGCGCGGAACTGGCCGCGTGCCGTCCACCTCGAATTTGAACACGCCGAGATCTCGAGTGGTGTCGCACCGCGTCTTCGCTTGCGCATCAACGACAGCCCGATGCGGATGGAGGTCGCCGTCGTGTTCACGTCGGGGGTGCGAGTTATTGAAACCTTGTTCTTACACGTGGGCGGGAGCGATCAATGGTATCAGCTTCCCCGGTTTTATCGCGGACTATTTCGAGCCGACCAAATCGAAATCGCCGTTCCCGATCCGTTTCGACTTACGTCGCTACGGTTTTTCCCATCGGTTGATGAGGAGGTCTACATTCGCGTTCTTCCCTACACAGAAGAATTATCGGCCCTCTTTGATGTACGTGGATACGGTGGACGCGATCTCGAGACTTACATTTCGCTTGATCGAAATGACGATCTTGTAGAGGCACGGCCGTATCATCCCGGAGATGACGCAACCAAACTTCACTGGAGTCTTTACGCTCATACCGGTGATCTTTTTGTGCGTCAGGGCGAAGAAGTGCCGCCCCCGCGGCGTTCGGTTCTCGTTACGATTGACGCCTTTGCTGCTGGGTCGGTCGACGGCGAATCCGGCGCCCTTATACTCGACCGAGTCATCGCGCACGGTTTGGGCCTGGCGGTCCAACTCGAAGAGCGTGGATTCACCGTATCCGTTGCGGTCGCGTTTCGCGAGCGCATTGTGACCTGCGGGAAACCGAGCGAGGCGACCCGTTCGTTGGCTGCTCTCGATATCGACGGGCGATGGCTCGAGGCCGTAGTCCCGCCCGAGTTGATAGAACGGGGTACGTCACTTTTTGTCACAACCGGAATCGCCGAGATCTGTCCGCCGGACGTGCGTGGGCGATCGGTGGTAGTCTTGTTGATGGATGAAATTGACCAGAAACGCGTCAAAGACAGCTGGGTCACCGGCGCTTTGGATTGAGACTCTCACCCGTCACCTCGTTCTCCTGGCTCTCGCGGGAATCGTCCTCCGCTATCTGTACCCGGTTAGCAGACCGTACGCGTCCGTCGCCGTATATCTCTGTGGTTGGGTCGCGGTCGCACGAGTCGACGCCGGTCGTCGTCGGATCGTGGCCCTCCTGGTCGTGACGGCGGGAGTACCGCTTGTTTTCTACCTCCTCGCTCGGCTCCTCGCGATCTCCGGCGTACTGCAGACGATGGCGACCGTCGAATCCCACCTCGTCCTTGTCGCGTATTCGCTTGCTCCGGCCGCGATTCTCGGAACGCTTGTGTGGCAATGGGATTCCTGGTGTCGTCGATCAACGCTCGGCCGTGCCCTGTTTACTCCGCTGGTAGCGTTGGCGGCGACGGGACTTTTTTGGTCCCAGGCGGAACTCCGACGCGGTATCCTTGGACATCCGACTGCGTATGCGATTTTTGCGTTTGCCGTGCTTATCGCGCTTGTCGTCCATGCGATGGTCCGGTCGTCTCTGAGGATGAGTTCGGCACGGCATGCGGTAGCGTCGTCCGGAGTTGACGCCACGAAACGACCGTTTCGTCCCCGGGCAGCGCTACCGGCGCTTGTGTTGTTGCTTTTGACGACCGGTCTGCTCACGGTGCTGTATCGCGGGTGGCAACGCGATGCGGTGAGCGCGTCCGGCGGTCTGATGAGGCCGACCGCGTTTCGATTTGACTTTGCCGACTACTTGAGTTTGGAGACTGAGATCGGTCTGAGTCGCGAGCTCGTCCTCTTGTATCGTGAGGATCGGATGCCACCGGGACGTTTGATCAGGCGGTACGTGCTGAGCGGGTATTCTCCACGACGCGGTTTTTTTCGCCTGGAACAGGACAACGAACCGTCACCGGCACCGCCGCTGACTTTAACGTCATTTGGGAGGTCGGAGTACGGTCTGGTTCCGGTTCCGGGAGCGCGTGAGGAGGTTTCCCAGGAGTACTACGTCGTAAACTTTGACCCCGATGCGTTTATGGCGATACCCGAGCCGCGCCGTGTCGAACAGCTTGAGGTCTGGGACCGATCGTCGTTTAACGGCGCGTACCGCGTTCACTCGTTGTCGCCGGTCAGGTTTATCAACTCATTTCTCGAGCAAGCGCCATGGCCGCCGACCTACGATCGACGATGGGAGCAAACCTACGTCGGCAGCGACATCCCTGAGGCGGTCGCTCAACTCGCTCGGGAGGTGACGGCCGGTATAGACGGGTATTACGACAGCGTTGTCGCGCTGCGCGACTATTTGCAGAACGAGTACTATTACAGCCTCTCTCCGGGGATCGCCGTCGACAATGACCAACTTGGACACTTCCTATTTGTAAGTCGCAAGGGATACTGCTCCTACTTCGCGTTTTCGATGACTCTCATGGCCCGGTCGCTCGGGATACCCGCTCGAGTCGCCGTTGGCTTTTTTGTCGATCCCTCGACGGGGATGCTCGGTTTTTACCCGGTCCGCGGGGACATGGCGCACGCGTGGGTGGAGGTCTACTTTGAAGGCCACGGTTGGATCGCCTTTGATCCAACCTCGCAGACGATCGCTCCCGGCGAAGTCGTCTCGACGGACTATGGAATCGATCAGGAACAGCTGTCGGGTCTGATAGAGGAGATCCTCTCGCAGGGGCGTCTTGCGATACGCGAGGATTCGCCGGAGGCAAGTCTCGGAACGCACATTGCGGCGGCGGCGCGCCGGGCGGCCGCCCGGTGGTACCTCGTGCCGATTCTGGTCGTTGCCGGGTGGATCGCCGTCCGCGCCCTTCGATGGCGGCGCTTGTGTCGTCGGCAGCCGCACGCTGCCGCGTTGCTCCTCTTTTCGCGTGCTCGTCGTCTCGTCGATCCCGATCGGCGAGTCGATCCATACATCACCAACGAGTCTCGGCTCGTTGAGTCCGGAGCACTCGCCGCGGCGCTGCGTTACGGTCGCAGTGTTGTCCCTGACGCCGTCGCGCGGATGCGCCGAGCGTTTCGAAGCGACTTTGATCGGATTTCCGTCGAACGTCCTCGATGGCGCCGAGTAGTGATCCTCATACGCTCAATCTTTCCGCCGCGCGTCCCGCGAAGCCGACGCGCGTATCGAGCTCCCCGCGCAGCGGCGATCGTCGCCCTCTCCGTGTGCCTCTTTGCGCCTGACCCGGTCGCCGCTAACCCGGCGTTTCTGGAAGAGGAGATATCCGATGCGCTCGACAGCGAGAACTATGAACGCGCCATTCGGCGCATCGAAGACGCCGCCGAACAATACCCAAGTGATCCGCGATTTCCGTTAATCGCCGGCGATCTGTACTTCGATCAGAGCCTCTACCACCTTGCCGAGGAAGAGTATCGACGGGCCCTTGCACTCGGGGCCGATCCCCAATCGACGAGGCACGCGCTCGCCGACACACTCGCCCGGAGTAACCAGGACGAAGAGGCGATTCGGGTTCTCCAACGAATGCTCGCGAGTGAGCCAGAGCGGCGCGACGTAATCGCCGATGTCTCCTGGCTTTATTTCAAGACCCACCGCCTCGAGCAGGCGCGCGCTCTCTTGGAAGAAACGATAGAAACAAGCGGATCGGGGACCGACCTGAGTATGACCCTGGCAACGGTCTATTCCGGCTTATGGGACTACGAGGCTGCCCGCCGCGAATACATGACTGCGATAACACACGCCGAGGAACAGGACAATCGACTATTTCTCGCGGTCGCCTATTATAATCTGAGTATTCTCAACGCCAAGTTCTACCGTTGGGAAGATGCGCTTCTATCCGCGGAACGGTCGCTTGAGTATGCCGATCGATCCAGCGGTTACCTGATACGCGGTGAGTACCACGAGCAACGACTCCGATGGGCATACGCCGCCAGAGACTACGAACAGGCTCAGGCGAGCGACGATAGTACCCCGTTACCGCAGTTGAGTCAGGCGATACTGTGGACCGAAGCCGGCTATCCAGATCGGGCGATCATGCAGCTGCATCAAATCCTTGAGGAAGACAACCGTACCTGGATATACAACTACGGTACCGATCCCGTTCGTTTTGATGCCCAGGTCCACGCGGCGTTGGCCGATGCGTATCGAGCCGGAGCACATCGCGATACGCTGTTTCGTCCGGGTAATTTTCTGGCGCGAACCGGGCGACGCTTACGCGCGGTCTATCGCCGGGCCCGCGCCGGGTACCACCGGGGTATTGAGCGACGCTTGATCGTCGAAATCGCCGATGCGTACGCACGCGAGGGGCAGGACCTGATGGAGAGCTGGCACCGCATGCTTGCCGCCGAGTCAATTCGCCCAACCGCCCTTCGTCACGTTCGATCGGCGCGCGCGTTTGAGACCGCGGTCAACCCGGCCGCCGATCTCGACTATCGTTTTTTGGAGGCCGATCTCGAACGCGACGTTCCCGAGTTGGCCGCGCTCAGAATCGAGCTTCAGGATCAGTGGGAACGACCGCTCCTTCTCGAAACGCTTGTGTCGACAGTCGAGCGACGACCCGCGCTTCTGGATTCGCTCGCAGCGGATCTCTACGCGATCGCTCCGGGTTCGTTTTTGATTCATGGAATCCGAATTCCGATCGCATTACAGATCGATGAGGATGCCTTCTCGCGTCGTTTGGTCGCGCGGGAGCTCCGACGCCTTGGGTTTGCCGTCGCGGATGAGGCTCCGATGGTCCTAGAACTGAGTGTTCTCCAAGGCGGCATGGAATACGCGCTTCGCGATCGCGAAAACGACTTTTTCCTGCGGGGCGGTAACGTTCGTTTTTCGCCGGGGGATCTGTCACCGGCGATTCTGGAAATCGCCGAGGCGTTGACGACCGTCGGCGGCATAAACGTGGGAGCGGCAACGACGCCAAGCGGGTAGTTCTACCAAATCAGGACATTGCCGCCCCATGAGAGCCCGGCACCAAATCCCACGGTGAGGATGGCGTCTCCCCGGTTTATCAGTCCGCTCTCCGCCATCTGGTCAAGGGCTATCGGAATTGACGCCGCCGAGGTGTTCGCAACCTCGTCGATGTTTGTAAAAAACCGGTCAGCGTTCCAATCGGCGCGTTTTGCTACCGCCTGGATGATTCGGGAGTTGGCCTGGTGGGGTACGACCCACTTCAAATCGTTAAAACTCATGCTGTTTTGGCTCAACAGAGCTTCGATAACTTCGATAACGGTCGTGACTGCAAAGTTGTACACTTTGCGCCCATCCATCTTGAGTTTGAGATCCGCTTCCGGAGTCACCCCGGGAACGTAGCGATTTCTGGATCCGCCGTGCGAGCGATAGAGAGACTCCGCTCCGGATCCGCGGCTTCCCAACACGGCCGGCATTATTCGACTCGAGTCGTATTGCCCGGTGGCAGTCACGACAACGGCACCGGCCCCGTCGCCGAATAAAACGCAGGTGCTGCGATCGTCCCAGTTGAGAATCTTGCTGTACACCTCCGTGGCGACAAACAGCACGTTTTGGGCAGTGCCCGCGCTTACGTAGGCCCGGGCAGTTTCGAGACCGTAGACAAACCCGGAACAGGCGGCAGCGATATCCATCGCCCCCGCAGATTGGATGCCAAGCCGATCTTGGACGATGCTGGCGGTCGCCGGAAGTCCGGGGTAATCGGGCGTGCTTGTCGCCAGAAGAACCATGTCGATTTCGTCCGGCGTCAGACCAGCGCGTTCGATCGCGCTTTTGGCCGCCGGTAGGGCAAGATCCGACGCCGATTCGTCGTCGCGGGCCAGGTGCCGGTAGCGTATGCCGGTATGAGATCGAATCCACTCGTCGGAGGTATCGACTATCGTCGCTATTTCGTCATTTCCCATACGTCGGGGCGGAAGGTATTTCGCTACCGACGCGATTTTGGCGTTTATCAACCCAGGGTCGTCCTTTCTTCAAGCGATGTTCCGCTTATTGTCGGTCGACAACCGAATGCTTGAAGCTAACTCGTTCGTCGTGGTACCGTCTCCGTTGCTTGCGGAGGTAACGTGTCGATGATAACGGGAAAGCACGCGGTGGTCACGGGGGGATCGCGAGGGATTGGACGCTCGATAGTTGAGCGATTCCTCGCTAACGGAGCCACTGTCGATTATTTTGCCAGGTCCGCTGGTGACTCAATCGAATACTTTGAGGATCTCGGGTACGCGGAGAAAGTAGCATTTCATCAAGTGGATGTCTCCGACGAGGAAGCGGTAAACAAAGCGATCGCCAAAGTCGAAGAGTCGCGCGGGGGTATCGACGTACTCGTCAATAACGCCGGCGTTACACGGGACGGTCTTATTATGCGGATGTCCTCTGAAGACTGGCACACGGTGATGAACGTCAACCTCGCGGCTGCGTTTTACGCCAGCCGAGCCGTGGCTCGTCCGATGATCAAGCGCCGATCGGGTGCCATCATCAACGTGAGTTCGATCGTCGGCTTGATCGGAAATGGCGGACAGGCCAACTATGCGGCCAGCAAAGCGGGCTTGATCGGTTTTACCAAGAGCCTTGCACGAGAGGTTGCCTCTCGCTCGGTGCGGGTAAACGCGGTCGCTCCCGGTTTTATCGAGACCGATATGACCGGTAAACTCACGGATTCTCAGCGAGAGGCGCTCGCCAATCAAATCCCCATGGGTCGAATTGGGACCGGTGATGAAGTCGCCGATGTCTGCCTTTTTCTCGCCTCCGATATGGCGTCATACATCACCGGTGAGGTGATCGCTATCGGCGGTGGTCTGGGGATGTAGTTTCCCACGAGCGAAGGAGAAATCATGAAACGAGTTGTCATTACCGGAATGGGTGTAGTAAGTCCGGTAGGAAATAGTGTGGACGAGTACTGGACTTCTTTGCGGGACGGCGTCAGCGGCGTCGCCCCGATTACGCGGTTTGACACGACCGAGTTTACAACCAAGTACGCCGCAGAGGTAAAAGACTTTGATCCCTCCGTTCGAATAGAACGACGAGAAGCGCGAAAGATGGACCGTTTCTCTCAGTATGCGGTCTACGCCGGGCACGAGGCGTGGGAACAGGCCGGGTTTTCTCCAAACGACGATTCGCTCGATCCCGATAGGATCGGTGTCGTTCTCGGCGTCGGCATCGGCGGTTTTGAGACGATAGAAAGCTCGATGCGTTCACTTTTTGAGAAAGGTCCGAGTCGCGTACCTCCGATGACGATTCCAAAGATGATTTCCAACATCGGTCCAGCGCAGATCGCAATTGCACTTGGCATCCATGGTCCGGTGTATTCGATGGCGACTGCATGTGCGAGCGCTACCGATGCGATCGGAAACGCGATGCGTCATATTCGTGAGGGACTGATCGATGTGGCGATTTGCGGCGGCGTCGAGGCACCAATCACGCCGTTGGGCGTTTCCGGATTTAATGTCATTCAGGCGCTCAGTACGAAGTACGCCGACAATCCGGCGATCGCGTCGCGACCGTTCGACAAAGACCGTGACGGCTTTGTGATCGGCGAGGGCGCCGGTATCCTCGTCGTCGAGAGCCTCGAACACGCCCAGGCCCGCGGGGCTCGAATAATCGCCGAGGTCGGCGGTAACGGGTACACAAACGACGCCAACCATCTCACCGCACCGCATCCCGAGGGTGTCGGCGCGGCAAAAGCGATGACGATGGCGATAGCGGACGCCGGACTCGAACCCGGGCAAATCGATTACATAAACGCCCACGGTACCTCGACGCCGATAAACGATCCGACGGAAACTAAAGCGATCAAACTGGCGTTAGGCGATACCGCGTACTCAACTCCGATCTCTTCGACCAAGTCGATGACCGGTCACGGCGTCGGAGCAGCGGGCGGCTTTGAAGCGATCGTGTGTGCTCTTGCAGTCCGCGACGATTTTGTCCCGCCGACGATCAATCTGGACGAGCCCGATCCTGAGTGCGACCTTGATTACATACCAAACACCGGACGAAACACGACGGTAAATGCGGCCATGAGTAACTCGTTGGGATTTGGCGGACACAACGGTGTTCTCGTCGTGAAGAAATGGGTTTAGGGATTAGTATAGCGAGGTAGCAGCGCGAGGAGCGCAATCGGCAAAACCGAAGAGAAATACAGGTCTGCATTCTGAAAAAAAGACAGGGCGCCGTTGATCAAAGATCACTGGCGCCCTCTGTGCGTCTACCGGAGGTCTCTAATCCTCTTCGAGTTCAAACTCGTCCTTTTCAGCTCCGCATACGGGACAGACCCAATCCTCGGGCAAGTCCTCAAACGACGTCCCGGGAGGGATGTCGCTGTCGGGATCGCCCTCGGCCGGATCGTAGATGTAGCCGCACATGTTACAGACGTACTTCTTCATCGAGTTCTCCTATGGCCACTGAACGTCAGTCAGCAGCGTTAATTTGGTTCTACTTCTCTCGTCCTCCGGATTGATCTCCAGAGCACGTTGAAAACACTTTATCGCATCGGCGTTGTTATGAAGTCCAAAATGAACCGTACCTAACATGTAGTGGACCTCGGCAAAGTTGGGTGTCTGTTCAACGAGTTGATTCAGAAGTGTTAACGCTTCAGAAAAATCCTTCTGCTTAATTCTCAGCTGCGCGAGATAAAAATCCGCGATTCTCGATTCAGGCGATAGGCCATGGAACTCCTCAAACGCGGCCGATGCCATGGAGTCTTCACCCATAAACAGGTTTATCAGGCCGACAAAATAGCTCGCCATTGCATGAGATTGGCCTTTTCCACCTGTCACGGCGGTGAACGCCTCAAGCGCCTCGCGCAGACGACCCATTCGATAGAGACACACTCCGAGCTTGTAGTAGGCATTTCCAAAGTCGGGACGGTTTTGTATCGCTTCTCGGTAAAACCCTACCGCTTCCTGGAGCTCGCCGCGTGAATAGCATATGTTGCCGCGTAGTAGTTTGATAAATGATTCGTTGGGAAATGCATCATCGACGACGACAAACGCATCGTTCGCTTCCGCCCAATCTCCGGAGAGATATGACCCCATTGCCGTGATATAGCGCTCATCCTGGTTGTAGCGGCTCATAGTGGCATCCTCCGTAATCCGTGCTCGCCAGTGTACTCGCACAGCGAGCCCGAATCAAGTAAAGACGTGACGTTCGATCTCTCTCATCAACCCGCGCTCACGAGGATTTTGGGATACGGATCACCGTCGAGAAGGTGAAGTCGTACCTGCTTTGGATTACCCATCGAGTCAACGACCCTCGTACTCAGCTCGACCGATCCGAGGTGGCATTCGTTCTTCTGATAGACGTTCCCCCATACCGGTTTTACCTCGTCGCCCGGGAGGGTTGAAGGATCAAATCCGTAGTAAATCATGGCGGTTGTATCGGTCATCATCAGTCCCAAGTCAAATCCGTCATTTGGATTGATAACCACCTTTTTCTCCGGGAATGAGAGGTCGCCGAGAACCTTCAGGAATCCCGTCTCCTTGATGTCTGCCATTATCTGGCCTCCTTTACATCATGCGCATCGTCCCGCGGTGTCGCAGAACGTCAAGGACGAGGACCATCGCGCCTTGCTGGGTGTTCATATCTCCGGTGATATCCTCAACGCCGGCGATGAGGTCGTCTACGTGTTCTTCAGGGACGAGGGCAAGAATCGTCTTGCTGTGATGTTTGCTCTCGTTCATAAAGCCAATAAAATCCGCAAACAGCGGTACATTTGAGATGTAATGACCCATGCCAGCGGTGTCGATTATCGTCGCGCCTTCGATTCCTTCTTCGAGGAAAAGCTCGAGAACGCGATAGAGAAAATCCTCTATATAAAGGTTGATTATCACGAGTTTCATCGCCCTCGCGCGATCGGTCTCCGTTCGTTCGGTTTGCGTGTTGCGTACAAACGCCTCGTAGAGAGCCGTCTCGCTTCGCGCGGTCAGCAGTTCGCGCTTGAGATCGGTGTGGCTTAGCGCGCGCGAGACAAACGCGAGAATCTTGAGGTGTTCGGTGACCTCCTCGGGCGGGCCGAGAATGACAAAAAACAGCTTTACCTTCTTACGGTCGAGCGCCGCAAACTCAACTCCACGCGGCGCACTGACGATAAAGAGTAGGAATTTTTCGAAACCCGGAATTCGAGCATGGGGTATCGCTATTTCGTTGCCAAACGCCGTCGAGCCCTGAGCCTCGCGATCGGCAAGCGCTTTGTGGATCTCCGCGGTAGATATCGAGCCCGCGACGGAGCTGTTACCGGCGAGCTCGGCAAGCCGCGCAACCATCTCCTCCTTGTTTCGAGCGACGACATCCACGCGGCAGCTCTGCTTATCAAGGATTTCAAACATATCCATCTACTGCACCTCCCGCATCTCATTTCCCCGAACTATCGCCAAGCGTGACAAAGGTGGGCCGATTAGCTCGTTGACGAAGACGGACAGCAATATGATGTTCACCATCGTATTTATCACCGATTGCATGTCGGCGGGCAGGGCCGCCATCGCCGGCGATGCTTCGATGAGGAGAACGAGGCCGATTGCCACCCCCGCCTGTGGGAGCATACAAAAACCAAGGTAGTTCCGAATTGCCGCCGAGGTCCCGGCAACTCGGCATCCGACCCACACACCGCCGTACTTCCCGATCGCTCGGGCGATGATATACGCGCCGCCGAACAGCATGATCTCGGGATCCAGAAAGACCTCCGGCCGCAGTTCGGTACCGGCGATGACAAAAAAGAGCGCGTAAATCGGCGGAGTCAGCGGGCGCAGAATCCGGAATATGCGGTGGTTGTCCGGTGAGAGATTTATGATCAACGCGCCCGCCGTCATGTTGGTAAGAAGCGGCGACAGGCGAAAGACCACAGCAAGGGCCGTGGCAAAAAACAGTATACCGAGCGTCGTGATCATGACTTCGTTCTGATTCGATCGTCGGCGTGAGAGAAGATGAATAAACACGCCGGTTACGACACCGAGACCGATCGAAAGACCTACCTCCGCAAGAGCGTGAAGAACAACCGTAATCGGACCGTGGGACGATCCGGCGGCGTGGACGGCGTCTACGGCAGCCGCCGCGGCGACACCGCCGGCGGTCGCATCGGCGAGGATGCTGCTTGCGATCGCAAATACGACCCCAAACAGAATCACGGCGCCGGCGTCGTCGAGGGCGACAACGCCAAAAAGGTAATCGATAAAGGTACCGCGCGCTCGAAGACTCTGAACGATCGCGACCGTCGCGGCCGGCGCTGTTGCCGACGCTATCGCACCGAGAAGCAAGGCAAACGGTAGCGGCATCCGCAATACTGCCAGGGCGACACTCACAAAAAGGAACGTCGCGGCGAGTTGTACCAGAGTGACGACGACGATCGCCTGCCCGAGGCGTTTGAGCTTGACCCAGTAGAACTCGCCCCCGATCGTGAGGGCGATGAGTCCAAGCGCCACTTCCGTTATCAGACCAAGGCCCTCGTCCATGTGATGGGGAACCAAGCCTAAAAAAGACTCCCCGATAAGGAGTCCGGCTACGATAAAACCGGTAATCTCGGGAAGCCCGATGCGGCTGACAAGCTTGCCGGCCAAAAATCCAAGTAACAACAGAATACCGAGAGAGAAAAGCGCGTGTTGTCCGAGGAGCTCTCGAAGTGCTTCCACTTGCCTACACTATAAAACCTCGATCGATCGAGTTCCAGTGGCCGCTACACCATCTGCGAGGGATCAAGAAGTTCGGCAACGCGATCGTCGGGCAACACTCCGCTTTCCCGAACGACGTCGCGAATTTTGCGCTTTTCCTTGTACGCCTGGTAGGCGAGTTTGGTCGCCATATCGTATCCGATCTCGGTCGCAAGTGGAGTTACAAGGGCAAGAGACCACTCGATCCAATACGCCAAGCGTTCCCGATCCGCCTCTAAGCCGTCAATCGCCCGTTCGGCCAATCGACGACACGTTGCGGCGAGGACCGAGAGCGCGTCGAGCGTCTCCATCGCAATAAGCGGGTGCATCATATTAAGTTCCAGAGGCGAGTTTTGACCGGCGATCGTCACGCTAACGGCCTTTCCGTTCACCCACGCGGCAACCTGGATAACCATCTCGGGAATGACCGGGTTGACCTTGCCGGGCATAATCGAACTCCCCGGTTGGAGGCTGGGCAGGACGATTTCGCCGAGCGCTCCACGCGGACCGCTGGCGAGGATACGAAGATCGTTGGCGATTTTCATCAAGCTGGTTGCCAAAACGTTGAGAGCTCCCATGAGTTCGACCTGGGCGTCGCGACTCGCAATCGCCTCAAACTTGTTTGGTGCACTGCGAAACGCTATTCCCGTATCTGCACCAATCCCCGCCACAACGCGCTCGGCAAACTCGGGGTGGCAGTTGATCCCGGTACCGAGCGCAGTACCTCCGATTGCGAGTTCCTCCAAATTGGCGAGCGTCCGATCAATCCGACCGTAGGCTTTCTCGATCTGGGCTGCGTAGCCCGAAAACTCCTGTCCAAGCGTCATCGGGACCGCGTCCTGAAGGTGGGTACGTCCTAGCTTGACGAGATCACTAAACTCCGTGGCTTTGTTGGCCAGGCTTGTCGCCAGCACTTCGACCGCCGCGAGAAGATCCTGGGCGACGACGCGATTGGCGACGTGAACGGCGGTCGGAATGACATCATTGGAGGACTGACCGCGATTAACGTGGTCATTGGGGTGCACGGGGGAGCGCGTACCTCGTTCAGATCCGAGCATTTCGTTGGCGCGGTTGGCGATGAGCTCGTTGGTGTTCATGTTCCAACTCGTGCCACTTCCGGTTTGAAACACGTCGATCGGGAAATGATCGTCCCAGTGACCTTCGTATACTTCGTCGGACGCCGTCTCAATCGCGTCGGCGATCCTTGACTCGATGAGTCCCAGTTCGCCGTTCGCGCGGGCGGCGTGTTTTTTTATCAAGGCAAGCGCCCTAATCATCGCCGTCGGTATGCGAAACGGGCTGACGTCGAAATTATCGACCGCGCGTTGGGTTTGTGCTCCCCAATATGCCCACGCGGGGATTTTTACCTCGCCCATCGAATCAGATTCGCTGCGGTATGAGTCGTTCATTGGTATTCTCTACTCCTTCGATCTCTTTTGTTGTGCGGCGGGCTTTCCGGTACCAAATACCCGTCAGTATATTACCAAATATCAACGGGAGATCAGAATGGCAAATATCGCGATCGTAGGCGCGGGAAACGTCGGTGCCAACACCGCTTTTTTTATCGCCGAACAGAACATCGGTAGTGTTGTGATGTACGACGTTCAGGATGGATTGGCGCACGGCAAGGCCCTCGACATGATGGAGGCCGCCCCTATACGCGGATATCAGTACGCGATCGCCGGCACCGATTCGTACGACGACGTTCGCGCCTCTGACGTTGTTGTCGTTACCGCCGGCTCGGTGCGTGAACCGGGGATGAAGCGTGAGGATCTCGTCGCGCGAAACCGAGAGGTTATCGCTACGGTCGCAGGGGAGCTCAACGGATACACCGGTGTCGTAGTTATAGCAACCGAACCCGTTGATTCGATGACCTATCTTTTTGTTGAACGTTCCGGGCTGCCGCGGGAGCGCGTCATCGGCCTCGGTGGCGTCCTCGACAGCATCCGCCTGAGATTTGTGCTTGGGCGGGTTCTCGGTATTACGACGGAGAACATCGCGGCAATGGTGGTCGGTCGGCACTCGAGTGAGATGATCGCGCTACCCGCCTACACCCGAGTAAACGGCGTGCCGGTTGAGATGCTAATGGACGCCGCAGCGTTAAACGCGGCGATCGAGGAAACCCGCCGCGCCGGCGACGTTATTGTCGAGATGTCGCAACGAGCGAGTAGCTACTACGGCCCGTCGGCCGCCGCGGTGGACGTTTGCCAGGCGATTCTTGGCGATACTAGACGCATTTTGCCCGTCTCATTTGTCTGGAACGGGGAATTTGGTATCAAAGATATCGCGATGAGTCTCCCGGTAGTCATCGGACGGAAAGGCATTGTGCGCATTCTGGAACCGGAACTCGGCGACGATCAAACGAAGCAACTACGTAGCTCGGCGGACGCACTCCGTGCGATTTCGGCGGGGGCGTGAGGAGTCATCATGAGTAAGGTTTCGGTAATTGGTGCGGGAAACGTCGGCGCGACGGCGGTGTACTACGTCGCCGAAAAAAACATCGCCGATATCGTTATGGTCGATGTCGTACCGGGGATGCCGCAGAGCAAGGCGATCGATTTCTCCCATGCGGCGCCGTCTCGCCGTTACAACGTCTCAATCGTCGGTAGCAACGAATACGAGGCGATTGCGGACAGTGACGTGATCGTGATGACTGCCGGTATCGCGCGCAAGCCGGGTATGGACCGCATGGATCTCCTCAAGACAAACGTCGGTATCGCCAAACAGGCGGCGCAGGCGATCGCCACCTATGCCCCCAACGCGCTTGTTATCGCGGTAAGCAATCCTCTTGACGTTATCGCGATGGTCACGCTCCGCGAGAGCGGATTTGCGCTCAAACGAGTCGTCGGAATGGCCGGCATTCTTGATTCGACCCGGTTCCGTTACTTTATCGCCGAAGCGCTCGGCGTTCTCCCGCAGGACGTCATGGCGATGGTCTTGGGTGGCCATGGTGACACGATGGTGCCGTTGCCGCGGTACACGTCGGTTGCCGGATTCTCCCTCGAAGAGCTGTTGGATGCTGCAACGATCGAGCGACTGGTGGACCGGACGCGCAAAGGCGGCGCCGAGATCGTCTCGTACTTAAAAAAAGGAAGTGCGTACTACGCGCCGGCGGCGAGCGTCGCCAAGATGGTTGAGGCGATGATCAAAGACGAGAAGCGATTTGTAGCGGCCAGCGCATATCTGCGCGGTGAGTACGGTTATCGCGATATGTTCCTTGGCGTTCCGGTTCTGCTTGGGCGCAACGGCGTAGAGAAGATCTACGAGTTGGAGCTGACGGAACAGGAGAAAACCGCGCTGGATGGTTCTGCAGAGGCCGTTCAAGGCGGTATTGAAACGTTAGAAGCGATCTACACGGCCGGGTAGAGATATCGGGGCCGCGTGGTGACCTCCGTGGTGTGGTGCCGGCCTGTATCGTTGATACAGGCCGGTTTTTTGCTTTTCCGTTCGTCGCAAAGGAAGCGAGATGCGTGTTAAACTCCCGGCGAGACGATTTGACTCTGTGGAGGTGTGAGGGTGATTCACCAGTTTGATGCGATCATAGTCGGTGCCGGGGGCGCCGGTCTCTATGCGGCCCTTGAGGCGAGCCAGAGCGCCAAAACGGCGGTCCTGAGTAAACTCTATCCGCAACGTAGCCATACCGGCGCTGCGCAAGGAGGCATCGGCGCGGCCCTTGGTAATGTTGAAGAAGACAGCCCCGAGTGGCACGCGTTTGATACTGTCAAAGGGGGAGACTACCTCACCGACCAGAACGCCGCGAAGATTCTCGCCGAAGACGCCGTTCGCGCGGTGTACGACCTCGAGAATCGCGGACTGCCGTTTAGCCGCCTCGAAAGTGGAAAGATCGCCCAGCGTCGATTTGGCGGGCATACGCATCACTTTGGAGAGGGTCCCGTACATCGGTCGTGCTACGCCGCCGACCGAACCGGCCACATGATTTTGCAGACACTCTATCAACAGTGCATAAAAAACGATGTCGAGTTTTACGACGAGTTCCAAGTAATAGATCTGCTATTGGAGGGAACGACGGTACGTGGTGTCGTCGCGTTCGAGCTCAAAACGGGTGAGGTCCATATCTTTGCCGCCAAGGCGGTGCTCTTTGCCACCGGCGGTTTTGGACGCATGTTCAAGATCACGTCTAACGCCCATGCGAATACGGGCGACGGTCCCGCGATCCTCGCTCGGGCGGGCATTCCCTTGGAGGACATGGAGTTTTTCCAGTTTCATCCTACGGGAATCCGGGCGATGGGAATCCTCATCACCGAGGGAGTGCGGGGTGAAGGCGGAATCCTGAAGAACCGCGACGGTGAGCGCTTTATGGAGCGTTACGCGCCGACCCTGCTTGATCTTGCCCCGCGAGATATGGTCAGTCGCGCGATAATGACCGAAGTCGCCGACGGTCGCGGCGTGCGCGGGGATCGAAAAATCGACGACTACGTTCTTCTTGACGCAAGTCACCTTGGACGCGAGGTCGTCGAGAAGAAGATTCCGGATATCGCCGATTTTTGTCGAACGTACTTGGGAGTCGATCCGGCGGAGGAGCCGATGCCGGTTCAACCGACGGCGCACTACGCTATGGGCGGTATCCCGACCGATGTCGACGGACGGGTTGATACCGGAACTGCCGTCTACGACGGACTCTACTCTGCCGGTGAGGCAGCCTGCGTATCCGTTCACGGTGCCAATCGACTCGGCACAAACAGCCTTGTCGACCTTATCGTCTACGGGCGTCGCGCGGGCCGGCACATCGCCGACTACGTTAAATCGGCGGCGGCATCCAACGTCTCGGCGAACGATGCCGATCACGCCCGGGCGCGTCTCGATGAACTACGTAATCGCAAGGGTGGCCGCCACGTCGGGCCGATCATGCACCGCATGCAAGAGGTGATGATGGAAAAGGTCGGCGTGTACCGCCAACAGGACGTCATGGACGAGGCGGTCGCGGAGATCACTGAACTCCGCGAGCAGTTTAAAGAGGTCGCCGTCCAGGACACGGGCGCCGGTTTTAACTCCGAGGTCCTTCAGATTATGGAGTTGGAAAGCCTCCTTGATCTTTCGCTCGTCACGGCCGCGAGCGCGGCGAACCGCACCGAGAGCCGAGGCGCGCACTCCCGAAAGGATTTTCCGGAGCGTGACGATGACAACTGGTTAAAACATACGATGGCGACCCTCGATGGCGACGACGTCAATATCGGCTACAAGTCGGTCGATGTGAGCATCTGGGAACCAAAACCGCGAGTTTACTAGGGAGTAGAGACGATGAAAGTTACGCTTGCCATACAACGATTTAACCCGGACGTGGATTCGGCCCCGCAGCTCCAGAGCTACGACGTCGACGTCGAACCGACGCATCGCGTGCTCGATGCACTCATGGAGATAACCCAGAATCAGGACGGTACGCTGGGGTACCGGCGAAGTTGCGCGCATGGTGTCTGCGGTTCCGACGCTATGCGCATAAACGGAAAAGAAAAACTCGCCTGCAAGACGCTTTTTAAAGACCTCGCTGAGGGTGACGGCGCAACGATTGAGATTGAGCCTCTGCGTCATTTACCCGTCCAAAAGGATCTGATGGTCGATCAGAGCGTGTTCTTTGAGAAATTTCGCAGCGTCAAACCGTATTTTGTTCCGAAAACCGCGGCTCCGGATCGAGGCGAGTTCGAACAGACGGTAGAGGAACGGGCGCTTTTTGATGAGGCGACGAAGTGTATCAACTGCGCCGCGTGTTACTCGGCCTGCCCTGTTCTCGATAAGAATCCCAGCTTTGTAGGGCCACAAGCGATCGTCAACGCGGCGCGCTTTATCTACGACAGCCGCGATGCCGGACTCGAAGCACGAATCGACGAGCTGGACACCAAAAACGGCGTGTGGCCGTGCGAGAGCCATTTTGAATGTACCCGCGTGTGTCCACGTGATATCAAGATCACCAAACTCATCAACCTCACTAAACGAGATATTAAGAAATACCGTGCGGCCCGGGATGAGAAAACCGCCGAGGAAAGGTAGCGTATGAAGATCCACGAGTATCAGGCGAAGGAGCTCTTTCGCAAGTACGGAATAGCCGTTCAGGACCAAGTCGTTATCGCTAACGGCGACGAGGCACAAGCGGCGGCCGAATCGATGGGTGGTTTTGTCGTCGTAAAAGCGCAGGTACTCGTCGGCGGTCGCGGCAAAGCCGGAGGTGTCAAGCTTGCCAAGACTCCCGCAGAAGCGGAGCAACACGCGCGGGCGATCCTCGGCATGGACATAAAGGGCGAAACGGTCGACAAGGTTTTGATTGCACCGGCAGCGGATATTCTCAAAGAGTACTACGTCGGTTTGATAATGGATCGCACGACCAAGAAGATAATCCTGATGGTCACCAAGGAAGGTGGGGTCGATATCGAAGAACTCGCCGTTACCGATCCGGATAAAATCATCAAGTTTCCGATCGATATTTCGCAGGGTATCAACGAAAGCGCCCTAATTGAGGTCCTCACGGAGGTCTTTGAGACGGGCGAGTTGGTAGATCAAGCGCGAGACACCGTTAAAAAGCTGTTCTCGTTGTTCGTTGAGAAGGACGCGACGCTCGTCGAAATAAACCCTTACGCCCTCGTCGACGAGCATACGCTTTCCGCGCTGGACGCCAAGGTTAACTTTGACGACAACGCGCTGTACAAGCACGACGACGTCGAGGCGATGAAGAATCCGGAGGAGTACAGTCAGGACGAAATCGACGCGCGGGCGTTTGGACTTAGTTTTGTCAGCATGGACGGCGACATCGGGTGTATCGTCAACGGCGCGGGCCTGGCGATGGCGACGATGGATATCGTCAAACTCTTCGGCGGACAGCCGGCCAACTTTCTCGATGTTGGTGGATCGTCTAACCCGGAGAAAGTCCTAAACGCAATCAAGATCATTTTGCGAAACGGTAAAGTACGCGCGATATTGATCAATATTTTTGGCGGTATTACCCGCTGTGACGATATCGCTCGCGGTATCATCATGGCCACCGATCAGATCGACATACAGGTTCCCCTTGTCATCCGCCTCGTTGGTACCAACCAGGAGGAAGGGCGCCGTCTGTTGGAAGAGAAAGGCTTTGCCGTTGCCGACGACCTGAGCGAAGCCGTAAAGAGCGTGGTGGCTCAGTAAGGGAGCAGCAATGAGCGTACTAATTGATCAGAGCACAAGCGTCTTGGTGCAAGGCATAACGGGTCGCGACGGTTCGTTTCATGCCCGGCAGATGGCGAGCGACGGAACGAATATCGTTGCCGGCGTTACACCCGGAAAGAGCGGGCAGAAACTGGACGAGATCCCCGTCTACGGTTCCGTTCGCGAGGCAAAGGCCGATCACCGTATCGATGCAACGGTAATTTTTGTACCGGCGAAGTTTGCCGGAGCCGCGGTTCAGGAAGCGATCGACGCCGAGGTGCCGTTGATCATTACGATTACCGAGGGCGTCCCCGTTCTCGAAATGCTCGAGGCTTACAACGCGGTAAAAGAGCGCGGTCTGCGCATGATCGGCCCTAACTGTCCCGGCCTGATCAGTCCCGGCAGATGTAAAATTGGGATTATGCCGTATCACATTCACCTTCCCGGCAATATCGGCGTGATTTCGCGGTCGGGGACGCTGACCTACGAGGTCGTCTACAATCTGACCCGGCACCAGATGGGGCAGAGCACCTGTATCGGCATTGGCGGTGACCCGGTCATCGGTACAAATTACATCGACGCGCTTAGTCTGTTCGAGAACGATCCGGAAACCGCGGGCGTCGTTGTCATCGGCGAGATCGGCGGTGAAGACGAAGAGGCGGCCGCTGAGTTTATCAAGACCAAGATGAGTAAACCCGCCGTTGCGTTTATTTCCGGTCGGACTGCGCCTCCAGGCAAGCGGATGGGCCACGCGGGCGCGATCATTTCGGGTGGCAAAGGCACACCGGAGGCAAAGGTCAAGGCTTTCCAAGATGCCGGCGTTCCCGTCGCCGACAAGCCTGACGAGATTCCTGAGTTGCTCAAAAAGCAGCTCTAAAACCAATGGCGATAGTTTCGGTCAGAAAAAAAACGGGGTATAATTCCGGGCCGTGAGCGACGCTATGGACTTGGTCGGGATGGCAAACACAACATTCGCTGAGGATATGTATCAGCGATGGACCGAGGATCCTTCCTCGGTGCCCCAAGAGTGGCGTGATTACTTTACGAGTATCGGCACTAACGGGGCTGAGTCGGCTGATGTAGCAACGTTGGCGCGACATGCGGCGGCCTCGGCAAACGTCGGTCACGCCCGTCGGTCCCCCGGCGCCTCCGCGGCCGGATCGACGGCCTACGTCGGGCGAGCCGTCGGACCCCAGCTCAACCTCCCGGGTGACAAACAAGGTCGCGTCGAAAGTCTTATCTGGGCCTATCGCGACGTCGGCGCAATCTACGCAAAGCTAAATCCGTTGGGTCGCTATGAGACGCCCGAAATGCGCTATCTCCGTATCACTGTCGAAGGCGCCTTTGAGAACCTTTCGCTCAAAGCCTACGGATTGGACGAAAGCGATCTCGATACCGTTTTTTATTCTGGTGGCTTTTTTGAGCCGCAACAGATGAAGCTTCGCGAGATCCTCGCCTGCCTTGAGAAGACCTATAGTTCGACGGTCGGATTTGAGTTTCTCCATATTAAAAACCGGGTCATGCGGAGATGGCTCCTCGAAAAGATCGAGCGCGATCTTCCGCGGCATCGTTTTACCGCTGCACAAAAAATCCGCTTTCAGAAAGACCTTATCAAAGCCGAAGAGTTTGAGCGCTTCGTCCATTCAAACTTTATCGGGCAGAAACGGTTTAGTCTCGAAGGCGGCGAGGGTCTGATACCGGCGATCCACTACCTCATCTACACGGCGTCGGAACTCAAAGTGCAGGAGATCGTCCTTGGGATGGCCCATCGCGGGCGTCTCAACGTTTTTACAAACGCGTTGAGAAAACCGGCCGTCGAGACCTTTGCCAAGTTTATCGACGCCGAACTTCCGCACCAGTACGGAGGTACGGGAGACGTTAAGTATCACCTGGGTCACAGCTTTGATTACTCCGATAAGGAAACTGGACACTCTATTCACATATCGCTCGCGGCAAATCCAAGCCACCTCGAGGCGGTGGATCCAGTGGTCCAGGGTAAGGCGCGTGGAATCCAGCGCCGTCGCCGCGACGTAAACCGAAAAAAGGTTATGCCAGTGCTAATTCACGGCGATGCCGCCTTTAACGGTCAGGGCGTGGTAGCCGAGACGTTTAATCTGAGTCAGCTCAAAGGGTACCGTACCGGCGGCACGGTGCACATCATCGTCAACAATCAAATTGGTTTTACGACCGCCTCGCGAGACTCACGAAGTACTTTTTTCCCTACCGACTTTGCCAAAGGCCTGCAGGTACCGATTTTTCACGCCAATGGGGACGATCCCGAATCTATCGTCTTTGCGATAGATATGGCGATGAAATGGCGTCAAAAGTTCGGCTACGACGCCGTCGTCGACATCGTGTGCTACCGCAAGCTTGGTCATAACGAAGCGGACGAACCCTCATATACCCACCCGATTATGTACGAGATGGTTAAGAAGCATCCCGGATCGGCTTCGATCTACGGCGATCGGATCGCTCAGGAGGGCGTGTGGTCGCTCGAAGTGCAGAAGGAGTTTCGAGAGCGGTATCGGTCGGTGCTCAAACGCCAGCTCGAGCTCGCAAAAGACGGCGAGTTTAAACTAAACATGGACGATTCGTTTCTCGGTGGCGAGTGGACGCGTTTTCGCCGTGCGTACAGTTTTGACCCGGTTGAAACGGGCGTCCTGGAGGCTGACTTGCAGAGCGTCGGTTCGGCCCTTTGTGCGGTTCCCGATGGATTCTCGATCCACCCCAAGCTTCAGCGATTGCTCAAGGAGCGGCGGGCGATGCTCGAAACCGGCGAGGGAATCGACTGGGGTATGGCCGAAGCCCTGGCAATGGGAACGCTGCTCAAGGAAGGCACCTCGATCCGTCTAAGCGGCGAGGACTCCAGTCGCGGAACGTTCAGCCACCGACACGCGGAGTGGTGGGACGTAGCTGCGGAGAACCCGACTGCGTACACCCCACTTACGCAGGTCTCTCCCGATCAAGGGACGTTCAGCGTCTATGACAGCCCGCTCTCGGAGTTCTCGATCCTTGGATTCGACTACGGGTACTCGCTCGCTCAGCCGAACATCCTCGTTATCTGGGAGGCGCAGTTCGGGGATTTTGTGAACGGTGCACAGGTAGTTATCGACCAATTTATTTCCTGTAGCGAGAGCAAATGGTTCCGGTCGAGCGGATTGGTGATGCTTCTCCCCCACGGATACGAAGGGCAGGGGCCGGAGCACTCCAGTGCCCACCTCGAGCGTTTTCTCCAGCTTTGTGCCGACAACAACATGCAAGTGGTTAATGCGACGACACCGGAGCAGTTCTTCCACTTGTTGCGACGCCAGATCCACCAACCGTTCCGAAAACCGCTGATCGTTATGTCGCCCAAAAGCCTCTTGCGGCATAAAGAGGCGCGCTCGAGTCTGACCGACATGGCCGGTGGAAGTTTTGCGACGGTGATCGACGAGCCGCGCGGCGTTTCCGCTCCGCGAACGCTCGCGTTCTGCACCGGGAAAGTCTATTACGACATAGAGGCCGAGCGGGCCAAACGCGGTGTTGAAGACATCGCGGTCGTCAGAATCGAGCAACTCTACCCCTGGCCGAGTGAGAAGATCGCCGAACTGGTTGCGCCCTATCAAACGGCCAAGCGAATCGTCTGGATTCAAGAAGAGAGCAGAAACCGGGGCGCGTGGCGATTTGTACAGAACAGGCTGGCGGAGATCGTCGAGATTCCCAATATCGAATATATAGGGCGCGAACCGAGTCCATCGCCGGCGACCGGTTCCTATAGCGAGCATTCTGCTGAGCTCGGATCGATACTCGACGCCCTGTTTGCCGATGCGTAGCGAGAACAAAGAAGGAGCGATCGTTCGATGAAACAAGCTGTTGAGGTTCCGCAGGTCGGAGAATCGGTAACGAGTGGAATTCTCGCTTCCTGGCTCAAGACCGAGGGTGAGTTTGTCCAGGAAGGCGAGGAGATTTTCGAACTCGAGACCGATAAGGCAACGATGGCCGTGCCCGCGCCGGTAAGCGGTGTTCTGGCGATCGCCGTCGCCGAGGACGAAGAAGTCGAGGTTGGCGCGGTCGTTGCTCATATCGACACGGAAGCCCAGGCGACAAGCGGTGCCGCCGACGCTCCCTCCTCACCTCCCAAAGACGCGCCGACCGACGCACCGGAACCATCCGCGGACGCGTCTACCGACGTTCCGTCCGCGAACGAGGCTACATCGCCGGCGGTACGACGTGCGCTCGAAGAAGCAGGGACTGATGCAGCGACCGTTTTGTCGACGACACCCGGCAGCGGTAAGGACGGGCGTCTGACAAAAGCCGACGTTGGGAGATACGTCGCCGAGACGCCAAAGCCAAAAGACGAAGCTCCCTCCGCCCCCGGAGGGAAATCCGCGCCTCCAAGCTCTGTCGCTCCGTCAGAATTGCAGGAGCGGACAAAGATGACGACGTTACGGCGGGTTATCGCCGAGAACCTCGTTCGCAGCAAACAGCAGAGTGCCCATCTCACGACGTTTAACGAGGCGGACATGTCCGCGATTCTCGATATACGACGGCGTTACAAGGACAAATTTACCGATCGGCACGAAACACGGCTCGGTTTTATGAGCTTCTTCCTCAAAGCGGCGGCCGCGGCGCTCCGGGAGTTCCGCGAGGTCAACGCCTACGTGGACGGAACCGAGATTATCTACAACAACTTTTACAACATCGGCGTAGCGATCTCGACCGACGCGGGATTGATCGTTCCGGTGTTGCGTAACGTCGACACGATGAGTTTTAGCGACATCGAGCGCTCGATCATCGATTTCGCCGAACGAGCGCAGAAGAAGCGCATCATGCCCGACGAGTTTACCGGGGGAACGTTCACTATCACAAATGGCGGTGTATTTGGAAGCATGCTTTCGACGCCGATTCCGAGTCCTCCCCAGACCGCCGTTCTTGGTATGCATTCGATCCAAAAGCGACCAGTCGTTGTCGACGACGCGATTGTCGCCCGTCCGATGATGTACCTTGCCTTGACCTACGACCATCGCATCATCGATGGAAAACAGGCGATCGGATTCCTCAATCGGATTAAAGCGCAGGTAGAAGATCCGGTTCAGCTACTACTGGACCTCTGACGCAACGGAAAGGGATATTCGCTTGAAAGAGTATGACATTGTTGTTTTAGGTGCCGGACCGGGCGGCTATGTTGCCGCCATTCGCGCGGCACAGTTGGGTATGTCGACGGCGATCGTCGAGAAACGAGAAACGCTCGGCGGTACCTGTCTCAATATCGGGTGTATTCCCTCAAAAGCGCTTCTCGATTCGAGCGAACTGTACGCCCGGGCCGCCGGCGAGGCGGAGGCCCACGGAATCGGTATCGAAGGTCTCTCGTTGAACGTTCCCAAGATGCTGGCTCGGAAGCAATCCGTTGTGGATAAACTTACCGGTGGCGTCGCCATGTTGGTTAAGGCGAATAAGATAGACGTCCATGCCGGTTGGGGTTGGATAGAAGACGCGCATACGATCCAAGTTCGCGGTGAGAACGACGACGTCCTGGAGACGATCAGGTGTAAGAATCTCCTGATTGCGACAGGTTCAGTACCGATTGAACTACCGTTCCTTCCGCTGGATGGGAAGACCGTCGTCGATTCCACCGGCGCTCTCGAGTTTGGGAAAGTTCCAAAACATCTGCTCATCGTTGGAGGTGGAGTAATCGGTCTGGAGCTCGGGAGCGTTTGGGCCCGACTGGGAGCAAAAGTGACGGTGGTTGAGCTGCTCCCTCAGATCATGGCCGGATGGGACGACGGGATAGCCAAGGCGATGAAGCGTGAGCTCGGTAAACAAGGATTTGAGTTTATTCTGCAGTCCCGAGTCACGGACCTTGCGGTTAAACGCGGGAAGGCTACCCTGACGATCGCCGATGCGGCCGGCGAGGCGCGTGAGATTAGCGGAGACAAGGTTCTCGTCGCCGTCGGACGCAGGCCGATGCTCGAGGGCTTTAATCTCGAGACGCTCGGCGTCAACGTTGAAAAAGGACGGATCGTGGTCGATGACCACTACCGCAGCTCCGTTAACGGCGTTTTGGCGGTCGGTGACGTAGTAACCGGTCCGATGCTTGCCCATAAAGCGGAAGATGAGGGTATTGTCGCCGTAGAGCGTCTCGCGGGCGTGGCCGGACACGTCAACTACGATGCTGTTCCCAACGTTATTTACACCTGGCCCGAGGCCGCCTCTGTAGGGAAGACGGAGAACGAGCTTAAAGAAGCAGGTATCGAATATCGCGCGGGATCGTTCCCGTTTGCAGCCAACGGGAGAGCTATAGCGATGGGAGCCACCGCCGGATTTGTAAAAGTTCTAGCGGACGCCGCCACCGACCGGCTGCTTGGAGCGCACATCGTCGGTCCGTGGGCCAGCGATCTTATTGCCGAGTTTGTCTCCGTCATTGAGTTTGGTGGTAGTGCCGAGGATATTGCCCGTACCGTACACGCCCACCCGACGCTGCCGGAGGCCGTAAAGGAAGCCGCGCTCGGGGTTGATGGCCGAATGATTCACGCTAAAAACTAAGGAAAGGAATACGTATGAGTGCCGCTACGACGCAAGACTATCCCAAAGGCCTCGAGGGCGTTATCGCCGCCGAGAGCACGATCTGCAAAATCGACGGTGAGGCCGGAAAGCTCTATTACCTCGGGTATCCGATCGATAAGCTCGTCGAAAATTCTGATTTTGAAGAGGTCACATTTCTCCTCATCAACGGAGATTTACCGACTCAAGCGGAGCTCGATCGATTTCGATCACGGATGCGCGCCGGACGAGCCCTCAAGGATCCGGTAATCGCAATGATTAAGGATTTTCCCCGTGATTCCCATCCGATGGAACTCCTTCAATCGGTCATCAGCTACTTGAGCGGCTACGTCGACCACAAAATCCACCACTCGGCGTACTGTAACTGCCGGGAAACCCTGCCCCAGGTAGCGCAGATTGCCACCGTTATCGCCGCCCTCCATCGAACGAGAAACGGACTCGAGTACGTTGCGCCGCGGGACGACCTGTCGCATGGTGCCAACTTTCTCTACATGCTGCGCGGCGAGGAGCCCGATCCGGACGAAGGCGCGATTATGGACCAGTGTTTTATCCTCCACGCCGAGCACAGTTTTAACGCAAGTACCTTCACCGCGCGAGTCGTCGCGAGTACGCAGAGTACCTGCTATGCCAGCATATCAGCTGCGATCGGCGCGTTGTACGGGTCGCTACACGGAGGAGCAAACGAGAAAGTTATCGCCATGGTCGATGAGATCGGCGATCCTGACCGTGTCGAGAGCTACATTCGCGAAAAACTGGAGAAAAAAGAGAAGGTCATGGGCATGGGGCATCGCGTCTATCGCGCCAAAGACCCTCGATCGGTTGTTATGGAGCGCTTTCTCGAGGAACTCTCGGCGAAGTACGACGACCGGCGTTATTACGAGATTCTCAAAGGCGTTGAGACGACGTTTCGAAGCGTCATGGAAGAGAAAGGAAAACCGATCTACCCCAACGTTGATTTCTTTTCTGGAGCCGTGTACAGACTCATGGGAATCCCGAGTATCCTGTTTACGCCGATATTCGCCGCCGCCCGCGCGGCTGGATGGCTGGCGCACATCCTGGAGCAACGCGAACGTGAGAAACGACTGTTTCGACCAAAAGCGCTGTACGTCGGTGAGGTGGACAAGGCGATTCCCGCTATCGAAACGCGCTCGTAGGACCCCGACGACGCCTAGACGGTTCCGATCTCTCCGAGCGCGTCGCGTTGCCAAACCCTATAGATCTCGTAGGCAGGTTCTTCGTAGGGATGTGCCTCTATCAGCGCCTCGACGGCGGTACGCACGACCTCATCGGTACAGAGTATCTCGACGCGGAGTTCCGGAACGCGTTCAATCTTACCCTTTGTGCCGATAAAGGGTGAGCTTCCTTCCAGCGGGCGAAACTGTCCCGTTCCCTGGGTCTGCCAGGAACAGTTTTCGTATTGACCGAGTTGCCCGGCACCGGTCGCGAATATCGCAGCTTTGACCAGTTCGGACTGCTGCTCCGGAACAAAAAACACCAATTTGAACATGTCAAAACTGTAATCGTCCTGCAAGAGTGTGGAAAGGTCGCCACCCCATCTTTGCCAACGTGGGTAGGAGCAAAGTGATGAATCAGAAAAGCCGTTTGCTTATCATTCTATTGGGATTTTTTGTCGCGTTGCCGATGTTTGCGCAGAGTGAGGACGAATCACTCGCGATTATGGAAGCCTATCAGGCGACGCTACGCCGCGTAGCGGACCAAGCATTGCCCGTTGTTGTTGAGATAGATGTCATCGAGCGAGTAAGCCGCCCGGTACGCCCGGTACCGTCACCGTTGGAATTCTTTTTTGGCCGTCCGCAATCGGACAGCGAGCAAACGCGGACGCGCGAGTTTGAACAACGAGGAATCGGTTCGGGTATCATCGTCCGACGGACCGGCGACGACGTGTATGTACTCACAAACGAGCACGTGGCCGGAGATGCCGACGAGATCAGCGTCACGCTTTACGACGGACGGAATTTTACCGGTGAGCTGGTCGGTGCCGACCCGAATAAGGATCTGGCCCTCGTCGTCTTTGAAACCGATCAAGAGATCCCGGTCGCTGACTTGGGAGACTCCGACGCGCTGCAGGTGGGCGACTTTGTATTAGCGGTCGGTAACCCGCTTGGATTCGAATCCACGATAACGAGCGGAATCGTCAGCGCTCTCGGTAGGGAAGCGCCGAATCGGCGTGGCAATCCCTTGCTGACCGACTACATTCAGACCGACGCGGCGATAAACCGCGGCAACTCCGGTGGTGCGCTCGTTAACCTCCGCGGAGAAGTGGTCGGAATGAATACGTGGATCGCGTCGCAGAGCGGCGGTAACATCGGCCTCGGCTTTGCGATTCCGATAAATAACGCCCGTCGCGCGATCGATCAGTTTATCGAATCGGGTCGCGTCGAATACGGCTGGCTGGGCGTCAACATGACCGATCCGCCGGATAGTCCTTCCGATTCGCTCGGCGAATCACGCGGTGGTGCCTTTATCCACAGTGTGTACGAAGGCTCGCCGGCCGATGATGCGGGGATTGTTCCCGGTGACATCGTCACCCGCGTCGGCGCAGATGTCGTCCAGGATTCCGCTGACCTTCTTCGAGCGGTAACCGACCTGCAACCAGGAGACCGAACAAGCTTCCAGATTCGCCGGAGCGGTCGTATTCAAACGCTCTGGGTCAACACGGGGTCGCGTCCATCGAGCAGCGACGAGATTGAGGCGGCATCGCTTTGGCCGGGGATGTCAGTTGTTGAGATAACCGACCAGATCAGGGAAAACCTCGACCTTTCGAGTCGCGGTGGTGATTTGATCATCGGTCAGGTAGCTCCGGGGTCTCCCGCGGCAGTCGCGGGTCTGCAGAGCGGAGACATCGTCGTACGAGTAAACAACGGCGGAGTCGAGACCCTTGAGGATTTTTATTCAGCTCTTAATAGAGCGCGCGGAGACGAGGTGGTTTTCCGGATCCGCCGTAATGAGACCAATCTGATCATTGGATTGGTGAAATAAACCACAAGATCCTCCTCTTGTTTTCCGGCCCGTCCGCGTGCCTGTGGTTGTAGTGCCCCCCACTACCTCAGCGCCGGACGGGCCACTTTTTATTATGCACGATAGACCGAGCCGTCTTCCAAGTTGTTCGATGCCCGCCGATCTATTGTCGGGACGGTTCGGGTATTCGATTGCGTTAGGCCTGCGACGGTCGTATCATAAGAATATGAACAGACAACGCGCCCGATTGGTTTTGGTAGTGGCAATCGTACTTGGACTGTTTTCTGCGCCCGTCTTTGCCCAGGAGACGAGTAACACGGTATCGGCGGCGATCGGCGAAATCGCACAGAGTGCCGGCCGCCTCTTACCGGCCGCGCTCGATCTTACTCCGGGATCAGACGATATCACGTTTGGGATCGGGACAATTTCGATCGACAACGCCTATCCGGTAGTGGGCGATCTCTTTGCAAGCCTCATCGCAGACGAACTGTTTGCGCGCTCGATCGCCCTCCGGGCTCGACGTGGGATTGAAGTTGTTGCGCCCCCCGGAACGGCGACGCTGATGATAAACGTAACCGGCACGACCAGCGGTGACGAGGCGATTTTTGTCGTTCAGGTCGTCGAGAACGTCGGCGGGACGATCCGGGCAAGCGCCCGGACCGCTATCTCTTTAGATCCGGCCATCGTGGCGGCGTTCTCGCCGGCCGAACCGCGCATCGCAGGAACGGTCGGTGGGCCCGATGACGTTCCTGATGATCCCGGCATGGCCGAGCTCGTTGTCCTTGATTCGGTTGTAAGCGGCCGATTTCTCGAGATGGAGGGGGACAACGACTGGTACCTCGTTCAGGTCACCGGCGTACCGCCAAATCTCGACGGTATTCCGGCACTCAATATCTACACGACGGGAAACACCGACACCTACATCGAGGTCTACGGACCGGACAATTGGTCGACGTATTTGTCGGACGATGACGATGGCGGGGAAAGCACCAACGCGCGCGTATCATTTGCGGTTGAGAACAACCAGGACTATTGGATTATGGTGCGCGGTTTTGCGAGTTCGGCAACCGGACCGTATGACTTACACGTCGAAACCACACTTATTGAACCCGATCCGTATGAACCTAACGATGGCCGCGAAGCGGCGGTGCGAGTCGACTTGGCCATGGCTGATGCGCTCGCGAGTATTCGGCCGGCGGGGGACGCCGACTGGTACGAAGTGGAGGTTTTTGCGGCGATTGATCCCACGTCGACCGACCAGCGATTTGTCGTTGAAACCTTTGGCAGCATCGATACGGTTATGTCCGTATTTGATCGCAACGGCAACGAGCTGGGCTACAACGACGACGGCGGCGAGGGGAGCAATGCTCGCGTCATGATTGCGCCCGACGTGGCCGGTCCGATATATGTCGAAGTTCGCGGATACGGGGACTGGGTCGAAGGGGACTACATTTTGACCGCCGGCGTGGTCGAGATCGCAACCGACATTTTTGAACCGGACGACACGCAGGATCAGGCACGCGCTCTCGAGTTTGGCGCGGAGCCGCAGATCCGTACGTTTTCCTCAGACATCGACGTCGATTGGGCGGTCATTGAAGTGGATCCGGCGATCTACCCGGAGGGCGTAAGCGTTCGCGCCTACACCGGCGGCGACCTGGACACCTACGTCATTCTCTACAACGAGTTTGGATCGGAGCTTGCCCGGAGCGACGACGACGGCGTCGATTACAACGCACTCATCGAGCAACGGCTCGCTCCAGGGCGATACTTCCTCGAGATCTACCCTCTCTATCTGGCGGAGATGAGCGGCAGCTATACCCTGATGCTCGAAGCCGACTAAGTATCGAAGAGGTCGAGCGTTTCGGTGTCCTCGTCGTAACGCGGCCCGACGTAGACCACGGTCTGCTCGTGGTGCGGTATGCGAACTAGATATCCGAATCGAGGTGGATCGAGTTGGACGAGCGTACCGCCGACCTGCTCCGGTAGGTCGGCTATCAAGTGTGTTCCCAGACCGGATTTTGTCTGTGGCAGACGGCCCGGTCCCGAGTCGGTGATACCGAGTTCGACGTAGTCGGCTGCGCTCTCAACGTCGATCCATATCTCACCTTTCGTGGCGTTAGCGAACGCGTGTTTGTAAGCGTTGGTGATAACCTCGTTGGCCCAAAGACCCAGTGGCACCGCTTGCTCGATCGAGAAATGAACTTCTTTTAGGTTGTACACGACGTCGACCTCACACTCAGGGGACCGGTGGGCGGCCGCGATCGTACCGACGAGATTGCGCAGGTAGCGGCCGAACTCGACTTGGGCGACGTTTTCGGAGGTATACAACTGCTCGTGCACCATCGCCATCGCCATTATCCGTACCTGGTTCTCGCGGACGACTTCGCGTAACTCCGGCGCGACCTGGCGCTCGAGAGTCAGGTTGAGCAGACTCGAAACGACCTGGAGATTGTTCTTGGTTCGGTGATGAATCTCCTTGATAAGCACCTCTTTTTCTTCCATCGAACGCCGGAGCGTTTGAGCTGTTTCTCGGTAACGGTCGAGCGTTTCGGAAAGCTCCTCGGCCGTAATTCGAAGTGCTTGCGTTTTAAGACTGACCATCCGTTCAAGGTCGCGTTTTCCACGACGAATACGCCCCCGCTGGGCGACAACAAGACGGTGCAGTCTCAGGTGTTCGACCAGAATGAGCGCCTGGAGCGTGATCAAGAAGACGAGAAATCCGTATTCAAGGAGAAAAAGAGGAATAGAAAGCCCGATTGTTGCGACAAGATCGTTGATCGCGGCGAGCATCCAGAATCCCATCCCAAACGCGATCACGAGTCGCGCGGGCCCGCGGCGCGGGAGGTACGAAAACATTCGAAATGCTACGTAAAAACCGATCAGGGCTTGAGTTGCCATGAGGATAAATCCCGGGGTGCTCATCAGCGCTTCCGGGAAGGGCGTCGCAACGAGCCATATATTTACGTTGACAATTTCGGTCGTAACAGACGATTGGACAAACGAGTGGAATGCGGTGGTAGCGATTGCAACCGTTCCACTTGCCGCTAGAATCCGCAAATTGAGTCGTCCCGTGTACGTGCGCGCGAATCCGGCAAAGAAGAATCCCAACCACCCGATCGCCACCATTTGTACCTTTTCCGCGGTAACGAGCTTTGCTATCGTGTCCGCGTTAAACTGAGCAAATACGGCGAATGAGTAGAGAGCGACGGTAAGAGAAAGGGCGGCGGTCCATACGCCCCATCGATACCGTGGATTGGCCAGGGCTCCGATACACTGTATTACGGAGATAAAGGCAGCGATCGCACCGACGGAAAACGTCCCCAGCGATAACGGAACTACAGTCATTCTACTCAGTTATAATCAAAGACCCGCAAAAACGCGAACTGCGGCGCGACCAAATACGACCGCAACTGCCCCGGTTACGGAGAGCTTGAGTATTATCGCTCCGATCGTTCCCTTGAATACGGCAAGCGCCGATCCGAGGGGCGTTTCGTTCTCAGGATGAAACGCGATCTCGCCGAGGAACGCTCCGATAAACGCCCCGATAAACACGCCAAGCGGCGGAAAAAAGATCGATCCCAAAAGCATACCAACGACCGAGCCCCATATTCCTCCTTTGCCGGCGCCGGCCTTTGCGGCCGATCGAGCGGGTAGGACGTTGTCGAGTATCGTAACGGCCACAGCGGCAACACCGAGGAGGATAAACAACCACGGAGCGATGAGCTGCCATCCGCCCACGAGTGACAGCCCGATAAGCGACAAGACTGCTAGAATCGGCCCCGGAATAACCGGAACAACACATCCGACAAATCCCGCTAAAATTAAAACAATACCAATAATTGTCGCAAAAATGGCACCAAACACGTTTTTACCCCATTTTAAGTGATTTACCTATAGACACGCGCGTCTTAGTTTCTTACGATTTAGATCGTCTATTATTAGACGCCTTGCCCCGCACGGTCCTTTCGGGTATCCACCCAACCCGGCCTGCCTTCCCGTGCGGGGCTTTTGTGTGTATGAGGCTCTTCCTCCAGTATAGTACATAGTTCGCCAACACATCGAACGGCCCCCAAGTGTATCCAGCGTACTGGAATCTCCGCGGTCTCGTCGCTACAATCGCCGTATGAAGCGAGTATTCAATTTCTACGCGGGTCCCGCGACCCTACCGCTCGGCGTCCTCGAACGCGCCCAACGCG
The DNA here is from genome assembly GCA_965601745.1 of Alkalispirochaeta sp. Taxonomy (GTDB): domain Bacteria; phylum Spirochaetota; class Spirochaetia; order DSM-27196; family Alkalispirochaetaceae. The sequence goes on from OZ271836.1 coordinate 3,370,223, forward strand.
AACTCGTTGACTACGACGACATCGGTATGTCGATCATGGAGACAAGTCATCGAAGCCCCGCCTATGACGAAGTCCACAACGCGTGCATCGAAGGCATTCGGAACCTGCTGGGCGTTCCCGAGGACTATTCGGTCCTTCTCCTTGGGGGCGGAGCCACTCTCCAGTTTGCCATGGTACCGATGAACCTGGTGAACGCCGATTCGCCGATAGACATTGTGGTAAGTGGAAGTTGGTCTCAAAAAGCTCGCGCCGACGCCGCAAAGATCACAAGTGTCAACGTCGTCTATGACGGAAAAGCCGAGGGTTTTGTCCGTCTTCCCCAACTAAGCGAGATTCACTCGAGCAAGTCGAGCGCGTATTTTCATATTACGTCCAACGAGACGATCCAGGGCGTGCAGTGGCCCGCATTCCCGACGGTTGACGCACCGCTTGTTGCCGATATGTCCAGTGACATCATGAGTCGCCCGCTGCCGATCAACAAGTTCGGCTTGATTTACGCCGGCGCCCAGAAGAATCTCGGACCCGCCGGTGTATCGCTTGTTATCGTTAAAAACCAGCTGCTCGAACGTTCGGCTGAGAGTCTTCCGGCGTACCTTTCGTACCAGACCCATGCCGACAAAAACTCGTTGTACAATACACCGCCCGTATTCCCGATCTACATGTTGCGACTCGTCGTCGATTTGCTCATCGAGAAAGGCGGCATCGACGCGATCGCCGAAACAAACGAGAAAAAAGCGCGCGCGTTGTACGAGGCAATTGACTCATCGGACGGTTTCTACACTTGTCCCGTTGAGAAAACGGCGCGATCAAAGATGAATGTGGTCTTCCGGCTTCCCGATGAGGATGCTGAGAAGCGTTTTATCGCGGGTGCCGGCGAAGCCGGTATGGTTGGACTCAAAGGGCATCGCAGCGTCGGCGGGATTCGCGCATCGATTTACAACGCGATGCCGGAGGAAGGCGTGGCCGCTCTTGTCGAGTACATGGACCAATTTCGACGAGCTTGACGCCGGCTATATGGCGTTCCTCGTAGAACCGCAGTAATCCCAGCTGAGAACAGGAGCTTTCCATGTCGTACGCAAAAAAGGTCTTCGAAGACGTTCGGCGGCGCTATCCAACCGAACCCGAGTATCTCCAAGCGGTCAAAGAAGTGTTCGATTCGATTGAGCCTGTTTTTCGTTTGCACCCCGAATACGAGGAAGCGGGGATACTTGAACGACTCGTTGAGCCGGAGCGTACGCTGATTTTTCGTGTACCGTGGGTCGACGACGATGGGCGGGTGCAGGTGAACAGGGGATTCCGCGTTCAGTTATCCAGCGCGCTGGGTCCCTATAAGGGCGGAATTCGATTTCATCCGACAGTGAACACGAGTATTATCAAGTTTCTCGCGTTCGAGCAGACCTTCAAAAATAGTCTAACCGGAATGCAAATCGGTGGTGCTCAAGGCGGCAGCGATTTTGATACAAAGGGAAAGTCGGACGACGAGGTTATGCGGTTTTGTCAGTCGTTTATGACTGAACTTGCCCGCCATGTATCCGCTGATACGGACGTCCCCGGCGCCGATATCGGCGTTGGCGCACGCGAGATCGGGTATCTGTTTGGTCAGTACAAGCGGATGCGGAATCGCTTCGACGGCTCGTTTACCGGTAAGGGAGTCGGCTGGGGTGGCTCGGTGCTTCGTCGGGACGCCGCGGGATTCGGGGCGGTGTATTTTGCCCAGGAGATGCTCCACGGTGTCGGAGACACCATCGAGGAAAAGAGATGTGTCGTGAGCGGGGCAGGGAATGTCGCGTTGTCGACGGCTACAAAGCTTATCGAGCTCGGCGCCAAACCGATCACGCTTTCCGATTCTTCTGGTTTCATCCACGATCCCGACGGCATCACGCCCGAACGCCTCGCCTGGGTCAAAGAGCTCAAGAACATCAAACGAGGTCGTATTAAGGAATACGCCGACGAGTTTGGCGTCAGCTATGTCGCCGATGCTCGACCGTGGCAGGTCCCATGCGATCTTGCATTTCCTAGCGCAACGCAGAACGAAATCGGACTTGAAGATGCCAAAGCGCTCGTCAAAAACGGGTGTCGCGTCGTGAGCGAAGGCGCCAACATGCCCTCGGTTCCCGAAGCCGTCGAGCTGTTTATCAAGTCTGCCGTCCTGTTTGGGCCCGGCAAAGCCGCGAACGCCGGCGGTGTGGCCACCAGTGCCCTCGAAATGAGTCAAAACGCGATGCGGCTGCCGTGGAGTGCGGAAGAAATCGACGAAAGACTTCACCGAATCATGCATTCGATCTATCTCGATACGGCTCGCGCCGCGCAACGCTATCACCAGGCGGGCAACTTTGTCGTCGGCGCCAACATCGCCGCATTCCTTAAAGTCGCGGACGCGATGCTCGATCAGGGAGTCGTGTAGGGTGACGGCCGGCGGACGAATCGCCTTTCTCCGTTTTGTTCTGCGAACGACCACAGCGGCGTTCTTTGTCGTTGGTGCGGTGCTCCTCGGATCCCGTTTTACCGAGGCTCGAAACTGGCCCGCAGTGCTCGGAACCGTAGACGAACTACGCTTGGTTGAGCTCGGCGGTGACGAGGCAGCTCCAGGCACCCGATATCGGATCGCCGGCTCGTTTAGCTATGAGATCGACGGGCAGTTGTTAAGTAGTGATAGCATCTCGGCCTACGACTGGGTATTTGGTTCCGAGGATCGGGCGACCGCCTATCTGGCGCAAAACAGAATCGCCCTCGGGGCGCGACTTCCCGTGTATTTTGATCCCGACGATCCATCGCGGGCGCTTGTCGTGAGAACCATTCCGTTCTATCGGATGGAAGTCATTCTTGGATTTATCCTGCTTGTCGTTTTACCGGTCGCTGTTGTCGTCTGGTCTTTAGTGGACTTGATCCGTGGCGGTGCGTCGCGGCGTAACGATTCGAGTCGCGGTCGTTTCTGGTAGGCGACCGGCGCTTCATGCTACGGTAATCTCAACCCACCAATCCGATTACCAACAATCACCTCGAGATGGGTCGTATCGCTAAACCGCATACGATACGACAGGTCTTCGAATATTTCGATTCGAGATATCGACGCCGGCGCCGGTGTCCCGGCCCCCGTTTCACCCGGCAATCGGTCCTCGATCGCCGACATCAACCGATCAAACTCCGATATGTCAAGGACCACGGCAACTGAGCTCCCCGCGTATTCACGGATGACGTTGACGAGGTAGTCGCGATCTGCTTGTTCGATATCAGTAAGCTCACAGTCTTCTGCGAACGAAGCGATCTTCGTGGCGGTTTGACGACAGGCACGCGTCGACGTGGTTTGAATGGCGGACAATTCGCAGGATTTAAGCTCTTCGCCTACCAATCCCGCTTGAATTGATCCCTGTAGGGCGAGCGAGTCGTCGTCGCGGCGTTCGCCCGGGACAACGACGTAGAGAACGACGGGGGCCGGAGTCTCGCTGGTCGGAGCTTGTAAAGCGCGCGATTTTATGAACCGGCCGAACAGTCTCTGAAGCAATCCCATACTACGCGATTATAAGACTCCTCAGGGGAGGCGTCGAGCGTTTGGATTCTGTCGAATTAACGTACGTGTTGATTCTTTGCTGGCGCAACAAAAACGGTGTTAGCGGATGCGTATGACGATTCCTGTTAGTACGGCACAAAAAAGGCGCCTCCGACCGATGGTATACCGCCCGCCTTCGCCGGTCACCGTCGTATCCTGAGACGCCGCAATCTGTTAGCGGATCGCCAATCTGCCTTCTAGTTGACCAAGTTCCAGGTAAACGTGCCCCCGCTGGTCATCGGAACGCCATAGCGGGTCCAGTTGCCAGACGAGGAGTCAGCACGAAGATCGTAGTTTATTCCCGCGGGAATGTTCGTCAGCAGAAACGATCCCCCGGGGGAAATTGTTGTTGATGCGCCAAGCTGATCCGGCCCCCAACTGGACGACGTCGACGGGCGCACATATAAATACCAGACGGTATAGCTCGAGTTGTTATTTACCCGAAGCGATGCCGATCCGCCGCCGCCTCCGCCGCTATCCGACGTTCCTGCTTCATCACACCCGACCAATAGTACCAGCCCAGCTAGCGCGATAAACACGAGCGCAAAGCGCACCACCCGTTTCATTCGGTCCTCCTCGAGTTAAACAAGCTTTCTTTTTGTTTGACACCCACCCATAGGCGCCTTCCTACGTCCATGGTACGCCCGGTTTACGAAGTACGCAACTTAAGAAACAGGTAAGGTCTCGATAATCTCCGTTTTACTTCTTGTTGATAGATTTCGGTAACGTTTTTTTCAGGAGGTTGCAATGCAACACACACGTATTATTAATCGGGCGATCATCGTCGTCGCCGTGCTCCTGACCGTACTCGCAGGAGTCTTGGTTCTCGGCGTGCCCGAGGAGATTGAACAACAGAAGTCCGCATTCCACGAGATGCGTCGCGAGGCGTTTGAAGATGATGAATGGGCCGGGCCCCATCGCGGAGCGTACCGCGGATTTCATGGATTCCGCCGTGGACCCGTCGTTTTACCCCTTCTTCTCGTCGGGACGCTGGCGTTCTTCATCGCTCGTGGACGGGGTTATCACGGGAGCGATCGAGGGCCCCGCGGCGAGTCCGCGATCGACCACTTGCGCGAGCAGTATGCAGCGGGCGACATGACGGTCGAGGAGTTTCGTGAGCGAATGCGAATTCTCACGGAAGACGAAAACGAGGAAAGGAGTTAGACATGGCTTGGTTTTTTGTTGGAATGGTTGCCGCGAGAGTTCTGATATCTGTTCTTTTTGTGCTCGTGTCCATACGGATAGTGATTGGTTTGGTGAATCGCGGTCGCGAGCGGCACCGGGAGTGGCATAGCAAGCGAGCCGAAGAGACGCTCAAACGACGGTTTGCCGAGGGCAAAGTCGATATCGGCGAGTACCGAGACCGACTCGCGGTGTTACGCGAGGCCGATCCAATCTCATAAACCTATGGCGGCGGGTTCTTCCCGCCGCCTACTATTCGCTTATCGCTTTGTGGTATACAGGACGCGGGGATATGATATGACCGTTCGCGCTCGTTTTTTTCGCGCCGCGTTTGCCCTTCTCCTGCTGCCGGTCGGGCTCATCGTAGTGACGGCGACCGCCGTCCGCGGATACTACGCAGTTACAGACTCCAGCGCCCCCGATCGAACGCATCGAGTTCCCGTAGATCCGCGCCTGATTGAACGAACGCAGCAACTCATCGCCACCGATCCCGACGGCGTTTTGAATCAGGAGTTTCTTGACACGCTTGTCGACGATCGACCCCATCGCGCCGTCGGGGTTTATCGAAGCGGCGCAATCTTGTCGTACGCCCCCGTCACACGAACGATCAGCGATCTGAGCCACATGCGAATCGATCTCCGTCTCGCCGTTACGTTTTCCAACGACGAATCCGGTGAGGTGAGATTTCTCTCCGGCCACGATCGTCGGCGTGGCGAACCGGGAGGGCCGTGGTTTCTCCTCGTTGTCTTGTCAATCTTGTTGATCGGTAACGGCCTAATCAGCCGCCGCGCGGCGCGTCGGATCGTCGATCCTTTGACCCGTCTTCGCGATTGGGCGGATCGCCTTGAAGCGGGGCACCTTGGCGAATCACTACAACCGAGCGGCGACCGCGAGATTCGAGACGTAATGGCGTCGATAGAAGCGATGCGGGAACGGCTCTACGTGAGCCTCGCGCGGCAGCTCGCCTCCGATCGATCGCGGCGTGAACTAATCGCCGCACTTTCCCACGACCTTCGCACGCCGATAACCGCTATCAAGGGATACGTCGAGGGTCTGCGCGACGGGATCGCCAAGTCCGGCCCCGACCGGGAGCGCTACTTGAGAGTGATTACGGAGAAGGCGGCGTACCTCGAACGGATGATCGGCGATCTTTTTGAGTTTTCAAAACTCGAACTTGAGCGTCTCGACGTTCGCTACGACGACGTACGACCGGTAGATCTCATAGAGTCGGTCGCGGGCGATTTTGCCGACCAAATCATGCTCGAGTGGACCGTCCGTGAGCCGGTCGTTTGCCGCGCCGATGTCGACCACCTTCGTCGGGCGATAGCAAACATCCTCATTAACAGTATCAGCTACACTGAGCAGCCGCCCGCAACTCTTACCTGTTCGGTCGAGAAATGGACCGATCGAGGAACGCGTATCTCCATAGCTGACGACGGCCCAGGTGTCGCGCCCGATCGACTTGAGAGGATTTTTGACCCGCTTTTTCGCGAGGACCCGGCGCGCCGCCGCGAGGGTACCGGGCTTGGTCTCACCGTGGTGCGCCAGGTGGCGCTCGCCCACGGTGGGCACGCGTGGGCTGAAGCGGTAAAACCTCATGGATTGCGAATCGTCATGGAGCTGCCGTGAGCCAAGTAATTCTCATCGTTGAAGACGATCAGGCCATCGCCGAACTTGAACGTGACTATTTAGTCGCGGGAGGATTTGAGACAGAAATCGTCACGAGCGGAGAAGCCGCGCTCGACCGCTTGACCGGAGTCGGCGGGGAACCTTCAGCGATCGTCCTCGATATCATGCTACCCGGAGTTGACGGCTTTACCGTAGCTCGGGAGATTCGACGTCGCTCCGAGGTGCCGATCGTCATTGTCTCGGCCCGGCAGGACGAGATCGATGCGATCCGTGGGCTCGGATTAGGCGCGGACGACTACGTTACCAAGCCGTTTAGTCCCAGTGAACTTGTAGCTCGCGTTAAGGCACATGTGGCGCGGTACGAGCGTTTGGCGGGGACCTCTACGGTTCGAGAACGGGCTACGCGACGCGACCGGACGTCTGTAGCAGGGGTGACGATCGATCACGCCGCCCATCAAGTGTGGATCGACGCACGCGAAGTTGCCCTCACCGCAAAGGAATTTGCCATACTCGAACTTCTCAGTGACCACCCGGGATGGGTGTACACGCGAGACGAGATATACGCGGCCGTTTGGGATTCCGACGCATATGCCGATCGATCAACCGTAACCGTTCATATCCGGAAACTCCGTGAGAAAATCGAGGAAGACCCCGGGGATCCGCATATCATCCAGACGGTGTGGGGTCTCGGCTATCGCTTAGGTATAGACAAGTAAAAACGTGTTACTGGATGTTCACTTCGCGCCCGCGCAGTTCGGCGGATCGATACGCCGCGTAGACGACGGAAATCGTATCACCGCCGAGTAGGCTACCGCTCTCGTCGTCGCGGTCTTCAACAACCGCCCGGTAAAACGCATCGATTTCATGCTGATATCCGGTAAACCAGTCCTCATCGGGGCTCGTAAATTGCCAGCCTTGTCGTGTTCCCGTTTTCTCTACCGTATAGATGTCGTCAAACAGGCTCTCGGTGGGATTGTAAGTCTGCATCGCGGTGTTCGGATTGATGTTACAGATTGTGCGATGGTTATTGGCGTTTACTTCGAGCACGTTGTGGACTCCGCCGTGGACCAACTCACTGGCAAAGATATCGGCGATTGTCCCGTCGTCAAAAACGACGTGAACGACTCCAAAGTCCTCGACGTCCGTGTATCCGGTGCGCAGGTAACCTTGGTCGTCAAATCCGGGAAGCCTGGTTATCGCGTGTGTGCGTGCCGAGACGGACGCAGGACGGATCGGGCTTCCTGTACGCACGCGTCCCTCAACTTGTTTGAGATACAATGCAGCAGAAAGGGGATGAACAGCTTTGCCCATAAGCGACCCACCGCCGGAATGCTTCCACATGCCGTAGTAGGGACTGTGCGATCCTGAATGGGCACCCTCCCCGTGCATCCAAAGAATTTGAGCGCCGGTCTTCTCGATGATTTCGCGCTCCTTCTGAATTGCCGGAGCGTATACCCAGTTCTCGGCGTAGTACACGCATCCCTTACTTGCCTTCTCGGCGGCGGCGATCGTACGTACACTCGCGTCGGCGGCTGCGGCACCCAGTTCGCGTGGAAACGTATCACCGTCAAAATCTGTAGATCCATCTCCAAAATAGCCCGTGTACGGTTTCTCGATGATGACGTTTTTATCCAAACCGAGAATCGTAACGGCGAGGTCCATATGGGTTGACGGTGGAGTGCAGAGATGGACGACTTCGGATCGTTCGATCAGCGCTTCGAGCGATTGAGCAGGGGGTATACCCCAATGCTCCGCAAAACGGGCTCGGTTTTCGTTCGTTGGTGAATACACCCCGGCAAGTTCAACGTCTACTCCGGTGACTCGCCCAAGCGCCGCAATGTGAAACCGGGCTGCAAATCCACTCCCCGCGATTCCCGCGCGAACAACGGGTTTATTTTTCATTGTGTGCTCCTTTTACGGGGTGATGCCCGGCGCCAGAGGTCGTCCCGGAGCGTCCCGCGATCGGTAAAGGCGATTCGTATGCTCAAGCGAAGGTTGAGCCAGGCCCCGAGTGACACCGACGTAAAAATCGAGACCATTATTGCCAGTTGATAGCTGATCGCCGTTGTGGGATCCGATCCGCCGAGAATCTGACCGGTCATCATCCCCGGCAGCGAGACAAGCCCCATCGTCGCCATCGTCGAAACGGTCGGTAGCAAGGCTGCCCTGAGCGCCTCATGGAAGAAACCGCGTACGGCCTCGCTCGTCGTTGCTCCCATAAAGATGTAGGTAAGGTACTCGCGTTCGTTTTTGGCGATCTCGTCGTAGAAACGCTCGAGGGCGATGATGTTCCCGCGCATACAGTTCCCGAGAAGCATACCGCCGAGCGGGATGAGATAGCGCGCGTCGTACAGAGGATCCGGGGCAATCGCGCCGAGAACGAGAACCCCGAGGACCGAAAAGGTCGCAAGCCCGACGCCTATCATTGTCATGAAAAAAAAGACTCTTCGCGAAAGACCTGCTGAGCGGAGTATCGCCGAATTGGCGACCAGTATCATCGCAAGGAGCCACAGCGCATTGAGTATCGGATCGTTGCGATCGAATATGACGCCGAGGTAGAGGCCGACGAGCGCAAGTTGGACCGTCATCCGGACGATGGCGACGAGAATCGGTTTGACAAGTTGGAGCTTGTGGGCTCCGGCGATCGCCATTGGAACGGCAAGCAGCGTGTAGATGAGTATGAGATTGGAAACAGATAGCCGCGTAACGCCCATTGATTCTATCGCGTAATCCTTCCCGCACGCATCGGGATCTGCGTGCCAAAACTGCGATGCCACTCCGCGTCGTGCGAGACGGCGAGAACGGTGTAACGACTCTCCATAAAGAGTTCCATTACCACCGCCGAACTTTCAGCGTCGAGCGCGCTGGTTACCTCATCGGCGAGAAAGACGTTCTTCCCAAGAAGTATCGCCCGAGCGATCGCGACTCGTTGCTTCTCGCCGCCGGAAATCACGGCGGTGTTTTGGTCGAGTAGCGTCTTGTCGAGGCGCAGTGAAGCACATACCTCTTCAATCCGACTATCGTTTGGCGTCAAGGACCGGTTGGCCGCAAAGCTAAACGGGAGCAGCAACGCGTCGCGAACCGTAGCTTCGCCAAGAACCGGCTCCTGTCCGATGTAGGCAACGGACCGCCGGACTGTAGGGATGTGGCGTGACGTCAGTGGGCGACCCTCAAACAGAATACTCCCGGAGCTAAGCTCGTAGGCGCCGAGCAAGGCAAGGAGGAGAACGGTCTTACCGGATCCGGTCGGTCCATATACAACGGCCTTTTCGCCGCGTTCAAGCTTAAAGCTGACGGATTCAAGGATTTTGCGGCCACCTATGGTAACGGAGGCATCGCTGTAAGCGATCACTGCGGTTCCCGGTAGAGTACGGCGAGTTGGTCCTGGCCGTTGGCGTTTAAAATCCAGCGGTCGGCGGCGGCGTCAATAACGGTCACGACGGTGTTCCATTCATCGATCGCGGCACGAACCTCCTCCGGGGCGTTTCTCTCAAGGATCGAAGTCAACATGCTAGGTTGCGCGTCAAGATAGTTCCGATCAAGCGCGGACGCGGGATCGAGCTCTTTATAGGCCAGATACAACATGTTCCTCTCGACAAGTTCGTTAAAGAAGTGAGTCCCAAGAGAAAGATCAGCGACGAGTCCATCGTGAATTTGATCGATTTCGACGAGGACTGTGACGCGATCGATATCAGATACGGCCACTGGAACTCCGAGTGAGGCGGTGCTCGTACCCCAGCGCCCCGGCCCGATGAGAAAGAGTCCTCCACCCGACATCTCGGAATCGTGAGTAATCGCGCGGATGACGCGCGTGAGCTCGTATTTCTTCCCCTCGGAAAGGGCTGCATACGCCTCCGGGCGCACGTAGACGATGCGATCGACAAAGTCGACGCGGCTATGTCCTACCACGCCGCCGTAGCACCTCATGATTATCCTGTCCGGAGAAAGATCGGGCAGTGGCGTTGCCTCGATATGAGCGCCTTGTATTTGCAACGGTCGACATTGGACCAGGTTGATGACGTAGCCAATATCCGACGTTCCGGGAGGGAGGAAGTTTACCGTGAACTCTACATCGACATGTGTGTCATACGCTTCTCGCAGTGTTTCGAGCATCTCGCGCATCTGATCGACAAATCGCGTGGATTTTAGCAGCCGCTCAAAAGTAAGGACGTAGATAAGACGCCTGTCGATATCGCGACGACGCGAAAGCTCACGATCGCGCGTAGCTACGAGATCCAGGGGGATCTCAATATCGTCTTTGAGGAGGTCGGTGAAGTGAACGCTGCAAAAGCGACGCTCGATGAGATCGAGTACGTCGACGCGACGTTGAGCGTGACGACGAATATCCGAAAAATCGGATTCCGGGCGTTTCTCCGGCGCATTCAACGCCACGACTCGCGTGTAGTCATCGTCGGCCTGCTCGACCGCTCGCGTCCCGAGGCCGAATACCAGTCGCATCAAACCGGCGTTTGAATCGATGCTTTCATGCCACGCATAGGGATTAAACGAGAAGGCGACGCCGGCCAGATGGGGATAGAACCATCGTTGGTCACTCGTTCCCGGTCGGGGTCTGGATCTATTCGACGGTTGACCCGAAACTCGTTGGACGAGGAGCGCCATTTGCTCGTCTTGATCGAGAATGCCGCGACTCTCTCGGTATCGCAAAGCTTCGTCGTTGACAGTGCTCGCGTAAATCGTTCGAACGGCATTGAGAAACTCGGCGAGCCGCTCCTCGCGAGATCCACGCATGGTGCAAAAAACGCTCTCGTACTTTCCGGCAAACGCGTTTCCAAAATTATCTTCGAGAAGACTCGACGATCGAACGATGATCGGCGAGGTACCGTAGTAGTCGAGCATGTCCGTAAACCGCTCGATGATATACGGGGGAAACGATCCGCTCAGAATACGCTGGCGCACAGCGGCGTTTCCGTCCAGCGCCGTTTCCGGATCCTTGTGGCGCTGCCGCTCCCACCAGCAATCGTTGATCACGAGGAAGGTGTAGAAAACATCCGAGGCAACAAAAAACGAATCATGGGTTTCGAGTATTAGATCCCATTCCGGTTTCCGTTCGCGAAGAATTGCTCTCGCGAGAAGCATCCCGACAGACTTCCCGCCGATAAAGCCGGTGCCGATCATTCGTTTCCAGATCGCCTGGATGTCGACGAGCGTAAGATGGCGACGCGCCATCTCGAGGACGCGCTCCTCGCGGGAGATGATCAGGCCAAGTAATTGATCCTTTTTGTCTTCCGCAGCTTGCGCCGGATATCGTCCGGCCTGGACCTCTCGTAGGACCGCGTCTCCATCCATAAACGCTCGGTCCCATACACCGATCATGCGGTAGCTTGCGCTTGGAAGTCCCGGCCATGGTCGATCGGCGAGAATCGGAGCGATCCGGGCACTTGCGGCGATCGGCTCAAAGCGTTCGGCACTCTCCCAGCGAAAAAAAGAGAACTCGGCCACCGTCCGATTGGCGATTTTGATCGGCTGAACATAGACCGATCCGTCGGAGGAGTAAACGTCGATGAGGATTTGCGTCGTCCGTTTTATCGGATCGATCGTGTGGTATGAGTGAATAAACCGACCGATCGAAAAATAGGCGAAGCTCCCGGTCTCGTAAATTAGTGGACAGGTAAGCTGGAAAAAGTTACCGATCATCCTGTCCGAATAAAACGACCTGCTCAGGTCAGATAGCGAGTCAAAAATCAGCAATGCCGCGTCACCGGCCCGGTGGATATGGTGGTGAATTGTCGTGATAAAGTATTCGAATCCACGGCTAAGAGGGACGTCGATTTGACGAATTTCGTGTCGATCGCGCTCGGCGGCCGAGAAAATAGCCGGATGTCCGGCAAAACGCAGGTAAAAAACCGGAGCGATTTGCCGTTCACTGGCGACCGCGGCGTGACAGAAGTCGTGATACTCGGCGAGTGTGTCGACACGCCAGACGATGTTGTCACCGCGGGTAAGACCGCCGAGCAAAGCATCGAGGGCGGGAAGACCGGTCGTGGCATAAGCGCTCACGGGAGAAGTGTAGCGATCACTCGACCAAGGGACCAGTACCGATGGCAGGCTCCAAGCTCGTCTCCAATGCTGCGGTGATGTTTGCCACCACGCCCCGCCACGTGCCGCGCCACGGGTCCAGATAGACGATGCGCTCCGAGCGATCTCGGCCAACGACGGCTCCGCGAGCCGATGTACGGCCATCCGGGCCGGCGATCACAATGAGGGACAAACTCGTCTCCGGTTCGGCTCCCGTTAGTTCCGACATTGCGGTTCCGGCGGTCCGGGGGTCAAATGCCTCCTCCTGGACGATTCCAACATCATCGAGAAAGTAACCCAGAATTGGATCGCTGAGGCGCGTCGTTGCGCCGCCATACGCCTCGAGTCGCGTTTGCACCTCGGTCTCGGTCGCGTTTACGCGCTCGATCGCGGCATCCATTCTCGCGAGGTACAGCGACGCGCGATTGGGCTCTCGGGAGATCGACTCGGTAGCAGCGACGCGAATCAAGTGCCGCGCTTCGTCAAAACCGAACCATACATTCGGATCGCGCCCGGATCGAGGTGCTTCCTCCGCCTCGTCCGGTCGTTCCCCCTCACCACTTTTTAGTCTCACGAGATCTTCTGTCGGCAAGTCGGGTGCCGGTCGCCAATCCATTCCGACGCGGATATCGACGATTTCCGTTGGCGCTTCGATCTCGCGGAGGCGGCGCGCGAGCAGATCTTCAAACGGCAATCCGCTTGCGAGGTAGACATCGGTCGCGGCGATGAGGTCGATCGTTTCGCGCGCCGGACGCCAAATATGTGGATCCGCTCCCAACGGGAGGGCGACGATAACGATCTCATCAGTGAGCGAGGAGACAAGGGAACGTTGTGACTCAAGACCGACCGCAAAACGAAGCGAATGAGCCGTCGCGGCGTTCGCCGGTTCACCCGTACGACATCCAATTACAGCAAAGAGAAAAAATACGCTTAGGAAGGAGAAAAAGATCGATCGGATCGTGGCGGCCACGATCGAAATTACTGGGCGCCGTCGAGTCCGGCAATCGCCTGGTATAACTGGTTTTGGTAGCCGATCCAACCGGCGTACTCCTCGTTGTAAACGAGCTCTCCATCGCGCGGTACAAATCCGATAAATACGCGGTCACCGATAACCGTCCGCGGCCATCCGCGGGTGGAGGAGTTCAGCGCCTCCATGACGGCGACAAAATAGTCCTTATTGGCGCGAATATCCTGTTCGTCCACTTCGTACTCGACAAATCCAACGCCGGGAAAATCGGTCTCAATTCGATCGACCCACCGCATCAAGTTGTGGCAATGCGGGCAACTGTCGCTAAAGAAAAGTACAACCGTCGACTCACCATCCAGTGGCGCGCCGTTCGGTGAGGGAACCACAGAGATACCGCTTTGCGCAGGGAGTCCTCCCAGCACCCAAAAAAACAGGCAGACTCCGACCAACATTGTCCGTTTCATCAATCTCAGGGTATCCACTTTTTTGGTATTGGAAAAGGGCGATCTACGCTAGTATGGACGTTATGATAGATCGATCCAGATTAACGGCTACCTACTCGCTCGCGGTGATCGACCGAACCAACGGCGTGATCGGTGTGGGCGTTCAATCCCACGCGTTTGCCGTCGGTGCGGTCGTTCCCTGGACGTCTCCCGGACGCGGAGTCGTTTTGACCCAGGCTTTGGTCAATCTCGAGTGGGGTCCCCGTGGTCTCGCCCTCCTCGCGGACGGCCTCAGCGCCGAAGAAACGCTATCGCGGCTCGTCGCCGATGATCCCGACGAGTACTTTCGGCAGGGAGCCGTGATAGATATCGACGGCTCAATCGCCGTTCACACGGGCGCGCGCTGTATTTCTTGGGCGGGACACGCAAAGGATGCCGACTTTGTCGTTCTGGCAAACATGATGGCCGATTCGCGGGTACCTCAAATGATGTGCTCCGCCTTGCTTACAAATGCCGGATTGCCCGTCGGCGACCGAGTTCTCGCCGCTCTGGAAGCCGCGGAGGAGGCCGGCGGTGATATTCGCGGTATGCAATCCGCCGCCATGAAAATTGTGGCGATCGACGGCAATTCGACGGCCGCCGAGGCGTATCCCCTCGACATTCGTGTCGACGACAACGATTCGCCGCTCGTCGAACTTCGTCGGCTATATCGGCTTGCGGCCGCGTATCGCGTCGCCGACGAGGCGGAGACGCTCTTGACGACTTGTGCGGGCGATGAAGCGACTCGGGTTTACGATCGCGCCCGCCAACTAGCTCCCGAACTTGTCGAGATCCGTTTCTGGGAGGCGCTGTCATACGCCGCCGCGGGGCGGGTCGAGCGCGCTCGCGACCTTCTTGCCTCGCTCACAAAATCCGATGATCGCTGGCGTGAACTGGCCCGGCGACTACCCCCAACCGGACTTGTCACGCTCGATTCCGTCGAATGGGATAGCCTACTCGCCAAACGACCGGGGCACGTATACCACCTCTGCTCGGTAGACCGTTGGGAAACCTACGACGGATCAGCGTATGTCGATCCTTCTTTGGCGGATATCGGTTTTATCCATGCTGCGTACGCGCATCAGATTCCCGGCGTGATCGAGCGTTACTTTAACGGGGTCCTTGATGTCGTGGCGTTGGAGATCGCTCCGGAGAGAACCGGTGCCGAAGTTAGGGACGAGGATCTTCTCGGGGAGGGCGAAACGTTCCCGCATATTTTCGGACCGATTCCCGACGACGCTATCGTCAACGTCCACCATGAGTTGCATTCGATCGGGTTGAATTTTACGATATAGGCATGAACCACCCGAATTCTCCAATGGCCGAGCGACTTGCCGTGGCTGCGGCGATTGTGACCGTCCTTGGAATGCTCATTACGACTTTTGCTCGGCAAGCGTCTGTCTTAGTAACTCTCACTCCAAATGCTTTCCAGGTCATACACGTGATAACTCTGCTCGCATTTGTGGTGACAGTAGTATTAACCCTGCGTGCGGTTCGGCTCCGCTTCGCCGTAGTTGCCGCCGCGCTCCTCGGTAACGCCGAAGACGGCGCCTCGAATGCAAAAGGCCGACCTGTCGAACGTCTCGTGGAGATCATCGGGGCCGACTCGGAGCGCATCGCGCAGCTAATGAACGGATTGCGAAGCGCAACCTCCGAAAGCGAGGCGGTTTCGCGCAAGCTTGCTATCCAGGTTGGTGAGACGCTTGCCTCAACCGCGCGGATCTCGTCGCAGACCGGCGGAGCAAAGGAGCGCGTTGATCAACTCGCGGGGCAAGTCTCCGATGGCGCCGGCGCGATGGAAGAGATCCTGGCGGCCGTGGAGAGTTTGGTCGACCGAATTCAGAAGCAAGACTCCGTTGTCGATCAAAGCGCCGCCGCGATCGAGCAAATGTCGGCGTCGATCGAGAGTGTGGCGGCTGTCGCCCAGAACAAACGCGAAGCAGCGGAAAACCTTCGAAAGCTCACGGAGTCCGGAAGCGGAAAGGTTAAAACGACCGAAACGGTCATCGGCGCGGTGACTGAGGGAGTCTCCGGGATAAACACGATGATCGAAGTTATCAACGACATCGCCGCGCGTACTAATCTTTTGGCGATGAACGCCGCAATTGAGGCAGCTCACGCCGGTGAGGCCGGTCGCGGTTTTGCCGTAGTTGCCGGTGAGATTCGTCAACTTGCGGAGAATACCGCCAAGAATGCCGGAGAAATCTCACGTACACTCCAATCACTCACGACGACGATCTCTGAAGCGCAGGACGCGAGCGTGCAAACCGGCGCCGCGTTTCGATCGATCGAAGATGGCGCCCAGACCGTTGCCGACGCGTTTGCTGAGATCAACGCGAGTACGGCGGAGTTGAACCTCGGCGCCAACGAGGTTGTCAGCGCCACCGAATCACTTCGCGGGATATCGGCGGAGATCGTCGGGAGCGCACAGGAGATGCGGATCGGCGCCGGGGAGGTTACCAAAGTTCTCACCTCGACGCGGGAGACGGCGCGCACGACTACCGAAGCGATGGTTCGGATTCGCGAAGCCGCGGCGGAGGTCAACCTTGCGACCGATCGAATCAACGGTCTCAGCGTCGAGAACAACGAAAAGGTCTCGGACTTACTCCGTCGTATCGAGGAGTACCGCCGGAACGATGACAACGAAGAGCGTGAAGGACGCGAGCGCTTGGAGCTCTCCAACGTTATCCTTCGACACATGGCGTGGATCAGTCGGGCCCGGGCGGTCATTGACGGAAAAGCGTCGCTCGACGGCTTTGACATGGTTGACCACCGGGCGACCGACCTGGGGATCTGGCTCTCGACGGACGGAAAACGAGTGATCCAGAATCCCGAGACGTACAAACGACTCTACGATACTCACAAGCGTCTCCACGAAGTCGTCGCAAGTATTTTTTCCTGTATGCGAACCGAATCGAATGGTTGCCTCGATATCGAGGATCATTTTGAGGAGCTGCTCACCGCCTCGCACTCGATCGTGGAGATACTCACCGGATTTCAAACGGGGAACTTTGTTCGTTGGACGCCGGCAATGGCCGTCAACGTCGAAACGTTTGATGGGCACCACCAACGTTTGTTTGCGCTGATCGACAAGCTGTACAAGGCGATGCAGGCCGGGGAGAGCAAAGAGATTCTCGGTAATGTATTTGACGAGCTTTTGGAGTATACAAGCTATCATTTTGGCGCCGAGCAACGGGCGTTTGAGCATTTTGCGTACCCCGACTGCACCCACCACGTAGATCAGCATCGAATTCTCGTTGAAAAAGCGATGGAGTTACGACGCGATCTGGACGACGGTAAAGCGCTCGTCGCGATGGAGGTGATGGAGTTTCTCCGGGATTGGGTGACAAACCACATCCGTGGCTGCGATAAGCTCTACTCCTCGTTTTTCAAAGACAAGGATGTCGAGCAGTTTTTCGCCGGCGCCCGGTGATCGCCAAAGGTGATCCGGGACGAGGATGATCTAGAACGATTGAGCCGAAAACCAGAAATGCTGCACCGCAGTCGCCGGTTCGAGTCGCCGGGAACTCTCGGAAAAACCGAGCTCGTTCCAGGACTCTCCATTCTCCCGGTCGCGGATGACTCCCTCGGCATCGACGTATAACTCAACCGAATCGCCTGCCGTCGTTCGCGCAAAGTAAGCGTTGGCGGATCCTACGTCACGTCCCCCGGCGACCGTTTCCGCCGATAATGCACTTGCGGTACCAGGATGCCAGGTGACGTATATGCGCTCGCCACCGAGAGTAATCGGGTAGACGCGCTCTTCCCGCAAAACGGGGTAGGCGATCGATTCTTCTTCTCCGGCGTATTCGACGACGATTGCACGATCGAGAAGCCGGAACTCGCCGTTGATTTCCGGACCGCGAAATAAAAACGGTCGTGTGGAACTGTCGTAGCCAACGTACGGATTTCGGCCGTATGAACGACTAAAGCCGGTATCTCGATTGAGGACGCGCGCCTCCGGCCACTGCTGAGCCGCCTCGCCAAACGGCGCGATCTGTACCGGCACCATTTCGAGTCGGAGTCCCGCCCATGCCCCGGCGATCGCCTCGCCGGAGGCCTGTTGCCACCAGGTCTCGGATTGCCGGTCGTACATGATGAGATTTGAGAACCGCAAGCGTCCGGTCGTACCAAAGTCGAGGACGAGACCGTCTAATTGCCGATCAAATCCAACTCCGGTGTTACACAGGGGACAATAGGTTATCGCCACCGGTCGACCGCCCACGGTGTCGTTGACTATCTCGTGCCACATCAAGACTTGGAGCGGATAGAAATGGGTTTCGTCGTTGTGCGAATACACAAGGACCGCCTCTTGGGGTTCTATCCAGGTTTCCGCCAGCCCAACCGAGTCAAAGCGTGGCAGGTCAATCGACGGAATCCCGTCTTTAGGGGGCCCGCCGGAGATGATATCGGCGAACGATACGGTTGCCCGGTCAAAATCGGTGCTAAACTGCCCGCGAGCGGATCCCGGAGGCTCCTGATTAAGGTACTCCGGCGGAAGGTCCGTGAGGGGTACGGGGGCGGGGCTCGAAAGGGCCACACCGTCTGACTCATCGGCCTCCTGCAATCCGCCGCCGTAGACGAGCGATCCGATCGCGAAAAGGAAAGCCGTCGCCGCTGTTAGACCGAGACCTATCCGTTTCATCCCGCATACTCCTGTAACTGCAAATATATTGCCGCCACCCAACGGCGTCCACCGATTGGCAGCGTCTCGGTGAGGCGGTATAGTACGCGAGATGAAACGGGTGCGTTTGCTGTTTTTGTTTTTAATGCTGGCCGCCGCCACGGTATCGGCTCAATCCGTTCTTGATTTTGTTGCGCGCGACATCTTTGGAAGCGAAACCGCGCTCGAAAGCTATCGTGGCGAGGTTCTCCTCATCGTCAACACCGCGAGCAAATGCGGATTTACCTATCAATTCGAGGGTCTCCAGACGCTTTACGATCGCTATCGAGACCGAGGATTTGTCGTACTTGGATTTCCATCCGACAACTTTGCCAATCAGGAGTTTGAGTCCGATGCGGACATACTCGGGTTTTGCACCGAAGAGTACGGTGTGACCTTTCCGATGTTCTCAAAGATTGACGTCACTGGGGACGAAGCCCATCCGCTCTATCAGTTCCTGACGTCTCACGACCAAAACGGGGAGTTCGGCGGCCCTATAGGTTGGAACTTTACCAAGTTTGTCGTTGACCGAAACGGGAGCGTCGTCGCCCGTTTTGGTAGCCGGACCGAGCCCGAGGATCCGCAGGTCGTGCGCGAGATCGAACGCGCCCTCGGAATGTGAGCGTCGAGCTCCGCACGCTCGTCGAGCGCCGCGCACCGGGGACCCGTCTCCGCCTCGTTACGTTGCGGCGTAATTGCGACGATCCCGCGCTCCACGATCGAGAGCTCTTTAGTCGCGCCGTCGCCGGTGATCCCGAGTTGCGCCTCCTCGTATTTCCGGATCGCACCGGAGAGTGGTGGCGCCGACGATTTTTACCCGTCGAGCGCTGCCGCGCTGTTTTGGACTTGAGCAATCTTGCCTGGACGATCGGCGCGGCCGACACCGCGGACTTTGATCCGTTGTTGAGAACCCTAGAGCATCTTGGAATCTCAACCGTAATTGGTATTGCCGACGCAAACTTGCGCTACTCGGTCTCCGGGATCGATCGTCTTACCGCTCGCCTTTCCCGGTTCACGGAGGCTGACGGCGGGATGCCTGCCGATCCGCTTATCCTCGATGAGGCGTGCCGCGAGAATGCGCTTATCGTCTCCAACGATCGATTTCGCGATTGGAAAAAGGCCACGGCATGGCGACGCCGCAATATCGAGCGGCTTCGTGTCACAGCGACACGAGTGGACGGTGACGACCATCAGGTTGATCTCGGGCTGGCCGCCGACGAGTTGGTGTTCGATTGCGTCGAGTCATCCAAATAGGTGACTATGGAGCGATCGATCGTGGGGGAATCTATGCCGAAAAATAAAGTAGTCGTCTTCGCAACGTCGTTTCTGGATGATCTCGCCACCCACCCGCAAAACGAACACACCGGGCGAGCGTTACTTTCGTCTCTTGCCGATCGTGACGACAATCCGGTCGAGGTCGAGTTCCGCTGCGACCGCGATCCGGGGACTCCTATGACCGCGTCCGAGCTCGACGGGGTTGTGGCGGTCATCGCCGATTTGGAAACCTATGATGCCGAACTCCTCGCGTCAGTTGGTGTAAACGCGGGCGGCACGCTCGAGTTGGTCGCGCGCTATGGCGTCGGATATGACGCGGTCGACGTTGGCGCGGCCGTAAGATCCGGCGTGACGGTATGCAATACACCCGGGGCAAATTCCGTTCCAACGGCGGAGTGGTCGGTGGCTACGCTTCTCGCTATTGCCGGACGCCGCTTGCCCCATCACGAACGAGCTGCCGCCGGCCTAACCAAGGACGGCCCATCGCGGCTTGACGTAAGTGGCAAAACGCTCGGAATCGTCGGAACCGGCGCGATCGGTCGTACGGTCGCCTCGCTGCTGAGTGGTTTTAATCCCTTGATCGTCGCCACGGATCCTTATCCCGACGACCGATGGGGTAAAGATAACGGAGTAAGGTACGTTGAGCTTAGGGAGCTCTGTCGGGAGGCCGATTTTATCACGCTTCACGCCGCCGGGTCCCGAGAGATTATCGGAAAAGAAATGATCGAGTACATGAAATCGACGACAACCCTGGTGAACTGTGCACGGTCGATCTTTGTCGACAACCGCGCCGCCTGGAGCGCAGTCGCCGAGGGTCGACTCTGGGGGTATGGCATGGACGATCCGTGGACCGAGTCAGATCTGCCGCTCACCGGGCTCAACATCGTCGTCAGTCCCCACGTCGGTAGCGATACCGACAATGGAAAGGCAGCGATGCGCGAGTTATCGGCAAAGGCGGTCGTCGACTACTTAAGCGGACGAACTCCGGCAGCTATCGTCGCGGCGCCAACGATCTCCGTCGAGAACCACGATAGCGCGACGGAATGACCAGCGCGGAAAACGTCGGAGAAGTTTTTACCAGTGATCGACCGAGCGTTCGCCCGCGAGCGCGCCTTCTTTTTGGATTTGGATCGTCCACCGACCGGACAGTATTTCTTCAACCTCGACCGTGTGTCCCTCCTCCCGTGCCCATTCCGGAATGTTTTTCATAGCACATGAGTGGTCCGTAGATACGAGCAGAACGTCGCCAATCACAAGGTTTTCCAGCGCTTGTTGCGCTCGTACCAGCGGGACGGGACACGGATCACCGAGGCAATCGAGCAAAACTCGGCTCATGTTCACACTCCTCGCGATCGTCGGGCGTCGTTCCATGTCGCCGCGACACAAATAGTTCAGGTACGGTATCGCGGTTCTAACTCCGTTTTACCGGAACGCACAGGACACCTCGATCAGTACTTCTGTTTTCGTCGCTCTCTTCATCTATTTCCAATTGTATTTGGTATTTTTCTAATAATCTAACTATTTTTACCGCCGTTTTACGCGTTTTTGGTCGCGGTGGTCGCGGTGGTCGCGGTGGTCGCGGTGGTCGTGGTGGTCGTGGTGGTCGTGGTGGTCGTGGTGGTCGCGCGCTTTGACCTGGGGTTTCCGGTCTCCCTGTTATTCGAAACAACGCTGTTATATACTGGCGGCGTGGAGAACGTGCATGCGTAGGACGTACCTTCTGTTGCTTTTTGTACTCTGTGGCGTATGGCTGCCGGCTCAGAGCGTTCTCGTTGAATACCTCGAAGGAACGGTCGAGGTCCGTGAGGACGGGAGTTGGCACGAGGTTGGGATCGGTGATTCTATCGCCGGTTCGGCCACCGTTCGTCTCGGCAACGAGGCAATTGTCGAGCTGCGGGTCACAAATCGAACCGTCCTTCTCGCCCGGTCGGGTACCTACGATATGGCGACCGTACTCGGCGAAGCCCCGCCGCCCAATCGGAGCAACGTCGGATCGTTAATCCGCGAACGTGTCCGGCGAATCGCCACCGACGAGGAAACGCGCGACACGGTAGTGGCGGGCGTCCGCGCCAGCGAGGCGGTCGATCAAGACGTGATGACCTGGACCGGCGGCGAAAGTGTCGATGAGCTGGTCGAGGAGGGTATCGCTGCGCTTGCCGAAGGCGCCTATGAGGACGCGTACCTCGCTCTCCTCGATGCCTACGATTTTGCCGATCTCTCCCAGTTACCGACGATTGAGTTTTATCTCGGCTACGTCTCCTACCTCGATGGGCGGCCCGGCGAGGCGCTCGATTTTCTCTCGGCGACTGCTCCCGATCCCGCCGCCGCGTACTATGACGATCATGTCTTTGCGCTTTCACAGGTCCTGATCGACGGAATGGCCTATCAGGACGCCCTCGATGTACTCCAGGCATACGAGTCGATCGGCGCGCCAAACGAAGAAGAACGTCAAATGGCATACCTCTTAATGGCTATCGCCACCCAGGGCGCTGGATCTCTACCCGCGGCCCGTAACTTTCTGGAACGTGCCGTGGCGATCGATCCCGATTCTCCGGTTGGGAGAGTTGCCGCGGAGATAAAAGACTCGATCTGAGACGTTCTGGTCAGACGCGTCGTTGCAGGACGATATCCCATCCAAACGATAGGACCTGCATCCCGAGCACAGCGAGAAGCATCGTCGTTCTGGCGCGAGGAGCCCATATCGGCGCAAGTGAGGCGATCATGACTACGACGATCGTCGCGGCTGTTGTCTTGGCATATAGCTTGTAGACTCTTGGACATACCGGCGGATCACCGTCGTAGCGCCACAACAGGACGTAGAGATAGCGCATGGCGCCGATAAGAAGTACGTACGCTCCGACCGTGTAGATATGCTTGACGGTTGCGGCGAGCGCAAGCGTGAACACCGCATCGCATTCCATGTCCCAGGTCGAACCAAAACGACAGGTCCCCCTGCGGCGCGCAATCCGGCCGTCGAAAAAGTCGGTCAACTCGATCGCGAGCAGTGCCGCTGCGATCGCCCACGTCGCCGGGTCGTCTATACTCAGGTCAAAATAAGAAGAAATGGCCACACCAAAAAACAGCACCGTCGCCGTCATCGCGCGAACGGCGGTAAGCATGTTGGGGAGAACGGCGCCGGTACCTTCGGCGAGTAATCGTCGACCGAGGAGATAGAGAATCAGAATCGCTGTCGTTGTCCACAGCCCGGCAACACTCCAAATCAAAGGACCCACCAGAAGCGCCATGAGCGCTGTTGCGCTGAGAACGATCGCGTGCGTCACGTTCCACCGGTGGTAGGCCCGATCAAATCTCATCTGCGTACGACAAAATCGAGTTGGTGGGCGATGAACAAGAGCGAGCCCGCCCGGGCGCGTTTCCGCCGATCGGCCAACCAACGGTCCAGGTCGGCCCGTGCAAGAGTAGCCCCGTCCTCTATCTGGCTCCCCACTGCCGATTCGAACATATCGAGAACCGTCGACAACACGACCGTGTCGGCCGAGGAGGCTCCATCGCGACGCGGCGGGATAACCCAATCCGACGCGCCGACCGCGCTGATCGAAAATCCCGCGTTGTGTAAGGCGGTCAACTGCCTTCGCGCAAATCCGCCGCGCATTGAAGCGTGATAAAGCCGAACGACCTCCTCGTCTGCGCCAAACTCCGGTTCAAAGGAGGTCGCTCCGTCAAAGACAATTGAGCCGTAGATCAACGCACCGGGGGCGGTCAGGCTTTGGATCGTCGCGACACAGTCGGCAGGATCAAAAAGGTCCAGAACGGCGTGGGCGATTACAAGGTCGAACCGTCGGTCAACTTTTGTATGACGGACATCCTCTCGATGAACACGAGCGGAGGCGATCTCAGGCGCGGAAACAAGTCGTTTCTCGAGAAACGCAGCGGTCGCCTCGTTTGTTTCCCACGCGTCATAGCTTACGCGTTTTCCGCCAAGCACCTGGGAAAAGAACTCCCATTCACGGAGTCGATCGATCATCGTTCCGGTTCCCGCGCCGATCTCGGCGATCGCCAGCTGTTCACGAGACGGAAGATTCCGCACCTCGGTCACGAGCGTCTCCCAGACCGATCTGTTGAGCGATCTATCGTCGAGAGAGCGTTTTGCTTCCAGATACTCGCGGTGCATGTGTCGAGATGGTAGTCGAAACGCCGAGCAAGGTCACCTGTCTCAAGGCGATCGGGCGTCGGTGAGTGAACGCCGCCTAGTCGCGCTTGATCTCGGTGCGACGAATAAGTGATTCCATCAACGTTTCCGCGTTTTTTAGCGGCACACCCGGATACAAGCCGTATATTAATAGGAGTCCACCCGCGGAGTCGCCGAGTCGGGCGATCTCATACGCGACGAGCGCGTCGACCTCGTCCGGCGTTCCCGTGACCGTTGTATTTTGCCGATCGATGTCGAGGTCGATACATACCTTCCCACGCAAGTTGTCGCGAATCCACTCGATACCGTTGACCAGATCCTGGATGTTGAGGGCGTCGATTCCGATTTCCAGGAGGTCTCCGGCCAAGCTGCGAATATCGCCGTCGGTGTGCATGTGTACAATCGCGTCAGCCCGTTGCGTCGGGCGCATTATCTGTTCGTAGGCGGGTTTGATGTACCGACGAAACTGATCCGGAGAGAGCATCGGCCCAATTTGCATACCAAGGTCCTCCGCATAACCGAGGAGCTCCACTCCAACCCGGTCGACGTAGCGCGAGACAAGCCCGTAGTTAAACTCGGTTATCATCTCGATAAGTTGCCGTATGCGCGAATCGTCGTCGGCCATGTCGAGTATCGCTGCCTCGTAGCCGCGAATATCGATCATCTTGAGAAAGGTATGACCGTGCCCGATGTCGGCACTCGTGAGCTGGGAAAAAAAGCCGACCGAACTTTGACTCTCCGCGGCTTGCTTCCAATCGATCGGAGACCAATGCGTGGTGTATTCAGGGTCTGGAGGTACAAATGACGGCAGTGCGTCCCAGTCAGAGAGCGGGTGCCGCGTTACCGCTCCGATGATGCCGTTCATCGAGGTCTCCCAACGACATCCCCAGGGATCGACAAATGCCTGGTCCGCTCGCGCGTACTCGGGGTATTCGGGAAATGCCGTTTCTTCGTACGGCTCAAGATCCGGGAACAATGCCGCGTGACGTACCATCAGCCCATACAGTTCCTCGCGGTTGTAGTGCTCCCAACATGAGTCGTTTACGTGGAACACAACCGGTACCCGATCGGGATGGTCAAATCGTAACGCCCGTAAGAGATTCTCGCGAGAGTCCATACAGGAATATCGTACTCGCTTCTCAAGTGATGCGCTATCGACATTTAATTGACGGATCGAATAAGCGGTTCTACGCTAGTGCAGTCATATCATAGCAAGGAGGAGGCGTAAGAATGTTGGCGCGAGATGGGGGCACTCCCGTTTTTTCTGATCCGTTTCCCATGTGGCCCGCGTTTTCCGAGGAGACGCTCGAGCACGCTATCGATCCGCTCAGAAATGGACGGGTGAACTACTGGACCGGCGATGTCGGAACGCGATTTGAGGAAGCGTGGGCCAGGTGGAACGGTACGCGGTATGCGATCAGTACGACCAACGGGACGAGCGCGCTTCATACGGCGGTCTCCTCTCTCGAGATCGGACCCGGCGACGAGGTTATATGTCCTTCGTATTCGTTTATCGCCTCGGCGTTCTGCATCCTCCAAGCGGGCGCGCTACCGGTGTTTGTGGACGTCACGGTTGACCACACGATCGATCCGACCGCCATCGAATCGGCGATAACCAAAAAAACGCGAGGAATCATCGTCGTCCACCTCTACGGCGTGGTCGCAGACATGGATCCGATCATGGAGATCGCCCGGCGACACCAGCTCGTCGTGATCGAGGATTGTGCCGAGTGCTTTGGCGGCACCTACAAAGGTAAGAAAGTGGGCACGATCGGGAACGCCGGATGTTTCAGTTTCTGCCAGAGCAAGCATTTTACGACCGGCGGTGAGGGAGGTATGGTCGTTACCGACGACGAGGAACTTGCCTGGGAGTGTCGTTCTTTTCGCGACCATGGATACGACGTACGCGAGCGACTCCGACTACTCGAGATGGAAGCAAAGCTTATGTATATCCATCGGCGAGTTGGATTTAACTATCGGATGACCGAGATGCAATCGCAGATTGGGCTTACCGAGCTCGGCAGATTTGATGAGTGGAATCTTCCCCGTCGTCGACAAAACGGGCGGATGCTCATCGAGGGACTGCAAAATCATCCAGCGGTCCTTCACGTTCCTCTCGACACCCCGGAGCGCGAAAACTCCTACTGGTGGGCACCATTTGTCATCGACGTGGATCGTCTCGGATGTGATACCGTTGAGTTTGTCGCCGCGATGGAGGTCGAGGGTGTGCCCGCGTATCGCGTTCTTTGGCCTGAGATGTACCTCGAACAGGCGTTTGTCGAGCAGAAAGGATTTGGAACGCGGAACTACCCGTTTAACGATCCCGCGGCACGGCAAATCGATTACGGGGCGATCGTCTGCGACACAGCTCGTTGGCTATCGGCGCGGACGATCTCGATGTTTACCCACCCCGTGTATGAAGAGCGCCACATGCGTGCGTACATCGACGCGTTTGCAAAGGTTGCGGATTTTTATCTGTCATGACCTCGTTACGCTATGGAATCATCGGCTTTGGCGGGATCGCGCTTAATCGAATCGCCAAAGAGGGCTTTGGTCTCGACCGCAGCCGATTCTCCGCGACCCACGGGGTTGAGCTTGTCGCCGCGACGAGTCCAAGCGGTCGGTTTCGTCCTCAGGCGGAGGAGCTGGGGCTGGAATGGTGCGCGTCGGTCGAGGCGCTTCTTGCGTATCCGGGGCTTGATGCCGTATTTGTCACCTCGCCGAACTCCCTTCATTTTATGCATGCTCGCGACGCGCTCGCGGCCGGTAAACACTGCATTATCGAGAAGCCGATCACAACCGATATAGCCGCCGCAGAGGAGCTCGACCAAATCGCCCGGAAAAAGAACCTCAGTGTTACCGTCAACCACATGATGGTTCACAACGTCTTTAATCGAGCCGCACAAAACGCGATTCGTGACGGGGCGATCGGAGTTCTCGGCGACCTCGTGCTTCATCTGGAGTTTCTCTACGGATCGACCGTGGAGGAGGCGTCGAGCTGGCGCTGTTCTCAGCCGCAGGAACGCGGTGGGCCGATCGGCGACGTCGGAAGTCACTGCCTGTATATGGCTGAGTTTTTGTCGGGACAGGAGATCGTCTCGATTACGGCAGTTGCAGAACCTCGTGTGCTCGACATCGTCGTTGAGAACGGCGCGGTAATTTCGTTTACGACGGCAAGCGGACTACGTGGGAGTATCCGGGTGTCGTTTAATGCCGGACGAGGCGGCGTGCTCGGGACCATACTCAACCTCGGATTTGAAGCGTATGGTAGCGAAGCTGTGCTGCGGAGCTACGGTACCTTGTTCCAACTCTCCGGCCACGCGGACGAGCCGTTCCAGCAGCGCCTCGAACTCGAGACCCGGGATCGACGAGTCGAGGTAACGCCGGAAGAGCCGGTCCGGAACATCTATCGCGCGGTCATCGAGGAGCACGCCGATTCAATCCGCAACAAGAAGCCGATGCGTATACGTGACGCGATTCATAATCTCCGTCTTGTCCTCGCGGCATACGAGTCGCTTGGCGCCCAAGGCGCGCCGATAGATATTTAGACGCTTTCCGAGTTGAGCTATGTCGTCCGTCGGGCGAGCGCGCGGTTCTTCTCGTAGGCGAGAATCTCGTCTCTTGTGAGTTTACCGTCCTCGAGCGAAATCCCGAGTCGCTCTTCGAGTACCGCCGAGAAGGCGTCGCGAAACTCCTCGAACGATGGGCGCGAACCGCTCTCTTGCTCGATACTGGTCATCGGTTCGAGGGCGCGCTCCTTGATCTCCGGAGGTACATAGATAACTTTAAACAGCGACTCGGTGTCCATCTGCTGTAAGTACGTCATCGCGTTGAAGATATAGAGGCCTTCGATTTCCCGGAGAAGAATTACGGCCAGCTTTTTCCCGCTTGCCCGAACGACGCCCTGATGCTTGTACCACGCATCGCTTACTCCAAACTGCTGGAACGTCTTCACCAGAATCTCACCCACGGCGTGAAATGCCTCGTCGGGTCCGTCAAAATCTGCGGTCTCAATGACCATCTGAATGTTGATCGACGCGTCGGGATCGACGAATACAAGGGTCCGTTCACCGGTCACGATGACGTGCTCCAAATCCGGACAGTCGGTTTTTATCTCGTTGATCAGATTCGAGAAGCTGTTTAAACAGATAATCGCCCGAGCCCCGGAATCGCGGAGAATAAAGCTGATCTCGCGACCCTTGTACATCGTGTTAAACGGAACCGCTACGGCGCCGAGTTTTTGGATTCCAAAAAAGCTAAAAATAAACTCCGGAATATTGGGCAGCATAATCGCTACCCGATCGCCACTCCCGATCCCAAGCGATGCCAACCCGCCGGCAACGCGGTTTACCTGCTCGTCGAGATCGCGATAGCTCCACGACCGTCCGGCGAGCCGAATCGCCTCGCCCTTTTTTCGCGCTGCCGCCACCGCTTCAAGTGTTTTCCCAAGACCGATTGGAACGGTAATCTCCTCGGTCGACTTACCAAACATACTCATGTCTCAATCCTTTTCTACCAGGCGACGGTCGGCGCGCTCACCGCGGAGTTCCGAACGAAGGACCTTGCCGGTCGCACTCTTGGGCAGCGCAGCGACGATGTTGATCACCTTGGGACGCTTGTAGGCGGCCAGTTCCAGTTCGCAGTGATGGACAATATCGCGTTCCTCGATCGTCTCGTTCTCATGGGCAACGATAAACGCGGTTATCGTTTCTGGTCGATTGGCCCGCCCGTCCATACCGACAACCGCCGCGTCGGCGATCTTGGGATGGGCCATCAGGACCTCTTCGATTTCGCGCGGGCTGACGTTGTATCCGCCCGTGATGATGATGTCTTTCTTGCGGTCGGTGATGTAGTAATACCCGTCGGAATCACGGTAGCCGAGGTCTCCGGTCCGAAACCAGCCATCACTAGTCTTGACCTCAGCGGTCGCCGCCTCGTTTTTCCAGTAACCGACAAAAACGGTGTCGCTGCGAATCGCAATCTCGCCGACCTCGCCGTCAGCAACCGGGTTGCCGTCGTCGTCCAGCGTCTGCATCTCGACGCCCTCGGCCGGCGGTCCGATACTTCCTTCTTTAAAAACGCCGCCCTGACCGTTGGCGCAGACACTGGAGGTCGTCTCGGTCAGACCATAGCCTTCGAGAATCTGAGCGCCAAAGGTGTCGGAAAACGACCTAAGAATCGCCAGAGGAAGCGCCGCACCGCCGGAAATACAGTTGCGCAAGCTCTTGGGAATTTCCGCTTTGCGCGCGCGGGCGACCGCCAGGAGGTGCTGATACATCGACGGTACCGCCGGCAGGATCGTCACCTCGTGCTCCTTAATCGCCGAGAGAAGGTTTGCCGGGCTGTACTGGGGAAGCATCACGACACAGGCGCCGTAGTTGATCGCGGCAACCATTGAGTTGGCGAGCCCGAAGATATGGTACATCGGTAGAACGCCCATAACCCGGTCGGCGCTCGAGAATGGAACAAGCGATTTTACGACCGTGTTGAGCTGAAAGTGGAAGTTGCGATGGGTAAGGGTGACGCCTTTTGGATCCCCCGTCGTCCCGGAGGTGTAAATCAACGCTGCCGGCTCGTCCGGATCAACGTCGACCGCCGTAAAGTCGCGCGACGCCCGGGACGTCAACTCACTCAGGTTGATGGTTCCGACCACGCGGGCGGAGTTGCGTCCCTGCCGCGAGGTGCGTACGACCTCGATTCCCTGCTCGTGCGCCGCGTCTCGGTCGACGGTAACATCCGCGCCGGCGATGATCCCCGGTACGCGGCTCCGTTGAATAATCACCGTCTTGGGCACTTTGATCGTACTCAGCTGGTACTTACCGGCGATTCGTCCTTCCGCGACCGCCGCACCGTAGGCTACAACGTCCGCCGGATCGCCCTCGGGGTTGTCGATTCGCCGCCATGACGAGGCGGAACCGACTGCGGGAGAAGCGTCGGCGGACTTTGCTTCTTTCTTCTTTCCAAACATCAATACTCCTATTGGGAACTTGACTCGGCGGCCAGGTAGGCTTCGACCTCGTCAAAAAATACCGTTTCGATCTCCTCGTCGGGTTTGGGTGTTGCCAGGCTCACAATGATATAAACGAGCGTGTTGACCAGAAGGCTCGCGATTACCGGATGGCCCACTACGAGGATTCGCTCGCCACCGACCGTGACGATCAGGCTCAAGACGAGATAGACAACGCCCGCTACGGTGCCGGCTATCGCGCCCTGTTTGGTACCGCGCTTCCAGAGCAATCCGCCGACAAGAGCTGGTGCCCACTGGGCAAAACCGGGAACGCTCACGTCCGTGAGGTAAAGGGCCATCGCGCCCTGATAGAGAAAGCTCACGATCAGGCTCAGAATGACAATCCCGACGACCGCGAGGCGCGCCCAACGGGTGATCTGCTCGTCGCGGGCGTTCGGAAGAAACAGCCCCTGGATTACGTCGCGACTAACGATAACGCTCGAGGTCATGAGTTGAACCGCAGCGGTACTGACGGCGGCGGCTATGACGCCGAGAAGAACAAAAACGCCAAACCATTGAGGAAGATTCTGCGAAATGATCGTCTGGACAACACGATCCGCTTCGGTTTGCAGGGCGACACCATTCTGGGCTGCCAACGCCTCGAGTTCAGCGACCGGCATCGCTGCGGGCGCGACAAGTGATCCCCACAGGAAGGGAATGATATAGAAGAACAAACCGCCAAAGACAAAGATCAACAGCGGGAACCACTTAAAGAGCGACTTGTCGCGAGCGGTCATACATCCAATTGCGACGTGTGGCCAGCTAAAGGCCAGAATACCGACAACAAAGGTCCCGCCGAGAACGATCGGCGTGTATTGACCGGTCGGACCGGGCGACGAGAGCATATCCGGTCGCTCGATTGCCAGTTGCGCCGCGGCCTGGACGAGTCCGCCGTCAGGAAAAAGGACTTCGACGGCCCAGAGAAGACTCCCCAGGAGGGCGGTCATGTAGACGACGCCGAGAAATATGTTGACCCAGGCGACGATACGCATACCGCCGAGGATGACGAGCACGATAAGGATGACCGTTGTGTAGATCGCTCCCCAGATCGCCGGGAGTCCCGTGAGCGCTTCAAAGCCGGCGCCGACGCCGAGCGGCTGGATGCCGACATACGGGACGATAAAGGCGAGAATACTGACGCTGAGGATGAGGCGTAAACCGGGAGAGCGATACCGTTCGGCAAGTACCTCGACCGGACTCAAAAAACGATTTACCTTGGCGAGCGCCCAAAGACGTGGTCCGAGAAACATGTAGAGACCGGCAAATCCGGCGACACTTCCCCAGATAAACATCACGTAGCCGGGTCCTTGGGTATAAAGAAGACCGGGAAATCCGTAAAAGGTCCACGCCGAGGAAATCGCGAAAAGTACAAAGAAAAACATTACGACGACGCCGATCGTCCGGCCGCCGAGCATGTAGTCTTCGGCGGTTTTCGCGGAGATACGATAGCCATACGCGGCCATGAGGACGATAACGAGCCCGAAAATGCTGAGGGCGGAAATCGAGAATGCCATAGAAACTCCTTGTGTTAGCGGTATGGCCAGAAGAAGAAGTAGTAGATGATATAAGTTACCAACCAAAAGATGACAAACAGGGCGCCGGATACAAGGGGCATTGTCATCCACCCGAATAAAACGATCGGCTCGCCGTCTGCCGGTGCGTCGGTTCCGCCGAGCGCCAGGAAGGCGATGTAACCTACAATCGAGAGAAGCAAAAGCAAGAGATATATCTTGCCCGGAGCGTGTCGCATGATCTCTTTCATGTTCTAAGAGTATGACGAGAGTCGGTAAAATGGCAACGAAAATGTCGGTCTGCGACCGAAAAGTCGTTTTTCGACCGCTACTCGACGATATCGGTACTACTGACGCTTGTACTTCGATGTGTTACCGTCTGGCAACGACAGGAGGTTACATGAGTCAGATCAAGTACATGCTTTCCGAGGATCGCATCCCGACGCGCTGGTACAACATCCAGGCAGATCTATCCGAACCACTACCTCCTCCGCTCCACCCGGGGACGATGCAACCGATTGGTCCCGACGATCTTGGTGTGATCTTTCCGATGGCCCTCATCATGCAAGAGGTGAGTCAGGAGCAGGAGCTTGAGATTCCGGAAGAGATTAGACAGATCTATCGGCAGTGGCGCCCGACGCCGTTGTATCGAGCCCGCCGACTTGAGCAGATGCTCGGGACACCGGCAAAGATCTTTTATAAATATGAAGGCGTAAGCCCGACCGGCAGCCACAAACCCAACACGGCGGTTCCACAAGCGTACTACAACAAACAGGAAGGGATCACGCGCCTGACGACTGAGACGGGCGCCGGCCAGTGGGGAAGCTCATTGGCGATGGCGGGGGCGATGCTCGGCCTCGACGTTGAGGTCTACATGGTCCGCGCCAGTTATAACATCAAGCCCTATCGTCGCGCGATGATGGAGAGTTTTGGAGCGTCGGTGACGCCGAGCCCCAGCGACTCGACACAATCGGGGCGGGCGATCCTGGCCGAGCATCCGGATTCCAACGGCTCGCTTGGAATCGCCATCTCGGAGGCGGTTGAAATCGCCGCGACTAATGAGGAGGCGCGGTACTCTCTTGGATCGGTTCTCAACCACGTCTTGATGCATCAGACCGTTATCGGTCTCGAGGCGATCGAACAGATGGAGATGGCCGGAGAGTATCCCGACGTAATCGTCGGCGCGACCGGCGGTGGCAGCAACTTTGCCGGAATCGCCTTTCCGTTTATCGGGAAGAAGCTCCGCGGAGAACGCGACGTACGTTGTGTGGCGGTCGAGCCGGCGGCGTGTCCGACGCTGACTAAAGGCAGCTACCATTACGACTACGGCGATACGGCGCATCTGGCTCCTATCGTTATGATGCACACTCTCGGTAGCACGTTTATTCCGCCGGCGATCCATGCGGGTGGGTTGCGTTATCACGGTATGGCCCCTCTCGTAAGTCGACTCACCGCCGACGGTGTTATCGAACCGACCGCCTACGACCAGATGAAGACGTTTCAGGCCGGTATCGACTTTGCCAAAGCGGAGGGAATCATTCCCGCTCCCGAAGCAAACCACGCCATTCTCGGGGCGATTAACGAAGCGTTGCGCTGTAAGGAAGAAGGTAAGGAGGAGACGATTCTCTTCAACCTTTGCGGTCACGGGTACTTCGACATGCAGAGTTATCTCGACTTTGGAGCGGGGAAACTTGCCGCGTACGAGTATCCACAGGAAGAGATCTCCATGGCGCTGGCCGGTCTTCCGACGGTGTAGAGCTGCGTCCGGTTATACGGCGCCGGTTTTGCGCTGCCTCTCGCGGGCGCCGAGCCGGCGCAGTTGTTCCTGCTGGCGACGACGCTTGTAGATCCGAGCGCCCATCGCAAGAAATAGACCGGCCGCGACGGCGGCGTGCAAAAATACCGTAAGATCGTACAAAAAGGGGTAGCTCTGTTTTACGAGAAGGAGATCGCGTCGCAGGATCGATGCGATCGCCTCCCACGTTGCCAGAATCCACGCCGCGGCGGCAATACCGTGGTTGTCGTTTTTGTAGGCGCTGAACATCAGCGTCACGAGAATAACCGTCTGGATGAGATACGCCGAGAAGAGGAGCGGCGGTGAGATCACGCCGTCGCGCGGTCCCACGAGGCCGAGCCAGGCGCTTCGAATGAGTTCAGTCGCGCCGAACGCGGCGATTAAGACTCCCGCCGCGATACCGATGCCGACTGCCCGAGCCTTGCTCATCCGGAAAAACTACCACGTCCCTCTGACATCGGAGTAGTATAAGCATATGAGTCGTCAACGGGGTAAAGTTTTCCGTCGTCTTTTACTTGGTCTTGTCGGGGTAACGGCAGTCGTTGTGCTTTGGGGCGTGATGGACGCCTACGAAGGCGCAGCGGGCACGGGTTCGTGGAACGTTCGTTGGCAGTCTCGCAACGGCCGTGAACTCGGTGGTTATCTCGTCTATCCCGAAGACGCGATTCGATACCTCGGCGGGACCGGTCCGGGAACCGCGTCGCCGGCAGTACGCTCGTCGGATGGTCGCTTTCCGGCCGTTCTTCTGCTACACGAATGGTGGGGACTAGGAAACGAAACGGTTGTCATGGCCGATTATCTGGCTTCCGAAGGTTACGTCGTTCTTGCCCCCGACCTGCTACGCGGAAACCTGGCGGTCAGCGTCCCCGGGGCGTTGTTTCTTATTGCGACTAACTCACAACGACGCATCGCGGCCGACCTCGATGACGCTCGGTCGTTCCTCGCCGGTATTCCGGATGTCGACGTTGACCGCATCGGCGTCGTCGGTTTCT
Source organism: Alkalispirochaeta sp. (assembly GCA_965601745.1). Lineage (GTDB taxonomy): Bacteria > Spirochaetota > Spirochaetia > DSM-27196 > Alkalispirochaetaceae. Next base: position 3,404,459 of record OZ271836.1, read on the forward strand.
GCTTCGGCGGTACTCACGCGATGCTCGCCGGAGCGCGGTGGCAAAACAATGGGGCGACGGTGATTCTCTACGGGGGCGGTCCAATCGCCGAGGCGGAAGATATCGGAAATCTCGGCCTAAACGCACCGCTTCTCGGGATATACGGTTCCGAAGATCGAACGATATCAATCGAAGACATCGAGACATTTGAGGCGCTACTCGCCGATCGCGACGCCCGGATCTCCATATACGACGGCGTCGGTCACGCCTTTGTCGATCCCGAGTCGATTCGTCGTCCCGGGCCTCCTGCCGACGCCTGGTTTGCCGTACGTGAGTTTCTGCGGACGGAACTCTGATGGACCACGGCGCGCGCCTTAGGTAATCGCGGCGAGGATCGCCTTCATCGCCTCTAGTTCGTCCTCGACAACGGTGTGAGGCATGCCCGGATAGATCCGTTCGTCGACACGCGCACCAACTGAGCGCAGGACCGCGCTTGTTTCATTAACGCGCTCGAGCGGTATGTGCTGGTCAACATCGCTACACCCGACAAACACCGGGGTACCGTCGAGCGCGCCGGTGGCGGCAAACTCCGTTCCCAGCGGTCCAATCAGTCCTCCGCTGAGAATAAAGGCCCCACCAAATCGTTCCTGACGCCGTGATACGGCATCGGCGACGAGGCAGGCACCCTGGCTGAATCCGGCAAGGACAAGACGCTCGGTAGGAACGCCGGTCGCAAGAATTTGGGCAATCATCGTCTCTATCACGGCTCGAGCGCTGTCGAGCCACGGCTGATTCTCCTCGGTCGGTGCGATGAAGCGGTACGGGTACCACGTAGATCCAGCGGCCTGGGGCGCAACGAGCAGCAGATCGGTTCGGCCACTACGCATCTTGAGCTGGGATCCGAGACCCAGAATACTTTCCGCAGACGCTCCTCTGCCGTGAATAAGAATCATAACGAGCGGATCGTGTCCGTCTTCGCTCTCAATCTGGGTAACCGCCTGGCCCGCGTGTGGACCTTCGATCGCGCTCAAGTCGATTTGTAGTTTCATCACATGCTCTCCCGGGGAGTGTAGGGTATCGGTGCCTCCGTCTGTATAAAGACCGAATAACGAGGAGTTTCGCCGACGTTTTTTGTTTTGTGGCCTGGTGGAACCGTGTCCTCGAGAAAGAGAACCTGCCCCGCGCCAATTGTACGCACCTCGCCGTCGCCCGCCGTTATCTCAACTGCTCCGGTAAGCATCGCTATGAGTTGCCGCGCGGGCGTTGGGTGCCAGTCATAGTCGTAGTCTGCTTCAGTCACGCGAAACTGTACGGTCACGTCGCCGATATAGTCAGACAGAAATCCGATCGGTCCGGCTTGGCTGGTTTCGATCTCGCCGTCCTCAAAATGTGAAGTGCCTGTCTTATCCTGGTACAAACGCACGACCGGAAATTTTCGCGTTTCCATATTCGGAAAATAGTACGCAGTCGAAAAAAGGTCAATGTTGAACGATTTTTTCGCAGTAGTCTTTGAGCGTGTTGTCGTCGATCGGTTTAGGGAGAAATCCGCAGAACGACGGAACGACGTTCTTAAGCTCATCCAGATCAACTTGATAGGCGCTCATGACGATAATCGGGATCCCGTAGTCCCGTCCAATCGCTTCAGCCGCCTCAATTCCGGTCATCGGCCCTTTTAAGCGAATATCCATGAGGATCAGATCTAATGAACCGCCCGACGCATATTGGAGGGCTTCCTCGGCGTATGCCGTTCCTTTTACCTGAGAAAAACCGAGCTCGTGCAGGCGTTGGGTGAGATCCAGACGGAAAATTGGCTCGTCTTCAACGATCAGGGCGCGCATCGTTCCTTCCCGGTATCATACGAGAGCGTCCGCCGGTCCGCAAGAACAGCGCCATCGCCTCGCGGAGGGATGGAAACGCTATCTCTTCGAGATCAATGGAGCGCAACGGCACCGGTACAACGTCTGCAATCTCAGTTTTATCAAATGCGGTCGGGACCGCTGCGACGCGGCCGGTAAAGACCACGTCACAGGTCGTATAACTCACACCACGATAGCTGTATAGATTGGGCGCGGAGGTAAAGTAAACGAGATCCGACGCCTCGATACCGATTTCCTCGCGTATTTCGCGAGCCAACGCTTCCTCGAGTGACTCTCCTGGATCGACGAATCCGCCTGGGAAATCGAGCATGCCTCGTGCTGGATCCTTGCCGCGCCGCAGAAGCAGGATGACATTACCCGCGTCGGCGACCGTAAGAATTGCGCCGACTGCAGCCGCCGTATTCTGAAAAAACAAAAAACCACAGGCGTCGCAGCTAAAGCGATTAACGCCGTCAAATCTGAGGTTGGGGTGACCGCATCGCGGACAGTGGCTAAACGGGTGTCCGGTCATGTGGCTCGCGTCTTGCTCGCAATCCGAACCGAGACGATAACCAGCGCCGCTCCGACGAGCTGAAGAGCGCTCATCCGCTCGCCGAGGACCGCCCAGGCGGTAACCGCGGTCACAACTGGAATCGCATTGATGTAGAGCGCAGCTTTTCCCGCGGTTTCGTAGCGGAGCGCCCAGTTATACAGGAGAAACGCTCCGATTGTCGCACCAAACACCAGGAACGCCAACGCGCCCCAGACGATCGGCGGCGCGGTCAGAACCGATTGCTGGGCGGGTTCGATCGCCCAAAGGCCCGAAAAGACCAGGGCACCCCAGCCGGTTTGGAGTGCGGTCAGATGAAGCGCGTCGGTGGTCTGCGAAATGTGGCGCGCCAGCGTGATATAACTCGCTGCCGAAATCACGGCGCAGGCGACGAGCACGACGCCCAATCCCGGAGAACCGACGGCGTCGGTCGACGCGATCTGCTCTGCGCCAAAGACGAGAAGGACGATCCCGCCGATCGAGACAAAAACCGCGAGCACCGCAAGGGGCGCGATCGGTTCACCAAGAAATACTCCCGCAAATACCATCACCATCAAGGGGATCGTCGCGATAACGAGCGAGGCGACGGTGGCAGACGTCATGATAAGACCATAGGTCTCAAAGAGAAAATAGGATATCGGTTCGGCAAGGGCGGTTGCCGCTATCAGCATGTGGCGGCGAGCGGAAAGCCGTGGGAAACCCCGCCACAAGAGAAGAAGCGCGAATACGAGTGCCGCGGCGAGGAATCGAATTCCCATGTAAGCAAACGGGGTAAGGTGGGTAAGAACGATTTTCGAAAGAACAAACGATACGCCCCAGAGTACCATCGTCCCGATCATCGCAAGGCGGACCGCGATCATCGCGCTAGTAACCTCTGATCGGCGTCTAACAAGACGGCTCGAAACGGCACCGCCGCGGACTCGAACTGCAGGACCAAAACCGCGCCTCGCGGGCTACGCGAAAACCGGACCGCGACATCTGTAATCGCCGCCGCCGAACCGTTGCCGACTCGCCACGCGACACGGACCGACTCCAACGCCGCGTGATCGCGGGCGTTTTCCGCGCCCACGCGGTAATCCATCAGCGCAGCGATCATCGGGTAATAGCGACTCGGTTCGAGTTCGACAACCTGCGTCTGTTGGAGGGTCGAAAAATTGAGATACAGTCGATCGGTATAGTCGACGTAGGTAAGGCCGAATACCAAATCTACCAGTGAATTGGCCGAATCAAAGGTCTGTGTCTGGACCAAGCCCGGAGCGATGAGAACCGTTTCGCCCGGTATCGCGTCTTGCGCGTTGATCGACCACGCGAGCGGAACAAAGAGAAGAATACCGATGAGAAATCGAGCGATGTATGTTACTCCGTTCATAGGTCCAATCAGGCGATCTCGTCGACCTCGTGCTGCATAACTCGCTTTATAAACGCGTAGATCTTTCCCCGGCGCGTACTGTCTTCAATTTCTTCAAACATCAATACGCTGATCGTTCCGGTCGGCGCGCTCCGCGCACCTTTGAGCGTAGCGGTAACCGTGAGAAGCGTTCCCCAGAGTTTTAACTGGACGCTTTCAAAATGTGTCCCAACCGTGTAATCCCCATCGAGAATCGCCGCAACGCCGGCGATACTAATGTCGACGATCTCACCGGAAACCTGTCCGGCATCGAGTGCTACGTTGAGGGAGGCCTTGCCGCGCGGCGCCTTAACGCGAACAAACTGTCGTTTTCCCCTGGCCTCGACGGCTTCAAGGGCTTTAATAACAATGCGCGCGCTTTTCTCAAATCCGATCGAGAGAGTAACGTACCCACAGGTAACGCCGAGATCCATAAGGTAATGCCGCGCAAGGTCCGGGTTTTCATCGTAGCTGAGAACGCCGATGTTGGCGCCATGATCGTCCTTGGTATTGAGCACGCCGCGAACGATTTGCTCCAACGCTCCGGCAGGAAGTTTGGAGTTTATGTTGAAGTAGACAACCGATCGCGGAAACTTCCTCAGCACGGGAAGGATTCGTCGAGGATCCTTTACGATAGCCGCTTCGTGCTGGGCGGTGACGAGAAACTGAATCATTTGCTCTCTGACGACGCTGGGCGGATCGACGAAGAGTACTCGGCGTCCCTGAATATCCACCGCGACCTCCGGAGTGATGCACGATACCCTGTACAACTCGATACTGGGCACGTACCATCTTTTATATGAATCGAAGACGAACGGCTTTTATTGTCCTTCTTTTTATCCTCGGATGTCCACTCCTTTTATTCGGGCAAGATCTTGCTACCGGATTGGAAATTACCTCCGATAGTCTTCTGAGCGTGTCGCGGCCCGCGGGACCGCCGGCCGCGCTCGTCGAGTCGGGCAGGGATCTTCAAAGACCACGTGGCGTCGACCTTAGCCCGATGTTTCCCGTCCCGGGTGATCAGGGAATGATCGGGAGCTGCGGACCCTGGTCGGTCGCCTATGCCGCGAAAACCTATCTCGAACACATCGAACACGGCTGGGACCAAAACGATCCGGCAAATCAGTTTTCTCCGTCGTTTCTATACAACCTCGTAAACGGTGGACGTGACGTGGGCTCATCGTTTACGGACCTATTCTCAGTCCTACTGACCCGAGGCGTCGCCACGCTCGAGACGATGCCGTATACCACTGACCTTAACCGGCAACCGAGTCGCGACGCATTCCGCGAGGCGACCGAGTTTCGGGCGCGTTCGTACTACCGGCTCGAGGTTGATCAACACGAAGCGATTCGCGTTAACCTCGCGGCGGGTAATCCTGTGCTGTTTGGAATGAACGTAAATCGCCAGTTTATGAACTATCAAGGCGGCGTTTTTCGTGACGAGCGGGCCGCCAATCTTGGCGGTCACGCGATGTGCCTCGTCGGATACGACGACGACCGCAACGCCTACAAGCTGATCAACTCGTGGGGAACCCGTTGGGGCGAAGAGGGATTTGCGTGGATCGACTACGACACGTTCGAACGCTTGACCAACGAGGTGTGGATTCTCGAGGACCGGGTAGCAACGGTCGACAAAGTGCTTCCACCGCGAGACGTCCGAGCCGGCGAGGGCGAATCAACGCAGTTTGTCGCGGTCAGTTGGCTTGAACCGGACGACGAAGGTACACGTTTTCGCGTCTATCGGGCTGACCTGGCGGAAGAGCAGTTTGCTCTGCTCGGCGAGAGTGACGAGGGGGTCTTCCTTGATGAAGGGGCGCTCCCGGGAGTCGAGTATCTCTATGCGGTATCCGCGATCGTCGGCCGAGAGGAAAGCGACTTGAGTGCGGTCGCGATTGGCTATCGCGCCGAACTCGACGAGAAACCCGGTGTGCCGCGCGATCTGGCGACTTTATATGTCAATGACAACGTCGAGTTGACGTGGACCGCGGTCGAGGGTGCCGAATACTACGAAATTCTGCGCTATGCGCCCGACGGTTTTTTCTACGTTGTCGGCGCGAGTTCGGATTCGTTCTTTGTCGACCGCAATCTACCGCAGACGGCGAGCGCTCAGTACACGGTCAGGGCGATTAACCGCTTTGGCCCGGGAGATCTTGCGTGGGTATCCACCGTGCAGCTTACCGAGAGCGGGGGATCTAGCGATCCTGCGCACGTCGATATCATCGCCGACGACGAATCGAGCGCTGACGATCGACAATTTGATCCATCCAATCGGCAACGGGTGTCACCCACGGATCGAGCGCGCGACCTTTTTGATCCTGAGGCGATCCACGCCTACTTTGAACAGGCGCGTCGGGACCAGGAAGAGGCGTTTCGGCGCTATCGCGAGGAGCAAGACAGAGCGCTCGAGGAATGGCGTCGGTCGGAAGACGAAGCGTTTCGTGAATTTCTTGAATCTCAACGCCGGTAATGATGCCCTAAAACGCGATCTGTGACCTTACCCATAGCCCGGAGACGCGGTCGTTTCGCCGTGAAGCGAGAGATTCGGTCGGGCCATCCAAGATCGTAACGCCGACCGCAAATGCGACGCCATCAGCGGGGCGCGTTTGTAGGCTCGGCACAACAAGGTATTCTTCGGTACTTGCGTTGTAGGTTACGTTCGCGCGCGCTTCAAAAAGCTCCGGTATCAGCGAGATCGTGATCCGGGTTCCGAGGCGATGCTGAAATTGCTCGCTCTGATCGAAGTAGAGTCGAGTCTGTCTTTGCGCCTCGGAACTGGCGCCGGAAAGCGACTCCTGGTCAATAATGTGGAGAAAGCTGTATTCGGCAAACAGATCGATCCGATTGAGAAATCGCGGTCGAATACCCACGACCGATTCGATTTGACTGTCCGGTGTCGACGGCGAGTCACGACGTTCAAGCGGCGCCCGCCACGCCGCGTCCAACATTATGTCGGTCGAGCGTAAGCGCGCCTCCAGATTTGCGCCGAGTACAAGATGAACGTGCGTTTGCGTCTCCAATACGCCGCTGGAATCCGTCGCGAGCACGCCATAATCGGACGCCGGTCCAAGGTACCCAACAAGCGCGCCGCTCCAACGACGTTGATCAAGAACTATCCGACCGGCTCCCGCGGGCCGTTGTTCCGCCGGATCGGGGAGCTCTTCCTCAGGAAACCCGTTTATCCACGCGGGTAGGACCAATCCCTGGAGACGCGCGTTGAGTACATAGGCCTCGGCGGAAACGAGCGCACGGGTAAGATACTGATCTTCCGGCTCGACGGCGGTACGAGTAAGAGACCGAGGATTAACGACGTCGGTCGGCGAGAAGAACGTCGTTGGACTCCAGTCGATGGCGGTAAACCCTAAGATGTACTCGCCCCACGCTGGTTGCCAGAAGAGGACCGCTTCGCCGAGTTCCGAGACCGTATCGCGGCTCTGGCCATCCGCCGTTGACCGGATAGCTAACTCAACGTGGCCGATCGCCAGAAACTCGCCGACCTCGGCCTCAATCGCCATCTCTACGCCGGTCGCAATCTCCTCGAGCTCTTCCCAGCCTTTGTCGCCGTAGCCGTCGGCGAAAATCGAGCCACCGATCTCAAACGAGGGACCGGTTCCAACGCCGATCCGCGTGGACTCGGGGCTATTCTGAGCGTAGACCGGCGGAGCTAGTGCGACGACCGATATTGCAACAAGGATAACCACTAACGACGACACACATCTTTTTCCCACGTTTAACTCCTGTCCCAGCATATCAAGTGGGTCCGTCGGGTCACCCCGTCAACGCGTGACCGGTGCCAACAAGGTCCCCCCATGTAAAGCGTTCCGCTTTGTAGGCAGCGAGTTCCTCCGGGTAGTGCGTGACGATAAGCGCCGCAACCTTGTCCTCCGCCAAACGAAAGAACAAGTGCTCCCATAGAGCGCTGCGGGCCTCACGATCGAGGTTGATAAAGGGCTCATCCAGAAGAATCACGCGTCCGCCGAGATGCCATGCTCGCGCTATCGCCAATCGTTTGCGCATCCCACCGGAAAGTTCGTGGGGAAACAGATGGGCGGAGTCAGCCAGGCCCCAGAGCAGGAGGCTGTCGCGAGCATCGGCAATTGCATCCAAACTTGGATGGGGCATGCTCGGCAGGAGTACATTTCCCAGCGCGTCGCGATGGGCAAGGAGGGCGTCCTCTTGAAAAACGAATCCAACCGTGTCAGGGCGGGATACCGACCCGGTCCAGGGCTTGAGTAATCCGGCCGCGCATTTTAAGAGCGTCGTCTTTCCACATCCGGATCGCCCGGACAGGACGAGCGGCTTTCCCGGTTCAAGGCGAAACGATAGACCGCTGAACAGGGCTTTGTCCTCGTAGCCAAATTCGATCTCGTCGACCGATAGTGCCGCTATACGGTCCTCTGTTGGGATTCGGGCGGGCCCGAGGGTACGCGGACGAGCGTCTCGGTGGGCGCCGCTGTCCGGAACGATTGAGCCGGATGGTCGGTACTGGGGGAGAAATCGATCGAGCGCCGCCTGAATACCTAACGAAAGACCGCCGACCAGGAGAAGGAACAGCAGCGCCCAACTGAGAAACTCGGTCATAGCAAAAAACTGGTAGTGAATCCGGATTGTCCGCCCAAATCCATTTTGGGCGGCGAACCACTCGGCGAGCATAGCGACCTTGATCGCAACCAGGAGGCCCAAATGAACGTTGCTTTTGAGGGCGGGGAGGAGACGGGGGAGATACAACTCCCGGGCAATCACGCGGCGCTGCGGTGCATAGATCGAAAAGAGATCGTACTCGTAACCCGGTATGTTGCGTATCGCGGTAAAGGTATGCACGGTGAGAAGCGGTAGAGAGACCAAGAACGCGACCGCGGGGGCGACCGATCCATTTGTTCCGAGCCATAAAACAAGCGGTGTAATCCAGAATAGTGGTGGTGCGCTCTGGAGCAGGAATAGCGGAAAAAAGCCGACGCGACGGGCGGGTTGTCGTCGTCCCATGACAAATCCCGAGGGAAGCGCCACAACCCAGGCGCTAAAAAAACCGAGCGCGCCACGCGCTATTGTACGTGACGTCTCGACGAAGAACTCAGTGACCAGCCCGGGGCTAACGATGTAGCGGGCGACTGCGCGGGGTTCGGGTAGCACGCGGGGACCGACGATCCTGCTGCCACCCCACCAAACAGCGAGAAATAAGACGAGCCCGAGACCGTATTGACCGGCCCGTCGCAGTCGTTTCATTGCGACCCGAAGTAGAAAGAGGCGTCCGGCGCGGGCAGTCCGAGTCGCGTGGCGTACGCGTCGACTATTTCGCGCGTTGCCGCCTCGTCAACCGCGTCAAACAAGGTGTTGGCGATCGCCTGCTCGACGACCGCGACGGGAAACCCAAGGGCCTCGGCATACCGCGCGGCAAACCGAGCGGGATCGTCGTTGATCTCTGCTATTTTTTGGGCGAGCCGCTCTCGTAACAACACAGCCGCCTCGTACATCGATTCGTTGTCGCGACGAAGAAACACGGCGACCTGTGGGCTTCGTGGTTCCCCAGTGGCGCGTTGCCAGGCGTCGTGCAGATTCTCGAGGCGCACCGCGGTCCCGATTATTTCGAGCCGACTCGCCAGCGGCTCCACAAGAACCGCCGCTTGGGTATCAGCCTCGGCAAGAAGCGCGGCCGCCTGGGGGAACGGCGCGTAACGTAGTTCGATTTCGTCTTCGAGACCCTCAAAGGCGAGGATTTCGCGGATCGCGAGGTCTATTGGGCTTCCCTCAAACGGCGCGTACAACGTTCCGCCGGCGAGGTCGGCGTATGAGGTAACGCCGGGTTGCACCATAAGGGCCGAGGCACCCCAGATCGGCGTCGCGAGGTGAACGATATCACCGATCGCCCGATGACGGGTCAAGCCAACGGTGAAACCCGAGGCGAGGAGGTCGACCTCACCGTTAATCAGACGGGCGAGCGCTTGCGGATGGTCGGTAAAAAACGTTCCCTCGTACTCATCCGGGAAATCCTCGACGAGGGAGAGAAGCGGGATCGAACTTACACTCTGCGGATATTCAATTCGAACTGGTCGAACCGGCTCGTCGCTTTCCGGGACCGCCGTCGCGGAAACCGCGGCAACGCTCGCGAGAAAGACAACGAGCATAAAGACGGCCCGATAGGGACCGCTCGACCTGTTTTGCTTCGAGATACTAATCAATTCATCCTCCTGGCAGATGCAGTCCGTGTACGTGACGATTAGTCAGTGCTTGAACGCGCCCAGAGATTGATATCGCTGTCGACGGCAAATCTGTCGATCTCAGCGAGTTCGGCAGCGCTAAATTCGCTCTTGGATGCCGCAGCCGCGTTCTCCTCTATCTGCGAAACACGACTCGCTCCGATAAGGACAGATGTAACCTCAGGGCTACGCAAGACCCACGAAAGTGCCATCTGTGCCAGCGATTGGCCCCGCGCTTTGGCAATCTCGTTGAGACCGCGGATGCGGTCCAGCCGATCCGCGGTAATCATCGATTTACCGAGCGCCGTACCGGAGCGCCCCGCGCGCGACTCCTCCGGAATTCCCTGAAGGTACTTATCTGAGAGCATTCCCTGGGCGAGCGGGGAAAAGGCGATACAACCGATTCCCTCCGCGCTCAGCGTATCAAGAAGCTCGTTCTCGACCCAGCGATTGAGCATCGAGTACGAGGGTTGATGAATCACACATGGCGTCCCGAGTTGTCTGAGTATCGTCGCCGCTTCTTTTGTGCGCGCCGCGGAATAGGAGGAAACACCAGCATACAGGGCTTTCCCCTGGCGGACCGCGGTGTCGAGCGCACCCATCGTCTCTTCGAGCGGCGTATTTGGATCGTAGCGATGCGAATAAAAGATATCGACGTAGTCGAGGTCCATTCGCCTCAGGCTTTGGTCGAGACTTGCCAGCAGGTACTTCCGGCTGCCCCACTCACCGTGCGGTCCCGGCCACATCAAGTAGCCCGCCTTTGAGGAAATGACTAGTTCGTCGCGATATGACTTCAGATCCGTGGCGAGGATACGCCCGAAATTAGTTTCTGCGGATCCGGGGGGTGGCCCGTAGTTGTTGGCGAGGTCAAAATGAAATATGCCCAGGTCAAACGCCCGGAAGATCATCTCTCGGGCGCTGTCAAGGGAGACGTCAAATCCAAAGTTATGCCACAGACCGAGCGAGACCGTTGGAAGCTGTAATCCCGACCGACCCGATCGACGTGTCGCTGTTACTTCGTACCGGTCAGCCGCCGCAGTATATGCCATGCGACGATTATACCGATTAGTACGGCGCGTCGGCACCCCACAGCTGACGGAGTCGCGCGTCTCGCCCACAACCGGTGCGATACGTTCGGTAGCGCACGGGATTCTTGATGTAGTAGTCCTGGTGATAGTCTTCGGCAACGTAGAATTCACCGGCTTCGAGGATCTCGGTCACGATGAATCTCGGTAGCCGTCCGCTCCGATTGAGGGCGTCGCGACTCGCGATCGCCGCCCGTTGTTGAGCCGCGTCGCGGTAGAAAATCCCCGTTCGGTACGGAGTCCCGCGGTCGCAAAACTGGCCGCCCGCATCTACCGGATCGATGTTAAACCAGTAGATCTCGAGCAATTCTTCGTAACTGACCCGACGCGGATCATAGACAACGAGGACCGACTCGTAGTGGCCGGTACCGCCGCGGACCACCTGGCGATAGTTTGGATTGGCGACCGTTCCGCCTGTGTAACCGGATATCGTTTCATACACGCCGTCGATCTCGTCGTAGGGATGCTCCATACACCAGAAACACCCGCCGGCGAAGACCGCGGCTTCACGATTTGGCCCGAGATCGCCAAAATCGTAGGCCGGTTGTTGAGCGGTAAGGTACGCCGTGAGTGCAAAAAGAAAAATGCCGACAATTAAGATAGGTTTTACGAGTGATCGTCCCATAGGGAAAATATAGCGCATTCCGTTCGCCAAAAGGAGGATAAGCGATGAGAAAAGTGCAGATACCACTATTACTCACGATCCTACTCTTTCACGTCGGATCAAGCGGCGTTTTCGCCGTCGACGTGCAGTACGATATCCTCGATAGAGCGCGATCGTACCTCGGCGCCGGGTACTGCAATGGCGGGGAGGCACGCCCCTGTTTTGATTGCAGCGGTTTTGTAACGGCGCTTTACGGGCCCTTTGTGCCGGGCCTTCCGCGTATTTCGCGCGATATGGCGCGCTACGGTGAACCGGTCACATCCGACAGCCTTGTGCCGGGAGACCTCTTGTTTTTTGCGACAAGCGGTCGTTCGGACCGCGTAACCCACGTCGCCATCTATGTCGGCCAGGATTCCATCATTCATTCAATCTCGGATGGACCAAATCGAGGCGTGTCGATCACTCCTTTGAGCGCGCGCTACTGGCGGACGCGCTTTCATAGCGCCCGACGTGTTCTGCCTACAATCCCCACGGCGACGGAGGTCGATGCCGACGCGATAGCGTTCTCGCGTGGTGCGTACACGGGCGAACTCGTCAACGGCGAACCGAGCGGGACCGGGCGGATGGTGATGAACAACGGCGATCGCTATGAAGGCGAGTTTCTATCAGGAGTTTTTCACGGTGAGGGCCGCTACGCCTGGGTAGGCGGCGATGTCTACGAGGGTGAGTTTGCCGACGGAGAGATGCATGGACGCGGGAATTACCGTGGCGCAGACGGTTTGCTTACGACCGGTCGATGGGTACGGGGCGAGTACCAGGGCGAGCCGGGATCGGACCAAGCGGGTGAAAGCGCCGCCGCGTCGCAACCGACCTACATCGACTCGCAGGATTCACCGTGGGATACCTGGGACGGAGTTGTGATGGGCGACTTCTACGCGTGGCAGGAAGAGCAAAACCGCGCTTTTGAGGAGTGGCTTCGCAACAACTGACGAGTCGATTGACTGACGCTCAATATCGGTAAATAATGGCCTCAGAGAGTACCGAAAAAAATATTTTCGGTACTCGTGAGTCAATGAGAAACGGTTATCGGGAAACGCTGTCAGCGCGCGAGATTGAACGCCTCCTCAACGCTATCGATCTGTCGACGGCTATCGGCCTTCGCAATGCGACCCTTATCCTGCTCATGATCGCCACCGGAGCGAAGGTTGGCGAGCTTGTCGGCAAGGAGCTGGACAGCGGCGATACGACGGGTGGTCTTAGAAAGGGAGATTTTGACGAGAGCGCCGGAACCGTTATCCTACGACGTCCAAAAGACGGTGCGGAGCGCACGATGGCTGTACCGTTGAGAGTTCGACAGTATCTCCAGGTTTTAATCGAATCGCGCCCGCGGGCGAACAAGAGCGATCTCGTGTTTGTCACCGGGCGAGGTACGCGCCTGCAAAACCGCTACGTTCGGCGGATGATTCATGATTACGGACGCGCGGCGGGTCTCGACCGCGATGTACGCCCGTCGCTTCTCCGGCATACCTACGCGCGGGAACTCTTAAAGGAATCCGGCGACCTGTTTGCCGTCAAATCGGCGCTTGGCCACCGTCACCTGGCGAGCTCGGTGCGTTACCTCGCCGAGGAAGATAAGGCAAATGAGTAAACGCGTGCAGTTCGACGGTGCCGTCGGCGAGTTCTCGGGACTCGCACCGTGGCCACGACGCTACTCGACGGCGACGCCGGGACGATGGATCAAAACACGTTTGTCGGAGCTTGGGAAATCTCTCAGCTCATCTGGGTGGGATCTTCAAACGGACGGTGAGTCGGAGCGACGACACGAACTGACCCTCGTAGATACCTTTGATTGGCGACTCGCTCAGCGCGGGCATCTGCGTCTTATCGTCGACGGCAACGAGACGATACAAATCCCTATTCGTAAACGAGTCGACGAACAAGCGGTTCCATTTGACTCGAGTGGGCGAGTACAACGACCGATAGCAACCCCGGCCGACTTATCGGTAGAAGAGAACCGGGCGGTCAGACCGCGGGCTATTCTCGACTACGGATCCGCTGCTGCGATCGAGCGCGTTACGCCGATACGGAACGGCAACGACAAAACGGTCGCCCTGATCCAGAGCGTGACGCTCGTCACCGGAAAACGGCGCTTGGAGTTCGCGCGCGTCGCTCCACTACGCGGGTTTACCCGCTTTGCCCCGCGGATCGACGGCGATCCTATCGACGCGGGCGTGGCGATCGCGAAGTTCGTGGCAGCGGAAACCGGTCGGCGGCCCTTTGACTACGAGACCGGCCTACGATTGCCGCTTAAACAGGGACAAACTGTCGGCGACGTCAACGCGATCGTGTGCGCTCATCTGACGCGCGTATGCCGTAATAACATCGACGGGATTTCCCGGCGTATCGACGTCGAACACCTTCACGACTTTCGCGTCGCCGTTCGACGACTTCGTAGCTATCTCAAAGCTGTGCCTCATCTCCCGGATCCGGCCTTGACTGCAAACCTCCGCGGATTCTGGAATGCGACGGGTCAAGGCCGCGACCTTGACGTCTTTTTGTCTCGAGAGCGGCACTACCTCAAACGTGCACCCCGATCGATCGTCGACGAAGTTCATGCGATGTTCGGACAGCTCGAGAGTTGGCGAGACGACGCCTACCGTGCTCTTATTGTACGATTTGACCGCGGTGAGTTTGAGGCGCTCGAGTCGTCTATCTCGGACCTGCGTCTCACGTCACCTGAGAAATCCGCGGCGAGTCTCGCCATGACTCGCCACCAAGTCGCGTCGAAGAGTCTAAAACGTTCCGTCGAGCGCTTATTGCGGGCGTATAACGCGCGCGGTGAGGATATTGCCGACAATCGTATCCACGACACGCGGATTAAGGCCAAGAAGCTTCGTTACATTACCGAGATCTTTGCTCCCCTGCTTAACGGCGAGACCCAGGTCGTGAAAGGAACTCGTCGCCTGCAAAACCGGCTCGGCGAGTACAACGATCTTGTCGTGGAGGAGCGGCTTTTTATGGGTATTCTCGATCAACGCCCGCATGAGCTGGAACCGTTTCGGGCCGGCGTTGCCTACATGTTGGCCCAGGTAGAACGCGAAAAATCTGCCGCTCGCCACCTGGTAATGGTAGAGTTAGGGAGGAAGTTGTCATGAGAGTTCTATCGGTCGCTCACCTCAAAGGCGGCGTTGGAAAGACTACCACGGCGGTTAACCTCGCTTATCTTGCGGCAGACGCCGGATTGCGGACCTTGCTCGTCGATATGGACGCACAGGCGGCGGCCAGCAATCTGCTCCGACTCGACGAACGCGTCGGGGTAACGGCCAAACGCCTTGCCGCGGCAAAAAAGGGATTGGTCGACGAGATAGTGGCAAGCGACTACCTCGATCTCGACGTTTTACCGGCGTCGCTCTCGTTTCGAAAGCTCCCCGTGTTACTCTCCGAGCGGGGCGACGAGCGCATTGCGACGATGCTCCGACGTGTGGGAAAGCGGTACGATCTCGTCGTTGTCGACGCCCCCGCCGGATTGACCTTGGAGAGCGAGGGGATCATTCGCGCAAGTGATCTCTTGCTTGTCCCGCTGGTTCCCACTCCCCTCGCGATCGCGAGTTACGATACGCTTCGCAAGTTCGCCAAAGAGAAGAGTAAACAAACGTTGACTCGGGCGTTTTTGTCGATGGTTGATCGACGCCGGACGTTGCACCGCGAGTTTAGCGAACAACTTCCCCGCGAATCCTCCCGGATCTGGCCGATAGAAATCCCGTATTCATCCGCGGTTGAGCGCATGTCGAGCGAGCGCGTTCCCCTGGCGCTCGTAAAGCGACCGGGCCGCGCGGCGGTTGCCTTTGACGCACTGTGGGACCGGTGTCGAGATCTCCTGACACTCGAGGCCAAATCGTGATCGAGCGCGAACGGAAGTTTCTCCCCGATCCCGAGGAACCGCAGCTCCGATCGATTCTCGCAAATCCGGAGATCGAACGACGAGAGATTTCGCAAGGTTACGTCCTGTACTGCGCGACGGGGGAGGAACTCCGCATTCGCCGTATCGGAGAGGCGTACTATCTCACGGTCAAACGCGGACGTGGCGTTGAGCGCGAGGAATACGAGAGTGAGATCGACGGCGATCTCTTTGACCTTTTGTGGCCGGCAAGCGAGGGGGCGAGGATTTACAAAACGCGGTACGTGGTGCCACTTGAACGTGATGAAGAAACGTCAACGGCAGGCTATCCGGGCCATACCATCGAGGTAGATCAATTTGGGGGTCAACTCAGCGGACTTTACCTCGTCGAGGTCGAGTTTTCGGACGCCGACGCGGCGGAGTCATTTGTACCGCCGAATTGGTTCGGGAGTGAGGTTACCGACGACGAGCGGTATTCCAATGGGAACCTCGCGCGGGTCACGAGTATCCCGTGAGTTCATGGCTCCCAGCCGACGGTCTCGTTCTTGTTGCTGCGGCCCTTTGGGGGACAGGCGGCCTTTTTATTCGTCGCGCCGGCCTCGCCCCGGAGACGATCGCCTTTTTTCGTATGGCTGTTCCGGTCGTCGTGATCGGCGCGATGTTTATCGCTCGTTCCCATAGAATTTCCCGTGACGGTCTCCCACTGCGATTGCTGGCGTCGATCCTCAACGCTATCCGTATGTACTTCTACTTTCTGGCGTTCACCTATACCTCCGTCGCTACGGCCGTTGTGACGTTGTATACCTGGCCGATATTCGCGACGCTCTTTGCGCGACCGATCAACGGAGAGGCGATCAGTCGCGCCCGGCTGGGTTATCTCGGCCTTGCATTCTCGGGCGTTGTGATCCTGTATCTGGGTGCAGATCCGGGGCAGGGTTCCACCGTTGTCGCTCGCGACCTCATCGGCATCAGTTCGATGATGCTCTCCGCTGTGATCTATGCGTTGTCGGTCGTCCTTTTTAAACGGGCTCGCTCAGGGGGGAGTAGCTTCGAGACGCCGTTTTTCCAGAACCTCGTGGGCGCGTTCGCGTTCGGCGTTCTGTTTTTAGTAGAGCGACCGAACGTTTTACCCGCCCAAGTCGCCTGGGCGACCTCCCTGGGTCTCGTCGGCGGTCTTGCCGGTTTTACGCTCTTTTTTATAGCCGTTCACCATATCTCTACGGCGCGCGCATCAAATCTTGCCTTTTTTGAGGTTCCGGTCGCGGTCCTCGTGGGAACGGTCGTTCTCGGCGAGCCGTTGCGGGTGACGACGGTTATCGGCGGCGTGGTGATCTGTTATGCGGTGATTGCGTCACGCCGGGTAGCGTAGACTCATCGGCGTTTAATCGCTCGCGAGGAGCAGGATATCCTCCAGAGCGTCGGCCTGGTCGGAGAGATAGACCATTTCTCCGTCACGGTTGAACAACAGAACGGCGAAATCGAACTCATCGATCTCGAGAACTCTGGCGACGATGTCCACATCGTATACCCCGGGGATAACATCGATGATAGCCAGATTCGCGCGCTCGATTCGATCCCAGTTGATCGAAAGCGCGAGATTAAACTCGAACGCGCGCGGTTCGTCAGTGTCGCGTGAATAGACAACGACGACGGGCTGTCGGCCACGATAGGTCTCAAGTTCTTCCGTTATGGCCCAGCTTGTAACCGTTCCCAAAAAGAGGAGTAATCCGATAATCGCGTATCGTTTCACCCGCACAGGCTATCCGGTTATCGACCGGCGGTAAAGCTTTGTGTGGTCGATTTTGGTCGACAGAGAAGTATTCGCTGCGGTAGTATCGACCATGGCGGACAAACAGTTCTTTAGCTATCGTCAGATCCACCGCACCGTAAAGTCTCTCGCTGAGCGTATTATCGCCGACGGTTACGATCCCGACGTAATCGTCGCAATCGGGACCGGCGGTTTTATCCCCGCCCGAATGCTCAAGACCTTTATCGACCGTCCCATACTCACGGTTGGGATCCGTCTGTACGACGAGAACAACCAGCCGGCCGACAGGCCGCGCAAAATTCAATGGATTGACGAGGTTGAGAAAAAACTAACCGGAAAGAAAATCCTCCTCGTCGACGAAGTGGACGATACGCGGACCACGTTGGAGTATTGTTTGACCGAACTCCTTTCCCACGATCCGGCGGAGACCGCGGTGGCGGTCCTTCATCGAAAAGAGAAGACAAAACGAGGAACGATCCCTGATAAGATTCGCCGGTATTGGGTCGGACAGGAGCTACCGGATGTGTGGATCGCCTATCCCTGGGACGCCGAGGATGTCGATGTGCACTGCGATACTGCGGAAAGCCAGGACGGATAAATGGGAATGTCCCATTCTCATGGTTTTGACCTACGCGAGTTGCAACGGGAGGTTGTATGTCGTTAGCGGAGCTTAAAACGCGCGTTGAAGAGGAAGAGCGTCTCATCTTCGATTCGTTCGATAACGATTGCGCCCTGGAATTGGGATTGGCGCTCGTCGATGCGGCGCGTTCGCGTAAGCTTGCCGTCACTATCGATATTTGTCTCGGGGAGCAACAGCTTTTCCATTTTGCAATGGCAGGAACCAGCCCCAACAACGACGCATGGATACGTCGCAAATCGGCGGTTGTCCGGCGGTTTCACAAGAGCAGCTATCACGTGGGGCAGGAGGCGGTCGAGAAAGGCGTTGATTTTGAGGACTCTCAACGCCTTGATCCCGAGGATTTTGCCGCCCACGGTGGTTCATTTCCGATCTCGCTCCGCGGGACCGGCGTGGTCGGTACAATTACGGTGTCCGGGCTTCCGCAACGAGACGATCATCTTCTGCTTGTGCAAACCTTGGAGCGATTTCTCGCCGATGCGGGGTAGGCGCGCCCTCGCCGCGTTTATTATTTGCCTGATCTTCCTCGGCGACGCGCTGCAGGCCCAGAACGCGCCGACCGACGACGTGTCGCCGTCCGTTGAGGACGCACAGATTCTCGTTCCGCCGCCGCCTCCTCCGCTCCTTCTGCGGATTGAGATCGAAGGCGTCCGGTTGGAGACCGCTGAGTCAGTCCTGTTCTACGGCGAGGATGTCCCGCGTCGCCATTTTGAGGGGAGTCGGCTTATTCGGGAGGAGCGATTTTTTGAGCTTGCCGGTGACATGGAGGCGTCGCAGCGCGCCCGAACGTATCGGCGTGTAAACCGTGGTCTCTCCACGCTTGCGATTATGAGTTTCTTTTCGGGGCTCGTTTTGTTCAGCGCCGGCGACGACGTAGATTTCACGGTTCTCGGATTTCCCGATTCCATGTCCGGTCGTTTTGTGAGCGTTTCACTCATCGGTGGGAGCCTCGTACCCGCGATCTCCCTGGTCGTCCGTGGCGATAACTGGGCACCGCTTTCGATGTCCTTTAACGCGATGCAGACGTACAACAACACGCGGTAGAGGGTCGACTCGCTTAGATGTCGCCTAAAAGATCGCGCATCAGCGCTCGTCGGCGCTCTTTGGCACCCCATAGTCTCTCGAGTCGGTCGTCCCGTCCGCATTTATCCCGATAGTAGTTGTAGTTGAACTCGTGCTCGCGGTAGTAATCCTGGTGGTAGTCCTCAGCGATCCAAAACGTGGCGACCGGTCGTACCTGGGTTTCGACCGCGTCCGTCAGTTGTTGATCCAATGCGCGGCGACTCTCCTCGGCGAGGACGCGCTGCACCGCACTCCGATAAAAGATCGCGGCCTGATATGTCATTCCCCGATCACAAAACTGCCCGTTTGGATCGTGGGGGTCGATATTGATCCAAAAGATCTCGAGAAGATCGCGATAACTGAGGCGGTCGCGGTCGTAGAGGACCAAAACGGCTTCAATATGGCCGGTGCCGCCGTGGGCGACGATGCGGTATGTCGGACGCTCATAGGTGCCGCCGCTGTACCCCGAGATCGCCGCCACCACGCCCGGTACCTCCTCAAACGCGGATTCGATACACCAGAAACATCCGCCGGCAAAGATCGCCGCGCCGGTGTCCGCATCGAGTGATCGGAAGTCAAAGGAGGATTGCTGGCCGAAAACCCCGACTGTCGTGACGAGCGCCGCGACGACGAGCGTGGTCATCAAAATGACACGGCGGGGCAGAATCGACCCGGACCATATACGATTACTCACGACCATAAACTATCGGTATTTACCGTCTGTGGATACAATCGCGACATGCTACTGCTCAATACCACGTTTGTATCCGGACGTTCGGTTGAAACGCTCTCTCTTGTGCGCGGTTCGATGATCCAAACCAAGCATATCGGGCGCGACATACTCAGCGCGTTTAAGGCGTTGTTCGGCGGAGAACTACGCGCCTACTCCCGCATGATCAACGAAGCCCGCGACGAAGCGACGTCGCGAATGATCGCGGAGGCGGAACAGCTTGGAGCCGACGCGATCGTTAACGTCCGCTACGCGACGAGTGCCGTTATGCAAGGTGCGGCTGAAGTTCTTGTTTATGGAACGGCCGTGCGTCTTAGCGAGAAGCCTGAGTAGGACGCTCGGCGCGAACGACCGCTATCTCCGCCCATAGACCGTGGTCGGCCCGCGGATCGTCGACCGTAAAAAAACGCTCGACCCGGACGACTTCCTGCCGTCGGATCTCAAAGCCCTCAAGCGCGGCCGAAATTCCGGTAGGGGTAAATAGTTCACTCTCGCGAAATCCCCACGGTTTGGCCATCGACGTATTCCATTCGACGATCAAGATCGTGCCGCCGGGTACGACGGCACGACACGCGTTGCGGAGAAACGCGATCGCCCGTCCGCCGTCGGGAAGGGCGAATGTGCTGACAACGAGGTCGTAGCGGTTGGTTTCGGTCCAATGTAACGCATCGCCGACGTGGAAACGGGCGCTCACTCCGGCTTTCCACGCCGCTCGCTCGGCCAGAAAAACCGCTTCCTCGGCAAAATCAATTCCGGTCACCTGCCATCCCTGACGCGCCAACGCGACGGTATTGCTTCCCGTGCCGCATCCGATGTCGAGTGCTGATCCAGGTGCGAGACTCACGATTTCGTCGTGGACGATGTGGTCGGGAACTACCGTATGTTCCGGATCAACTTTGTAGGCGTCGTTCCAGAACTCTCTCTCCGTCACAATCGAAACATAATGCTCGCACCAACCGAAGAAAAGCAGGCGTCGAATGATGGGGGAAAACGAATATTTGTCAAGAAAAAAATTTGCTTTTTTTTATCAAACGCGCTACGTTACCGGTAGAGTTAAATCAGAGCAATTCGTGACATTAAGGAGTCTACGATGAACGATAACGTTACCAAAGCCGCACCCACCCTCGACGGGTTACGGGCCATTGTAAATGAACAAAATCTCGGACATTTGACCGAGGACGATTGGAAAGAACTAATCGAACACATCTCTGTCCACCGCTATCTCGTTAACCAGACGATTCCGTGGACGATCAGTTGGGACGACGCCGTCTTCTCTTGGTACGAGAACGTTCTTATCCCGGTCCTCCGCGCGGCCGCCATGTGGGAAGTGCGAAGTGCCTTTCCCGGCATGTCGCTCGGCCGGCTCTACCTCGCGATTACGACCCATTGGTACTACCTCCTGGAACGCGACGGTAACACAACGCCCGAGCGCGCGGCGATCGACTTCTCCGTGCACTACGGTCAGGGTCCGGCCCAGTGGTTCTCACGTTTCCTGTCGCCGAGGCGCTAACGCGAACGGCTATTCGCCCGCCGGGAAGATCCGGCAATCATGTATAGTCAGCGGCGATTTTTAGGAGGTCCGGACGGCGGGTAAACGCCATCCGGGCCAACGCGGTTGCCGTTGTCGATACGAGCGACGATGGAAGCGCGTCGAGAAACTGGCGCGCTCCGATCGTCCGATCAAACATATCTTTTGCCGTCGAAAGCAACGTACTGCAGTCGTCCGTACCGAGGCTCCGAAACACGTACAAAGACAGCGGCGAGTTTTGCAAGTCGAACTCGGATTCGCTTGTCCTTCCCAGCGCCAACAGGCGATCGACGGCTACGTCCTCGCCCTCCAAATCAGATTTTCCCGTTGCGGGTTCCGGTAGATAGTCGGCGAGTTGTTCTTTGTCGCCCTCCGGAGCGATGTCGCCCATAAAGAACGCGACCGGTGCGTCCCCGCCCGATAGTTCCGCGATAGCCTCCAGGAGCGCGGCGGCAAGTAGTTTAATCCCGAGATAGCGTCGGGCGGTGTGCACGTTGCGCGCGGCCAAATGGTGCATCTCGTCATACGCATCGGGCGACGGCTCGTCGCGGTACGCCTGAAAAATCGTTTCCGGATCAAGAAAGCCAAGAAATCCCTCCATCTTCTGGAGCGCGACGCGGTAGCTTGAGATCGAATACACGCCGCGCACGCGTAGGTCGGGATTTGTCTCCGGTAGAAGCTTCCAGGTGTTGTCGAGAAAGCGGCCGACATCGGTCTCGGCAAAGTTGGCGACGTCCCTGTTGGCAAATCGAACGGCGGAACGCACCGCGTTAAAAATACCGTCATCCGACAATCCGAGCGAAAACAAGGCATTTGTTTTTTTCAGGCGTTGTTCAAGGAGCTCCATCGGCGAATGCCCCTCCTCGTTTTTTGCCCTAAACGGAATCGTCGCTTCGATACACGCCGTCGCGATCAGAAGATCGCGATCGTCGATCGCACCTTCAAACAGGCGGCACATCACAAGCGCGCTCAAGAACTCGTTCAGACCCCCGAACGGAGAGAGGACCTGCCCAGGTGTAAAGCCGAATACCGCGCTCGAACCATAAAACGCTCGATCAGACTCGGATACCGACTCCGCAAGCGAGACGACGCCGTTCTCGATAGACAGGTACGGATCGAGAATCTCGCCGACGCTCGGGCCAAAGCCCTGATCGACCTGGAAATATACGAGATCGTGAAACAAGGCTGCCAGGGTGAGGTGCGGATCGTCGTCATCGGCGAGTGAAAAGATGTGTTCCGGCGTGTGGAAGCTACGTTCCTGAGCGCTCATCGCGCGGTTTACCATCACACCGATCGTTTCAATCTGTCGCTCGGAAACCGACGCGCCGAGGAGATGCAGAGCTCGCTCGAGGAGTCGAATCGTCTTGTGTACGGTCCCGCGACCACGATGCTCTGTCGACATATCCAATCTCCTTCCGCCGGATCGAACGAGCTAAAACGCGCCCTTAGATCCGCGCAGCTTACACGAGACGGCTCCGCTCGATGATTTCGCGGGCTTTTTTGGTGCTCTCCGATGAGCCCGCGGCTACCTCAATGGCTCGATAGAACGTGTCCCATGCATTTCGCTGGCGAGAATAGGCGCGGGCGATTCCGTCCGGGTCCTCAAACAGTGGCGAGAGTTTGCGATCGGCGAGATCGAGAATCGCTTCTACGTGCTGATCGCCGTCCGGCTCGCGCACGAGAATCGCCGCGCAATAGAGCACAAGACGCAAAAACATCAGCGTTAGTGGTTTTTTCGTAGCAAAACACCCGGTGAAGGGGTCTATTTGCTCCTTGGTACGATCGAAACCCCACGGCAGGGTCTCCACGTAGCGAGAGAAGATCCAGGTACGGGCGAGATCGCCAACGAATCGTCCGTCGGTTGCCGCCGCAATCGATTCTCCAGCAAACGCCTCTTTGTCATGCCGCATGATTAGGCCGGGTTTGTGTAGATAACGCAGTCCAAGATTTCCTTCGTACAAAACCGAAAGCAAAAACGCCTGGTCCTCCGCTCGCCCGACAAAAGTTGGCGTAAAGGGGCGATAGCGCCGTAAATCCTCCACCAGGATTCCGTTTGTACCGCCGGTCACGTGGTAACGCATCAAACAGCGCGATGCACCGTCGATGCCGCTTCCGTTGTATCTGGTCATCATCTCCGCTTCAGTGCTGAGGGCCATCGGAAGCTTGTTGTAAAACACGACCGCTTCGCCCGCGGGGATCTCCTCGGGAAACGGAACGTCCGGCGTAAACAGGCCGCGAGATATATCGCGCTCGTTTACTAGGGATCCGGCGATCATACCGAGACGAACCGGCGTTCCCTGGCTGTCCGTTCCCTCCGCTCCCCAGAGGGGCGACGTAAAGTGCTCAAGCGCCGACGAATCAGCCTGACTCGACAACTCGTCTTGAGGGAATACCTGGTCGAGGTCGATCTTAAACGTCCCGCGGACACCGGGATCGATGAGCGATGACCATAGCGCGGCTATCGCCTTGAGGACCGAGTAATGCCGTCCGTACTCTCCGTCGACACCGAATACTTCGGTGATCGCCCGCGCGTCATCGGGCGAAAGGTACGGCGCCATCGTTTCTTCGATCAGAGCGCGACACTCAAGTTCCGTGAGTAGGTAAATCTCGAGATGAGTAAACGGTCCGCCGCGTCGAAACTCCTCGAGCAGGTACTCGCGGGCAACGGTCCGGAGACCTTCGTGCGTGACGGAGAGGCTCAGGACGACCGAGGCCTTTACGTTGTTATCGAGGCCACGATGCGTTTTCTCCCACTCAATCGCCTGATCGAGTCCGCGCATCCCGTAGATCGCCTCGTTATGATCCGTTTGCACACCGATATGAATCGGGTGGTCGTAGTAGTACAGCTGTACCTCACCCATCGTCGCGCGGATCCGCTCCTTGAGCTCGGGAGAGTAGGGGAGCTGGGAAACGTCGTCGTCGCGAGACGGCACCGTGATGAGAACATTTGAGGTAAAGAGGATCTCACTCGCGGGATCTTTGATTGGCGAGGGATTGAGTCGGGTGATCTCTACCTCACGCCGTTTGCGCAATGCCGCGATCTGCGCCTCACGGTCCGTATCCAGTCCAACTCCCTCCGGAAAAAAGACGCGCCAGAGTGTTTCCCGCGTGTCGGGAGTCCACGAAATCGGTTCGCTCTTGCGGAGAACAGATGCCGCTTCGTCTACAGCTGAGGAAAACGATTTATCGGTCCGATAGAGGCTCTCGAGCTCCTCTGCGACGGACGCCGCGCCCCGCGCCAGAACGTGAGTCGGATCACTGCCGGTACGGTCTTTGTGCGTCGATTCGTGGTCGCCGATGGACCGGGCAAACGAGCGGAGCGCGTCCGATGTCCCTCCTGGAGGGAGGGCTTCAAAATCGACTCCGCCTAACGGTGTAGCCCCATTTTGTGGTCTGAGGATAGCGTCGAGGAGATAGCGAAGCGACTGATTCACTCTCTACACTCCCATACAGGTGCCGACGAGTTCCGCGGTCCGGATCCAAGGGTGGTCGGTCGGGACGAGTTTTTTCTTTCCCGCAACCTCCTCGAGCGGGACGGCGACGCTTTTTTCTCCTCGGATAGCGATCATATTGTTGTAGTTTCCGGAGGCAAGCGCATCCGCCGCGGCGGTCCCGAGCAGCGAGCAGATAAGACGGTCGCGGGTCGAAGGACTGCCCCCGCGCTGGACGTGTCCGAGAGAGGTAACGCGAGCCTCGACACCGGTGAGCTGCTGGATTCGGCGGGCGATCTGACTTGCTTTTGGCTCCTGGACAAGGTGATAGGCCTGACCGTCGGCGCCTTTCTCGACGACGACTTCATCCGACGCGCTTTTTTTCTTCTTGCCTTCGGCTTCCGCTTTCGCCGCCGCCTTTGCTTCTTCCATCGATATCGCGCCCTCGGCGACGGCGATGATCGAAAATCGCTTCCCGCTGATTCGGCGTTTCTCGAGGTGGTCGGTAATCTGCTTGAGATCGTAGGGGATCTCGGGAATGAGAATGACGTCGGCGCCGCCGGCGATTCCCGCACCAAGGGCGAGCCATCCGGAGTTGTGCCCCATTATCTCGCAGACGATAATTCGATGATGGCTTGTTGCCGTCGTGTGTAATCGGTCTACCGCTTCAGTAGCGATGTTCATCGCCGTGTCAAAACCAAACGTGATATCGGTGCCGTATACGTCGTTATCTATCGTTTTTGGCAAGGTGAGAACGTCGATACCGCCGGCGGTATGAAGATGATAGGCGTTCTTTTGCGTACCACCGCCGCCGAGACAGACGAGACATTCGATGTTGTGTTTTTGAACGTTCTCAACGGCGGCCTTGGTCATATCCATCTTCTTGCCGCCCATCGGCATTTTGTTCGGTTTATCCCGCGAGGTGCCGAGGAGGGTTCCGCCCTGAGTGAGAATTCCGCTCACGGCGCGGTCATCTAGGTTGATTGTGCGATTTTCCACGAGCCCCCGAAATCCATCGAGAAAACCGACGACTTTGATCCCGTACTCGCCGATCGCTGCCTTAACGACACCGCGAATCGCTGCGTTGAGTCCCGGACAGTCGCCTCCGCTGGTCAAGATTCCAATGCACTTAGTCTTTGATTTCGCCGCTGCCATTTGGCACCTCCTACACTACCAGTATAGGCCCGACGAGAGGCGTGTAAAGTACGCTTTCTGCAACCGATCGTTCCGTTCTGGAGTAGTTACGGACTAACGATTTCATCGATATTTAATCGATTTTACGGGAATACCGTTTGCGGATTCAAAATGGGGCGACTACAATTTTACTTGAGTCATATCAAATTTTTGGGGGGTAGCGCATGAACGGTTCATATGGTGGCGGCGGAGGATTTGCCGTAATGATTTTGCCAATCATTCTCGCGGTCTTTTTTATCATCGTTGGATGGAAGATCTTTACTAAAGCAGGCAAACCCGGATGGGCGGTTATCATTCCGATCTATAACATCATCGTTATGTTGGAAATCGTCAATCGACCGATCTGGTGGATCATTCTCTATCTGATTCCGGGCGTGAACGCGATCGTCGGTATCATCGTAATGATCGATCTTGCTAAAAGCTTTGGGAAGAGCGTCGGCTTTGCCGTTGGGATGATTTTCCTCGGCATCATCTTTTTCCCGATACTCGCGTTCGGCGACGCGCAGTACCAACGTATCGAACGATAGTCGCTTTATGCAAACTCAAAGCCGGGTCCAGGCCCGGCTTTTTTATTTGGCTCGCGTTCGAATGTCGATTTGACGGGCGACTTCAGCAAAGGTTCCGACCACCGGTCTGCCCGTTTCCCGAAGTCGCTGAATCGATTGGTGACCGCAGGCTACCAGAATAAGATCGATTCCCAATGCGTCGGCGACTTCGCCGTCATGATCGGTGTCACCGATCATCAATATCCGATCGGCCTCCACCCCGCGAGAGTAAATACGGTTTTTACCCACCTCGAGCTTACTGGCTGCATGTCCATCCGCAAGTCCCCATAGCGCCGAGAAATCGTCGGCGATCCGATGCGTTTGTACCGCCACTTCGAGACTGCTCTGTTCGCTCGCCGAGAGAATCACTTGATCGATCCCCGCACCGGCCAATTTTTGAATCGTTTCCCGCGCGCCAGGTTGCAGACGACACTCGCCGACGCGGGAGTTGTATTCGTCGAGGTATTCGACGGCAAGCTCGGGAAACGGATCGACGTCAAAGTCAAAACCGACGTTTTGATAGTAGCGGCGAATTGGAAAACTAAATATCGAGAGATAACGCTCTTCATCGAGCTGCGGTAAATCTCGTCTGCGCAGCATTCCGTTGATAACGTCAATACAGAGGGCTCGATCGTCGAGAAGTGTGCCGTTCCAATCCCAAACGACGAGGTCGATTGTGGCCATATCGCGATCCTACCAATCCGCACGCAATTGTCCCACCCATTTGGGTGGTGGCCGGTCATGACGACGGCGTTACCATTCTGGTAACGACAAAACAAAAGGAGTTACGATATGGAGACGATGAATATCGAGGCGTTCTCGACCGAGCTTACATCCCTTGTCGAAGCCCGTCGATCATGGGTGGTCCTGGTCGGCGGTGATGAGGTCACCCCACGAACGGGACTACGGCTCACGGATGGAACGATCCTCACCGTTGCCCTTGAAGCGCAAGTCGGCGACAAAGTCTCGTTCTTGACCGATGTGGATCAAGCCCCGCAGATAGCCGAAGTGCTGACATACGATACAGCGACCGGTCTCGCGGTTCTGCGAAGCGAGGCGACCGGGACCGGTTGGGATCGCGAATCGGGCACAGAGGCGCGTTTGGGACAACTTGCCATAACCGTTGCCTATCCGTCGCCGCAGGGCTTCGAATCTCGCCTCGGCATGGTGCGCTGTTTGGGCGCGGACGGGAGCTACTTCCAGACCGACTCGCCGGCGTTTCCCGGATTTGCCGGCGCTCCGATTTTTAGTACGAGTGGAGCGCTTATCGGACTTACGATGCTTGGTGGGGGCGGAAATGCCAGCACGAATCTCCCGGTGGCCAAGATCAACGCGATTATCGATGGAAAGGACACGGCGCCCGCTCGTCGCGCTCGCCTCGGAGTTTCCACGCGAGCCGTCCCCGTCGCCGCAGGCGTGTCCGGGGATGAGGAACGAACCGCTCTTTTTGTAGAGGCGGTCGCCGAGGGTAGTGCTGCAGAGACCGCCGGAGTTCGATACGGCGATATTCTTCTCGAGATCGACGATTCAACGCTCGACTCGCCGCGACGGCTCCATCGCGTTCTCGCGAGCAAAAAAGCAGGCGAAGAGGTATCGATTACGCTTCTCCGTGCTGCAGAGCGTGTTGTGGTAAAAGCAACACTCGGCGAGTGGGAAAGATCACACCATCACGGGGGAGGCCATTGGCACCATTGGACGGCGCGTACGATGAGCGGGTAGTACGAGTCGGCGTCGTCGCGCCACCGATGGAGGCGGCGCGGTTGACCCGTCTATTAAACCGCGTCGGATACGAGGCCGAGCCGATCGATCTATCCACGGTCTCAGCCGCGTATACCGTTCTCGTTGTCTGGGCGACGGACCATATGCCACGGGAGTTGGCGGCGCCGGTAAACGATCCCCTGCCGCCGATCCTGTTGGTCGTCGCGGGAGAGATGTTCGATTCGACGTTATCGTCAATCGACGTCGATCATGTCGACGATCTCCTCCCCGCAGCTGTCGCCGGAGTAGCGGCGGGACTGTTTGTCCAGGATCAGTCGATCGATAGACAACGGGCGATCCTTACCGAACTCAGTCCGGCAGAGCAGGCCGTTCATCGCGAGCTTGCCGCCGGCTACTCCAACGCCGAGATCGCCGAACGCCTCGGCTTGTCGATTAATACGGTCAAGTTCCACCTCGCGGCGATATTTTCCAAGCTCGGCGTCGAAAACCGAACCCAAGCGGTACTGGCCCGGGGCCGCGCACGATTTTCATAAACAATTGCCGACCGCCTGAACCGTCGATATCCGGATCTGGATCTGGATTTGGATTTGATGGTGCCGCTTAGCTATCTTCTGAACATGCCGGAAACCAACGCGGAATGGAGCGTTATCGCGGAGTACACCAACCACCCGATCGCCGAGTTATCGGCGGGATTGTTAGAGGAGCACGGGATTCCGGCCTACCTCTGGTCGGACGACGCCGGTGGACTCCTCGCCGGGAGCACTTTTGTTGATCGCGTGCGTTTATTTGTTCCCAACTATCGGAGCGAAGACGCGCGAGGGATTCTCGCCGCTCGAGGCGTTGAAGACCCCCAATAGGCGACAGAGCTCGAACGTCAGTATCTTTTAACTATGGCAAGTCAAAAAGTTGCGATGGTAGCGGGCGGAGCCGGCGGAATTGGAGAGGGGATCGTTAAGGCGCTCATCGCCAATGACTATCTCGTCTACGTTCCCACGCGAGCGGGCGACAACTCGGACCGGCTTCGCGCGTACGTAGGAGCGTCACCGCTCCTCAAGACGATCGCTGCGGATCTTTGCCATCAGGACCAAGTCGACGCATTGCGGGCACAGATCATTGCCGACGTTGGGCGCCTGGACGCCGTCGTTGTCTCCGTCGGCGCTTACTACTATGGACATCGTATGCACAGAATGCCGCGTGAAGATTGGGAGAACAGTATCGCGGACAACCTTGCGACGCACTTCAACTTACAACGCGCGTTTGTCGATCAGTTACGATCCCAGAACGGCGGGACCTACGCCGTGCTTGTCGGTCCAGAGGCCGAGAGCATTCATCCCGAAGAGGGTGTCGTTTCCATTATGGCCACCGCCCAGAAGACGATGACGAGGGTGATAGCGCAGGAGGCGTTCGACTCAAACGTCCGCGTTCATGCGATAACTGCCCATACGACGATAAAGACGAGAAGCCGTGGAGCAAACACCAACCCCGATTGGATTAACGCGGATGATCTCGGTCGCTACGTTGCCGCGCTCATAGCCGGTCGCGTACCGGGTGCACAACAAACTGAGCATGACCTCCGTAACAGGGCTCACGTCGAGGCGCTTCTCAAATAGCGAACGCGCTATCCTGAGGCGCCGTACATCAGCAGAGTGACCGGATCCATAAAGATTCGATATTCCGCTTCGGTTCCATCGTCAAGCAAAAACTCAAAATAGACGGTCCACATTTCTCCGTCCATGTCCAACCAGAATCCCGAGACTTCCTCGATTTGGCCGAGCGAGCGCAAGAACGGGGCGCCACGCCCCGTCATCATTCCCCAATTGCGGATCGCAAAATCCACGGTCGAGGCGTCGTCTAAGTCAAAGTCGTCGTAGTGCGCCAGATTCATACGCATATGAAGTGGATCGAGGAGGCGAAAGACGGTCGACAAATCTCCGGATTCGAGCGCCTCAGCAAACGCCTCGACGCGATCGGTGGCCAACTGTTCGATTAACTGATTGGCTCCCTTCCACTGGGCAAACAGATTTGGTGCAATTGCCAACGCAATAACGACAAGAATTTTCGCTCTCATGCAACGAGCATAGTACGATCGGGGCAATTCGTATATGTTTTCCCACATGGATCGCATTGCCAGTCTCGACGTCATCCGTGGTATCGCCATTCTCGGAATCCTCCTGATGAACGTCATGAGTATGGCCGCTCCCGAGATCGCATACTACGTCCCCGGATGGTACGAAGGAGCGGGAATCGCCGAACACGTGATCTATGTTCTCCAATCGCTCCTCGTCGAAAGCCGATTTATGGGCATTTTCAGCATGTTCTTTGGTATCGGACTCGCGATTCAGGCAGATAACTTTACCTCTCGGGGCCTGGAGTACAAGCCCTTGATTAGGCGACGCCTGTTGTGGCTCCTCCTGTTCGGCCTCGTCCACGGATTTGTGATCTGGGCCGGGGACATTCTGACCCTGTACGCCCTCTGTGGATTTTTTGTCATGCTAATGCTCAGGCGTTCGGTACGAACCCTCGTCACTACGGGCATCTTCCTGATCTTTGTCGGTCAGCTTGCGCTTCTCGCGGCGTTTTGGGGGTCGGTGGCTAGCGGAGAGAACATCATGGAGGTCCCCGCGCTCCCATACTCAGCTAGCGAGATCGAACTACTGCGAACGGTGTGGACACGAAGCGCCCTCCGTATCGGCCTGACCGCCGAATCGTTCGCCGAGTTGCTCACAGCTGTCCCGCTCACCCTGTTCTGGCATACCTCGGGAGTCATGCTCCTCGGCGTCGCCCTCTATCGATCCGGGTTTTTCGCCGACGCCCGCCTGCGTCGTCGGTTTATGCCGATCGGTGGGCTTGGGTTTGGGCTGGCGGCGGCGGTCCTTCTTTTGCGGTATCGCGTCGGGCTTGCGACGAGCGCGAGCTATTCGACTCTGGGCATGATGATGATTCCGGGTCTTATGATGGCGATCATGTATATCGGGATACTCGTTCCCCTCGCCGATCGTAAATCCCGTTTGGTCCGTGCGCTGGGTAACACGGGGAAGACCGCGTTTACACTCTATCTGTCGCAGAGCATCGTAACGGTGGCCTTCTTTGCGTTTGTTGCGCCCCGTCTGTGGGCGGCGCTCGGGCGCCCCGCCTTATGGGGATATGTCGGCGTCGTATCTATTCTCCAAGTCGGCTTTGCCCATTGGTGGCAGACGACCCGCGGTCAAGGTCCGATGGAGAAACTCTGGCGGCGCCTCGCCTATCGAGGAGCGTAGTCTTCGATTTGTGCTCGATACGGACTCGATTCCGAACAGTCTCGCGACGAGGAGCACCGGCAACCCGTCCTTCACGGCACGACTCACGGAAAACGCTGATACCGTATGCCATAAAAAGGAACGAATATGAGCGAATTTGAACTTCTCGTCGATCTCCATCAACAGACCGAGCGACAAGGACCCGGCGCGGTAGATGAGACGAGGCGTGCGCTCGGTTTCGCCCGGCGCGCCCGCCCCGTTATCGATACGGTCGCCGATATCGGCTGTGGATCGGGAGCGTCGACGCTTGTCCTCGCCGAAGATCTTCCCGCCGCCAGGATCGTGGCCGTTGACCTTTTTACGGAGTTTCTCGGAACGCTTCGTACCCGCGCCGTCGTACTCGGTGTTTCCGACCGTATCGAAACGCGGCAACGCTCGATGGATGCGCTTGCCTTTGAAGAGAAGTCGCTTGATCTCATCTGGTCTGAAGGCGCGATCTACAACATCGGATTTGCCGCCGGCGTGCACGATTGGCGCCGCTTTCTTAAACCGGGAGGCATCCTTGTTGTCACCGAAATCACCTGGCTCACCCGGTCACGACCGGACGAAATCGAGAACTACTGGCACACAAACTACCCGGAGATAGACACAGCCGCGAACAAAATCGCGATTCTGGAACAATCGGGATACTCGCTTTGTGCGTACTTCCCGTTGCCCGCGTCGTGCTGGATCGACAACTACTATCGCCCGCTCGAGACCCATTTTGACGCCTTTCTTGCGCGCCACGACGAAAGTGACGCGGCCCGGGCCATAATCGACGCCGAACACGAGGAGATCGCGACCTACGAGCGTTTTGGGAGATACTACTCATACGGAACCTACGTAGCGATGCGCGTGTAGAAAAGGGCGTCGTAGATGGATCGTCGGCACCCGCGTATACTACGATGTAATGGTGAGACGCTTTGTTCTTCACGCGCGGATTCTATGCGTTCTTGCGTTGGTGTGGGTTGTCTTACAGGAACGATTGGATCTTCTGACGCTGTTAAGCGGTATCGGCGTGGCGTTTATCGCGATTCTGATGACCGATCGGCTGGTACTTCGCGATAGTTATCGCGCGCAATATCGCGTCCGCGTCCTACCGACATTGTGGTACGGACTCCGTCTGATCGGGGCGATTTACGTCGCCGGATTTGGAGCCGTACGCCGCATGATCACCGGCAGCATCAACGTCGGTATTGTCGAGATTGACTCCGAGCTCGAATCCGGATTTGCCGTCGCCCTCGCGGCGAGTACCGTGACCTTGATACCGGGGACGGTGACGCTCGACCGTGACGGATCCAAACTCCGTGTGATATGGCTCGACTGCGAGACCAAAGATCCACAACTTGCCGCGCCGCTTATTCTCGGTCCGTTTGCCCGAATCATTCGGAGGATCACGTCATGACGTTTTTGTCCGGTGCCTTGATTGCGCTTGGCGTGCTCTCAGTTGGAGGACTCACGCGGATCGTCGCCGGTCCGACCGTGTGGGATCGGCTTCTCGGTATGGCGCTTATATCGTCCAAGATCATCATGGCGATCGTCGTATTCGCAGTGATAACCGAGCGCTCGTTTCTCATGGATATCGCGATTATCTACAGTCTGCTTGGCTTTATCTCCAGCGTACTAATCGCCCGATTTATCGAACGGAAGGGTCAGTGGTCGTAACCCTCATCGGCCGTGGCGTGGTTGTCCTCGGTCTTTTATTTATCGCCTCGGGCGTCTTCAGCGTCTTGCGCTACCGCGAGTTTTACTCACGAATCGTCACAACCGCCAAGGTCGACACGGTCGGATTTATCACCGTGCTTCTCGGCGTTGTAATTCTCGAGGGATTTAGCTTTGTGTCGTTGAAGATTCTCTTAATCGTTTTGTTCGAAATGCTGACGTCGCCGCTCTCGACACACGCGATTGCGCATTCGGCATACACCGCCGGGTATCGAATCGAAGGGGACGAGTAGTGATCGGCGGCTCCGCGATCGGGATCGATTCGGTCTTACTCGTCATGAGTGTAATTCTTGCCGCGGCCGCGGTTTGGACGCGGATCCTGCGTCATGCTGTTATTTTTCTCGGGCTTTTTTCGTTTTTGTGTTCGTTTCTTTACCTCTACTACGGCGCACCGGACGTCGCGATCGCCGAGGCGGTTATTGGAAGCGGTCTGGTTATGCTCCTCTATCTCACCGCGATTAAGCGTTATCGGACCTACACGGTGATCGTCGCCGATCAGACCGTTGCGCGAATCGAGGACTCGACGATGCGCCAGGTTGGAGAGTCACAGGAAGGTAAGCTCCTGACCGAGATCGAGAACTTCTGTATATCACGTGAGCTCGAACCGGAGATCGTGTTTACCCGCCAATCCGTGGATGAAGTTTTGTCATCGGGCCGGTTTGATCTTGTTGTCCAACGCGCTGAGGACAAGACGCGAGTGTTGGGACGCAGCGACAACTTTCTCGTCGACGAACTCGAAATGATGCTCATTCTCCATTCACATGAGTCTGAAGCCGAGTTTGTGCGGCTCGGAGACGAGTCATGAAACGAGTTCTCGTCTCAATTCTTGTCGCCGTTCTCTGCGCGGGAACGCTTGTGCTCGCCGTTCGATTCCCCGACGCGGGGTTCGATACCTTGACGTTGGATCGGGCGGAGGCTCCGCTGGAACCATCAGCGTACGTTTTAGCCAATTTTGAAGCGGAGACGGGCGCGCGAAACGCCGTTGCCGCCATTTATCTGACCTATCGTGTTTACGATACGCTCTTTGAAGCCCTTCTCCTCCTGATCGCGATCATCGGGATCATGCATTTTTTCCGCATCGGCGCGCCGAGGGATCGCGATGAATAAGTCCACCGGGGCCGAGTCCCTCGTCGCGCTGATTACGGGGCTCCTCTACCCTTTTGTGATCGTGTTTGGGCTCTACATAATCGTCAACGGCCACAACACTCCGGGAGGCGGTTTCCAAGGTGGTGCGATTCTCGCAACACTCTACATCGGTCGACTGATCGTCAATCCGGTGAACGATATCGACGCCCATCGTCTCCACGATATCGAACACACGATTTTTATGGTTATCGTCCTTCTTCCGCTTGTCGTGCTCTTTTACCCACTACATCGCGTGTATCCGGTCCTAAACACGCCGTACCTGGTCATGATGAACCTCCTGATCGGAATCAAGGTGGCCCTCGGCCTCACCGTTGTGGTGTTCCGATTTGGCTTTGACGAGGAGATTCTGTGACCGTACAAAACGTGAGTATTGTGCTCTTTTTTGTGGGCTTACTCGGACTGGCGACGCAGCGCAACATCGTTCGTTCCATCGTTTCGATTAACATTATGGACGTTGGGGCGATCCTGTTTTTGATTACGGTTAACTACGTCCCGGGGAGTGTCCCTCCCGTTGCGCCGGTTGTCGGTGAGATCGTCGCCGATCCTATCCCGCAGGCGTTGATGATCACAGCGATCGTCATCGGGATCGCCGTTACCGCCGTGAGTCTGGCGGTGTTTATCTCCGTATTTCGTCGCTACGGGAGTGCGGATTGGGAGACCGTGATGAGGCGAGTCGGTCGCCGATGAATCTTACCGGACGCCCGCTCCCGCTCTGGCTCCCCGTGCTCATTCCGCTTGTCGTCGCGCTCCTCGGTTACTACTTGCCGCGACGTTGGTTTCGCGTTCTCGGCCTCGTAACCCAGAGCGTTCAGGTAAGCGTCGCGACGACGCTTTTTGTCCTGGTGCGAACAAGCGGGCCGCGCCGAGCGGTTGTTTCGGGGTGGCCCGGCGGAGTTGGGATCGCGCTTTCTCTCGATCGAGTCGCCGTGATCCTCGTAATGCTCACCGCGTGGTTCTTTTTCCTCATGCTCGTCTACAGCTTGCGTAAGCGATACTCGAATCGGCTCTTTCAATTTCTCTATTTGATCCTCCAGTCACTTCTGGTTGCGCTGTTTCTATCCGGTGATCTGTTCAACGTATATGTTCTTCTCGAGCTTTCGACCCTCGTCGTTGCGATCCTGATCATGTGGAAACGTGACCGCCAGACGATCTACGACGGCGTGATCTATCTTATGCTGAACCTGGCGTCGATGACGTTTATGCTTCTCGGCGTCGGGATGGTCTACCGCGTGCTTGGTACGCTCGATATCGAGTTGATGGCCGAGCGCGTATTGCTCGCATCGGAGCCGCGGGCGCTTATTCTCCCATACTCGCTTGTCGCCACCGCCGTCGGCGTCAAAGCGGCGCTTGTCCTGGTGTTTTCCTGGCTCCCGCGCGCCCATGGTGCGGCGAGCGCGCCGTCGATCGTCTCGGCGATCCTCTCCGGCGTGCAGGTCAAAGCCGGCGTCTACCTGCTAATCCGGCTTATGCAGGTGTTTGGACCGGCACTTCCACTCGAACCGCTCTATCTTGTGATCGGTTTTCTCACCGCGATCTCGGGATTTGTCCTCGCCATCGCGCAGACCGATATCAAGTTGATCCTGGCCTACCACACCGTCTCCCAGGTTGGGCTTATCGTTATCGGGTTGGCGAGCGGGACGGACGCTTCGTGGTGGGGCGGCGTCTACCACATCGTAAACCACGCGTTTTTTAAGGCGTTGTTGTTTCTCACCGCGGGTGCGATAACCCATAGTTGGGGCACCCGTAACGTGTACGAGATCAATGGCGTTTTTCGACGTATGCCGGTGATCGCGGTTGCCGCGCTTGCCGGAGTTCTCGGTATCACCGGTGCCCCGTACTTTAACGGGAGTGTGAGTAAGTACCTGATTCAGGGAGCGTGGAGCGGTGATCCGATCGAAGCCGCGATTTATCTCGTCAACCTCGGTACCGCTATCTCGTTTGTAAAGTTCTCCCGAGTCTTCTTCGGCCGATCCGAAGCGACCGACGAGGATGCGCCCAGTCCGCCTCGCCGTGATCACTTTGTCGCCGCCGTGTCGATCGTCATGGGTGCCGTCTGCCTCGCCGGCGGCGTTTTTGCGGCCCCGATAATCCAGGTTCTCTTCGGCGTTGATCTTTCGGTCGCCGGAGCGTACTACCTCGAGAAAGCTCTCACCTATGCAGCTACGATCGTAGCCGCGTTTCTCATCTACCGCTACGTAATTCAGCGGTTTCATCCCCTCGACTGGATTCGTGACCGGCAGCTCCACTTTAACGATCTTGTCACCGGTATGCTCGTGTTCTTTGGCGCAACCGCCGGCTATCTCGCCGTGCTGACGTAGTTGATGTCTACCGGTCGGATATCGGTACCGCTTGACCGCGGAAGACTGGTGGGCTACGTTCGGTATCATGCTAAGCGACGTCTTGACACCAGAACTGGTAACGATCGATCTACCCGGTACAGACAAAAACTCGGTTATCGAATCACTCGTCGACATGCTCGTCTCGACGGGACAACTACCCGCGGGAGATCGCGATCGCGCGCTAACTGCGGTTATGAGCCACGAAAACCACACCTCGACAGGGATGGAGCACGGAATCGCTATCCCCCACGCCAAGACCGATGCCGTCACCGAACTGATCGCGTGCGTCGGGATTACGAAGAAGAAAGTTGAGTTTGAGTGTCTCGATCGGAAACCCGCGCAGATTTTTGTGATGACGCTCTCGCCCGAGGATGGGACCGGACCGCACGTAAAGTTCCTCGCCGAGATCAGTCGCTTGCTCAAAGACGCAAAAATGCGCAAGCGCATGCTCAAAGCGAGTTCGAACCAGGAACTCTACGAGATTTTCGTCCAGTAAAGCCTTGGCACGGATAAACTTGACAACATAACCAAGGTTTCCTACGTTTAGATTTATCAGGCTCGTCTACAAATAACGTACGTGCAGATCACGTTTGTAGACAAGCGCGAAGGGGTACCAGATGAACAAAGAAGGCGTCATTTACGTCATCGCGTTTACATTTATCATAACGTTCGCTATGTCGATTCTGCTCGCGTTTGCCCACGGATCGACCGAGGAAATCGTCGAGCTCAACGAACTTGAACGAAGGAAATCAACCGTACTGGCCGCCATTGGATATGACTCCGAAAGCATGGCTATGGACGAGGTCTTTGAGCGGTACGGCAACCTCGAGCAGATCGCGGAAGGCGGACCGGGCCTGTACCTGTACGACGAAGGCGGCGAGGAAATCATCGCCCGCCAGTTTAGAGGGGCCGGAGTATGGGGCGATATCGTCGCGGTTATCGCAGTTAACTCCGATGTAACCCGTATCGTCGGTGTCGAAATTCTCGATCAGAACGAGACGCCGGGCCTCGGTGGTCGCGTTACGACTGAAGAGTTTTTGTCTCAGCTTCGCGGCGAGCGCATTGGTCCGGACGGAGTGTTTGTCGTCAAACGCGGCCCCGGCGACTACGATTCGGAAAACGCCCAGATCGACGGAATTACCGGTGCGACCGGAACGACAACCGCGTTTGATCGTATGTTAAACCGCGAGATACGTGGTTTGCGCGAAATCGTCGGCCAGAACCAAGTGAGCATTCTCTCCGACTAGGTTTTTCAAACCACTCGGTTAGCGGCGCGCGTCTGCGTCGCTTATCCTGACGGCGAGTTCAGCCCGGAATCTTTCTCGGCATCACGATCGTCCAGATCGAGAGCGTCGAGCAAGTATGCCGACAACTGTTTTGCGGTTGTAGAGTTAACGCGGTATAGGTAGCTTCGATTGTCGGGCGAGAATGACTCGATCAATCCTGCCTCGCTCAATTGTTTCAGGTGACGACTCACTACAGACTTGGATAAACCAACGCGCCACGCTATGCGGTGTCCGTTGAAGCTATAGTCGTTTCCGGCGATCACTTCGAGTATTCTGATCCGCGCGGGATCGCTTAGCGCACGCGCGACGCGCACGATACGGTCTGTCCGCTGCTGACGAGCCGCATCGCGGTCCTCGGTCGAACGGACGCCAAACGGAATACTGATTACACCATAACCGTACAAAAACCGGGTCGCTTCCTGGAGATGCGTTACCGGTATGAGGTGCACCTCCCGATATGGAAACCCCGGGGGCAATTCCGGTGGGAGACGATCAACGCCGGCATTTAGCTTAAATACCTCCTCCGCGGCGTGGCTGGAGACAAATACCTCCATTCGCCGAACCGCGTTGCCTCGCGCCTCCGCGGTGGCGCGATACCAGGCAGTAAAGAAATCCCGAATGTAGACGCCCCAGAGATCGACGAGACGACGTCGGTGCTCGGCGAGTTCATCAACCCACGTAAAGGTGTCGCCGGCGTGTTGGATGTGCCCGGACATCTGTTTTTGTCGGATGTGCGCGACGATCGAATCGCGGGATAGCTCGTTTGGAAGTTCGTTTTCCGGGTATAGGCGTCCGAGGGCGAGGTAGGTAAACCGTCGGTCGCTCATCGAAGCGACCCGTTCAATAAATGCTTCGGGTTGAAGGTCGCTGCCCTCGGCGACGGCGAACTCCACGAACGACTGACCTCCGCGAAACGGCGCGTATACGGCGCGGATGTGCTCGAGAAACTCTGAACCAAGGCTCTGCTCGACCTGGCCGGCAAAGGATCGAAACCTCACCGAGGCCGTCAAGGCAGCCAAGGACATCATCATCTCGACGGAAGGTGAGAGAACGACCGTGGGTGCCGGAAACGATCGGGTCAGGTTCTCCTCGAAGACGGTAGGCATCCCCCAAGCGTATACCGGCTCCCCTCACCGAGCAACCGCCTCCGCTCCTGGCAAATGAATCCTATCCTATAGACAATCGGCGCACGGCTGCAGGCGCTTACCGGAACGTATAGCCCGAAGACGGGCGCCGACTCGCTCGGAGA
This sequence comes from Alkalispirochaeta sp., assembly GCA_965601745.1. GTDB lineage: Bacteria > Spirochaetota > Spirochaetia > DSM-27196 > Alkalispirochaetaceae. The sequence continues at coordinate 3,443,640 of OZ271836.1, forward strand.
CATATTTGACAAAGAACGATCTTATGCTGGATCGCAAGTGGGCCTGACGCTGTCGTGCCCGACGCGAGACCGAGCTAACGCGCCGCGTCTTCCGCATTTCTTCAAGTCGCTGCTGATACATAACCAAGAACTCGTAGTCGTGGTGCATACACGCCTCCTTAAGATCTACAGTTGCGCATTCGTGCAACTAAACACTAATATATAGGCGACCGGCTGAACTGTCAACTATATTCGCCCGAGGGACGCGGATCGGCGGAGACTCGGCGTTTTTGTTGCTTGATCGCGTTCTTGCCTTGAGTACAGGAAACACCTATCATCGACCAAAACTATGAGTTCTCGTTCCCTCTGGCGCCGTCCCCTTTCCTCACCCGAAGACCAGAAAGTCACCTTTGTCGAACTATTCTTCGACCTCGTATTCGTCTTTTCCGTTACTCAAGTCGGTTCGCTGCTCCATGACGGCTTTACCGTTGCTAACGTTGGACAGGCCATTCTGGTTTTTTGGCTTGTGTGGTGGGCCTGGAGTCAGTTTACCTGGACCCTTAACGCCGTCGATACAACCCATCCCGTGGTCGAAATAGCCACCTTTGTGGCCGCCATGGGCGCCTTTTTTATGGCTATCGCCCTCCCGGCGACCTTCCATGGACGCGGCGGACTATTTGCCTCTGCTTATCTCTTTGTACGTGTGGTGGGGCTATTTCTCTACATCTGGGCATCGCGAGAAGAGGACTCGCAACAATCCGGCGCCAACGGTTTTGCTATGTTGTCGGTTGGCGGATTTGTCTCGGTACTTATCGGAGCTGTACTGGGCGGGACGGCGCAATACGCTCTGTGGGGTTTCGCGATCTTCCTCGATGTCGGCTCGACTGTCGTAGTCGGGCGGTTCGGGCAATGGAATATCAGACCCGACCATTTTGTCGAACGCCACGGTCTTTTTGTGATTATTGCCCTCGGCGAGACACTTGTAGTTGCCGGTAGTGGAATGGTTACGGGAGAATGGACAGGCGTTCTGCTCGTAAACTCCGTGCTCGCCGTTACTACGACGTGCCTCCTCTGGTGGACCTACTTTTCGCGGGCGAAGCTGGCCTTGGAACAAGCGTTTGCTCATCGAACGGGAAAACATCGAACCGATATGGCCCGAGATTCATTCTCTCTTCTTCATTTTCCAATGGTATGCGGGATAGTTGCCTACGCGCACGCGATCGCCGAAATCGTCGCCCAGCCTGGTGCCTCGTTGAATACGAGTATACGCCTTGCGCTCGCGTTGGGCGTCGCCCTTTTTGTCGGTGGAATGGCGATTGCGTTGATTCGCGCGGTGGGGTGGATCTTTGTGCCGCGTTTGGCGGTGACCGCGATAGTGGCCGTCATTCTTATGGCGTGGCGGAATACCTCTTCGCATTCGGCTCTTTTGATAGTCTTGCTTGGCTTGGTTGTGATTACGCTTGTCGAACAGAAACGCTTCGCAGATCCGAGTTCGCTGTCGGCGCGTCGTAATTAACCCTGGCCTGTTGTTCCCTCGGAGACCGCCCTGGCGAGCAATTCGCGAATGAACTTTTCTTCCGTCGGACCGATTTTGTCGATTGCGTAGGATGTCGGCCACATCCTTCCGTCGTCGAGTTTTGCCAAACCGGTAAACCCGAGCGTCGCGTAGCGCTCCTCGGCCTTCTCCGCCGATTGGTAGAAGAACACGACCTTTTTGCCGCCGACAGAGTAAGCGGGGAATCCGTACCACGTCTTTGGCCAGAGGTCCGGGGCAACCTCCGATGCGATTTTATGGATTCTCGCGCCGATCTCCCGGTCCGTTCCGCTCATCTCCTCTATCGCCCGAAGGACCGCCTGCTCGCCCTCCGCGCGTTTTTTGTTCGATCGCTTCTCGGCGGAGATTTCCTTGGCACGGCGTCGCATTGCCTCTCTCTCGAAATCGGAGAAACCGGTACCGTTTTCGCCTGCCATCTTTTTCCTCCCGAGGCGCCCCGTCGCGCCCCAATTATGATGCAGACTTGGGACGGCGAATTCAAGGAATCCTACAAAGAGCGCGTCATGAAAGTAGATTGATCTGCGGTTCGGGGCGGAAAACGTTCAACGGTCTATCACTGGACGGCGGCTACCACCGAGTGAACTTTTATTTCAAATACGCGCCGAGTCGGCGACTAACTTTAGCGTACTCGCACATTCCCTCAGCGTTTAGGTCGGTGAGTTCACCGACGATACGGTGTTCCTTGAACACGAGAATCCGTCGGGCGAGCTTGACGATCTCCGGCATGTCCGATGAAATCAGGATTATCGCCTTGTTCTGGCGTTCGGCGAGATCCCATATCAAATCATGAATGTACTCTTTTGCCCCAATATCGATCCCCACGGTCGGTTCGTCGATTATTAGAATGTCCATCTCGGCGAGGAGCCATCGACCGATACAGATTTTCTGCTGGTTACCGCCACTCAGGCTCGAAACAATTTGATCTTGGCCAGACGTCTTTATTTGCAGGCGCTTAACGATGTCGTCGGTAGCTTCCCGCTCCGCTCTCGGATCGATTTGCCGGAGCGGACCGTTTCGCATCGCCTCCCACGAGGATACCGTGGCGTTATGCCGAACAGAAAAGTCCAGAAACAAGCCTTCTTCTTTTCGGTTCTCGGTAACATAGCCGATTTTGTATTTTTTCTGAGCGGCGCGGACCGAGGTGATCGCCGCAAGTTTTCCTTCAACGTAGACTTCGCCTCTTTCCGCGTGCTCGGCCCCGATGATGAGGCGAGCGAGTTCGGTCCTTCCCGCGCCGACAAGACCGTAGAGTCCGAGGATTTCACCGCGATGAACGTCAAGCGAGACATCGTGAGCCATCCCGCGTCGATGGATGCCGCGAACTTCTAGTGCGGGCGTTCCATTTGCGATTGGCAGAACTCCAAGATCCACGTCGCGGCAGCCCCTCCCGATCATCGCCTCGATGACTTCGGTTTCATCGGTTTCCGACGTATTTAAAGTCGCGACCATCTCGCCGTCTCGAAGGACGTGTATTCGATCGGCGATTTCAAAAATCTCTTCCAGTTTATGGGAGACGATGACGATTAGAACGCCTGAATCGCGCAACTCTCGTAAGAGTCTAAACAGCGTCGTTGCTTCGTGCTCGGTAATGGAGGAGGTCGGCTCGTCGAGAAACAGTATACGCGCATCACGGGACAGCGCTTTAGCGATCTGGATAAGCTGCTTATGAGCGGCGCTCAAGTCTCGCACGGGAATCGTTAGATCGATATCAAGTCCCACACGACGCGCGTGAGTCTCCGCTTCCGCGAGTAGGATTTTCCAATGGATCCCCCACCATCGACGAAAGCGATGCAACTTATCCAACATGATGTTTTCCGCGACGGTCGATCCAGGGACGACCTGGATCTCTTGACTGACAAGAGCGATTCCCGATTTGAGCGCATCGTGTACGGAATCGGGCGAGTATCGCTCCCCGTCGATTAGCATCGTTCCTGCGTCGAGTGCGTGAACGCCGCATACCGCCTTGATAAGCGTGCTTTTACCGGCGCCGTTCTCACCCAGAAGCGCATGAATACTTCCGTCATCCGCGTCCATGGTCACGGAGCGGAGCGCGCGAACGCCGGGAAACGACTTGTCGATCTGTTGCAGTTGAAGCATCGATAGTTCCTCCGAGCGACCGCCGCTCCGTATCGGCCTTAGTTAAAGTAGACCGTCTCCAAGTCTTCGAGAATCGTCGTAGTCACCCGTTCGAGGTCCGCGCTAAACGATTCGATGTTTTCCGTCGTAACTATCGCGGTTCCGGAATCGATAAAGTATTGACCGGCGCGAGGTTCACGACCGTCCATAAGGAGCGTCAGCGCCTTCATCGATATGTAACCCTGTCCGAACGGATTTTGGGCTATCGTCGCGTCAATGTATCCATCCTGGATTGCGTCGAGTACAACTTGATCGGTGTCGATTCCGACCATGCGAATCCGGTCTTCGTCACCAGGCGAATTGATTTCGCTAAGAAGCTGCGCAGACGCGACCGATGTGGTGTATCCGGTGCAGATAATACCGTCGACGTTTCCGAGTTGAGCGGAAAGCGCACTTTCGATCTTTTCCAGCGACTCCTCGATGCTGGTCATATCACCAATCTCTTGGACAATCTGAACATTTGGATGACGGGCGACAACCTCTTCTATCCCTTCTTTTCGAAGAATCGTATTCGCGTCAGTTACAACCTCGAGAACGTTGAGGATGTTACCTTCGCCGCCCATCATTTCGATTAAATACTCGGTCGCCTGAATCGCCGCAGTCTTTACATCGGTTGCTATAGCAAAGGACGCAGGAGTTGGCTGAATCGTGCTGGTACCAAAGTTAACGACGTACCGCCCGCCGGCGACCAGCTCTTCGTATAGTCCGTTCGCTCCGGTCGGATCGGCTGGATAGACGGCAAATCCCATCATTCCTGCGGCGGCCATACCCTCGATGTTTAGGTTCTGCGTGTCTTGGGTCCAATCTTGGCCGAGCCCGACGCGCACGTCCAATCCGGTGTCCTCTTCAAACGCAGTGACTCCTTTCTGAACTTCGTCAAAAAACGGATGAACCGTCGGTGCCTGAAACGCGAGCCGATAGTTCGAATCGTTGTCCGATTGTCCACCGGCTAACGCGAGCGCGGTAACCATTGCGATGAGTAATACCACCAATACCGATTGTCTCATGTGACACTCCTTTGTGTTGTACGGCCGGACCTACCGACCCCGTCTACGTATTTTGCTCCGTTACTCACGGTTTCTTCTTCTTTTCTTCCGTTGTTCCAAGACCAGTTCTCTGATGCTTCCAAGCGATACCGTAAGGAGCACGATCGCCCCGAGAAACGCCTGTTCAAAGTAGATGTTCGCCTCGAGGAGTATCAGACCGTTCTTGATCAGGACCATGATCACGCCGCCCGCGAAAATCCCGACAAATGAAATTGCGCCTCCCGATAGCGCGGTCCCGCCGATGACAGCGACGGCGAACGAGATCAAGAGCCAGCTCTGTCCCGTTGCAGGTTGGGCGGAGCCCATTCGCGATACCCAGAGAACGCCGGCGAGGCCCGAATAGAATCCTGAAAGCGTGTGTGCCCACGTTATCATCGAATCTGTCTGGATTCCCGAGAGTTTTGCAGCTTCGAGATTGCCTCCAGTCGAGAGAATGTGTCGCCCAAACACTGTGTAACGAAACACCCATCCATTAATAAGGAGCGTCGCGAGCATTAACCAAAAAAGGATGGGTAAACCGAAAAAAGCGCCTCGCCCGACCGTGGTAAACGTCTGCGGTAAGTCCGTGTACGGGTAACCGCGGGAAATTCCGTACACGATCCCCGTATAAAGGAATGACGTCGCGAGCGTTACGATAAATGCGTGTAATCGCAGCTTGGTAATGAGGAAACCATTGAGGTAACCGGCCACGCTCCCGAGAGCGAGGGCGATGATGACAGCGAGCGGACCGGGCATTCCAACGTTTTGAAGAAGGTGCCCTACAGCGATCGTTGCGAGACCACCGACCGCGCCGAGAGAAATCGTAAGCCCGGACACGAGTATGGCCATCGCTTGGGCGAGTGCGATAAACACGTATAGCGACAAAGTCCGCGAGATGTTGAAGATGTTGTACGCCGTAAGAAAGCTGTCGGAAATCACGGAGAAGAAAATAAAAAGGACAAGAGCCGCGACGACCGTGGCGGAGTTGCGGGAGGACGCGATTCGATGGAAGCGGACAGTTATCTGCGAAAGTGGTTTACTCGAAGAACTCATGAAAAGCCTCATACATAGCGACGATGTTCTGTGGGGGAACATCCGCAAGAATATTATGGACGGTGTTAAAGACATATCCGCCGCCTGGAGCAAACACGTCAAGGCGTCGTTTTACGTCGTCCGCAACTTGCGTGGGAGTTCCTCGATTTAGGATTTCGCGGGGATCAACACCGCCGCCCCAAAATGTTACCTCCGATCCAAAATCGCGTTTAAGGCGAGTCGGTTCCATATCGATGCAATTGGTCTGGACCGGATTGATGACTTGAAATCCTGCTTCGATTAACGACGGGATTAACTGATAGATCGATCCGCACGAGTGAAGAAACGGTACCATCGCGCTGTTTTTCCTAACGAACTGAATCATCTCGCTGTGGCCAGGCATAAATAGATCTCGATAATGTTGCGGTGACATAAATGGACCAGAATCCATTCCGAGATCATCGCCAAACCGGATGAGATCGACGACGTCCCCTACCGATTCGCACACTTTCGCGAGCGTCTCAAGATGAATCGGGACGAGGTTGTCGACGAGGCGTCGAACTTCGTCCGGTTCCGCGTAAACGTCCATCAGAAAATTGTCGATTCGACGAAGGAACGTGCCCCACTCAAAGAGGTTGCCGCCGAATACGATCATTAAAGCTTTGTCCGTCGACTCCCGGAGCGCTAGTGCGTGTTGTCGTAATCCCGTCCAGAACTCCGCTTCGTTCACGTGATCCCACGGACTGTGGGCAAACGCCGACCAGAGGACCCGCCCCATTTGGACGCGCAACTCACCGTAGTCATTCGGATACCCGTCTATATACGGAAAAACGGTTTGATCGAAGAAGTTTGCGCCTGCCGGCTTCTGAGCAACCACTTCGCCGTTGTGATATGCGCTGAGTACTCCTGCGTGATCTTTCTCCGGCCGAAACCATTCTGGATAGTAAGCGTCGACGCCGGGCGCCAACGAAACGGGGTACCATGAATCATTCGAGGTGTTGTATGCACGACCGATATCGATAACATCGACTCCGATCCAATCCAGTATTGACTCTTCCGGTTGGGCCAGCTCCTGAACCACGTCGTACACCAGTGTGCGGGATGCGTCATAATCCAAGTGCGTAGTCAGGTGGTTGTAGGCGATCGCAGATATCCCAGACGACGGCGTCGCGCCAAGATCGATCGGAGACCGGTCGGGCTCCTGGTGTGCGATCGCCGATGCGATTCGTTCTCTACCCGTCACTGTTCAGTCCTGGTGAAAGACTTCGGTTGTCGAAGCCCACCATTCGCCGTCTTTGCGATCCGTCATAGGTATTTGCATGGGGCCGACGACGTCCCACCACTTACGAGTGGCCTCGTGCGCAGCCATTTTCTTCATGTCAGCGTCGAAATCGTCTCCCGTGTACTCGAAATAGGAGAACAGCGTGCCTCCCCGATGAAATATCGAGTAATTGCGGATGTTGCAGTCCGATATTTTCTCGGCTACCTCCGGCGGCACATTTTTGTGTAGCGCCGTGTATTCACTCAACCGATCGTTCTTGATGCCGATCACCTGGCCCACTCGAATCATTACCTGCTCCAATTATCAGATAGGTAATGCTAACATGATTTTACCAACGGTCAAGAAAAATTTTTGCAAATTTTTAAAATTGTGGTAAAAATTTTATCAGAAAAGGTAGACCCGAGGTCTGTTTATGTGTGACAATCGGAAAAGATAGGATTTCTTGTGAAAATAACCTTACAAAAAATCGCGGAGCACGCCGGAACTTCGATTTCTACTGTTTCCAATACACTCAGAAATAGCGGTCGGGTTTCGACCGAGACAAAACGGCGGGTGATCGAGATCGCTCGCGAACTCGGCTATCGTGGTCTTTCAAAGATCGAAGCACGAACGACAAGCTCTGTCGTCGCCCTCCTTCTCAGCGTTGATAGGGAGTGGGCGTTCGGATGGAACTTTATTCTACCAATCATTCAGGAGCTTGAGTCCGCGTTTGCAGAATTTGGAAAGAGACTAGTTCTCGTTCCGACGCGAAAGCACGAAAAAGAAATTGAAATCTTCGAAAAGATCTGTACGATCCAACCTGAAGCCGTAGCCGCCCTCCATATCGGCGATTCGACACTTTTTGTTCGGCTAGAGTGGGAGGACGTACCGGTGGTCGTCGTTATGAACAGCGAGTTTCAAGATGCGTTCTACTCCGTCTGCGTCGACGACTTCCACGGGGCATATGAAGGTACGTCGTACCTCCTCGATATGGGTCACCGGCGTGTCGCGTTTGTTTCTTGCGAGCGCGAAGGACTTCATGTGCTCCGGACCGATCGACTACTTGGGTATCAAAAGGCTCATCAAGTGAAGGGGATCCAAATTGACGAAAAACTGAGTCTTTTTGTGGATCCCGACAATTTGGAAGAGATTGTCGTTCAGTTAGGGGAGCTGTTCGCTTTGGATCGACCTCCGTCGGCTCTGTACTGCCTTGACGACGAACTCGCGATTCGCGTAGTTCAAGCACTTGAACGATTGCAAATAGCCGTGCCGCGGGACGTCTCAATAATTGCTCCGGGTGATGTACTCGACCATGAGGCGCCAACGACTCGCGTGCCGATTTCGACGATGCGAATCGATACTCGCGCAATGGGTAGGATAGCCGCAGATATGATTATGGGCCGGATAGAGAGGAAATCCTCGACGCAACACGTTGTAAAGATAAACCAACACTTCGTTGACAGAGGATCATGCATTCCGCCGTTACGATAAGTCGATCTCCTTTTCTACGATTCTACCAAAAATGATATTTTCCGTTGATTTTAGTTTTTTTCCGGATATAATATGCACGTTAATCATAAAACAGTATCGTCGTAAATAAATTAAATGGAGAAATAGTGACGATAATGATGAATAATACAAGAAGAGGAAACTGACATGCGTATACAAAGAATTCTGCTGGTGGCTGTGGCGATCGCGGCGTTAGCTGCTTGTGATGAAGCCGGTAACGGCGGCTCCGGAGGTGTCCAATACCAAGAGGTAAGTCTCAATACCGACTATCTCGGGCAAACAATCAATGCCGGTCTTGTCCGTGATTATACGTTCGTCGCCGGCGCCAGCACGGTTCATACTATCGCGGTGACGAATCTCGGTAGCAACATAGACTGGCTGCTCTATGACAATCAAGCCGATGCCGATGAACTCAACTTCTTCACTGTGCACGAAGAGAACAGTCTCGGAACCGCTGACGAAATTGCCGTCTTAAGCTTGATCCCCGGAAGTAGGTACTGGCTCGTGGTCGGGGAGCTGGACGATGTTTCTAGCTCGTTTGACCTACGGATAGATAACTAATCGGGGCGTAACGAGCTCCGCAACCGGACCGACACGGCCCGTGCGCCTATAAAAACACCTCGATCATCCGCTCGATTGTGAGCACGTCCGGCGGGACCTGCAGGTCGTCAAGTTCGGCAGCGAGGCGGGTGATCTGAGGTGGCGCGATTGAAGCTTCTTCCATGACCGCCTTATCGCTAAAAATTACGCCGGGGCTTCCGTCCGCGATGAGCGTACCGTTCGCCATAACCAGGAGCCGGTCGGCAAAGCGGGCGACGATATCCATATCATGCGTGATGATGATGATCGTATGGCCGAGGCGTTGATTTAAATCGGTCAGGAAGTTCATGATTTCAACTGCTTGGCGCGCATCCTGACCGGTGGTCGGCTCGTCAACGATGATCACCCGCGGTCGTAACGCCAAAATAGCTGCGATCGCTACGCGTTGTCGCAGACCTTTGGTCAGGAAAAAGGGGTGCTCCTCCAGGTGCGCCTCTGTGAGTCCGACGACCCGCGCCGCTTCGACAACGCGTTCTTCGATGTCTCGAGGTGGAAGTTCGATGTTTTTGGGGCCGTAGGCGATCTCCTCTCGGCAGCTCGCATTAAAGAGTTGGTGGTCGGGATTCTGAAAGACATAACCGACTCGACGGACCATGTCCGCGATCCGCGTCGTTTTGGAATCCTTACCGTCGACAATGACCGATCCCACCGACGGCATGAGTAGACCGTTGAGGCACTTGGAGAGGGTTGTTTTGCCCGATCCGTTTTGGCCGATCAGAGCCATCATTTCGCCCTCTTCGACGGAGAACGAGACCTCGCGAAGGGCGGTGGTGCCGTCAGGATAGCTGTATCCGAGATCACGGACGTCAACAAAACTCATCGTTCACGCTCCGGGGTGGCGCTTCCGGCGGGACCGGCGTTTCTGGCGTGTTGGGCGGCCTCGGCGACGGAAAGCGCGTTGGCGTCGTCAGTCCGACCGGACGTGCGCAACCACGCAGAAAAGGCAACCGCGCCGGGGAGTAGGATTCCCTGCTCTTCAAGAATCGTTGTTTCCGCAAAGAAATCGCGAGTGGGTGCGTCGCGCATGACGACGCCTTCGCCGAGGAGCACCATACGGTCGGCCAGGGGGATGATATGCTCGAGACTATGCTCGATGAGAATCATCGTGATACTGCGTTCGGCGCGCAAACGTGCCAGAACATCAAAGACGCGGGCACGAGAGATCGGGTCGAGCATCGCCGTGGGCTCGTCGAGAATGAGTAGATCTGGTTCCATCGCCAGTACCGCCGCAAGAGCGACGCGTTGCTTTTGTCCACCGGAGATCTCGTACGGTGGTTTCTCCAGTAACGGTTCGAGATCGGCGAGTTCACACGCCCACTGGAGGCGTTCCCGAATTTCGGTAAGCGATAGGCCGAGGTTCTCCATCCCAAAGACAAGTTCGTCCTCTACCGTCATCGCCGTAAACTGCGCTTCCGGATCGGAGAACACAAGTCCAACCGTACGCTGGAGCTCGCCTCGCTCATAGTCCTCGACTTCCGTCCCAAAGACGTTTACGGCGCCTTTTTTGATTCCGTGATACTGACCGGGGATAAGTCCGTCTACGGAGTTTGCCAGAGTCGTTTTACCGGCGCCATTAGATCCGACAAGACCAATGCACTCGCCGGCTTTGATAGTCAGGTTAACCCCGCGGAGGGCTTCGCCTGTTGCGTGGAGGTACTTCCAGCGATAGTCACGGATCTCGACCGCGGGAACAGTCGACTTCCGCGTTTGATAAACGGATCGCGCGTCGCCGGAGGTAACGTCGCTCATAATACCCCTCCGGGGACGAGCTGCCCGTAGAGCCAATCGAGCGCCGGCGAATCATCGGCGAGTAAGTACCCGTAGCCAAAACGCGCGACAAGTAAGAGTACAAACGCCGCGACGATACCCACGCACGCCGCGCCGTCCCACCAACGAAAACTATAGCGTGACAGAATGTAGTCCGGTCGTTTGACCTTGGAACGAAAGCTGTAGCCACGGGCAACGAGGGCGTTGGTAAACTCCTCCGAACGCCGGAGCGAGAGGGCAAATAGCGGAATCATGTACATCACATATTTGCGGATTTTGTAGGGGAGAGACTTTCCTTTGGTATCGAATCCGCGGGCCTGCTCGGCCTGGCGAACGATCCTGAAATCCTCCAGCACCATGCCTGCCGCGCGCATCGACATCGCCAGCATGTAGGTGACGACAAAGGGTATGCGGGCCGCGCGGAGGGCGGCGACGATCTCTCTTTCCCGCGTTGTGCTCAAAAAGAACACCATCGTGAGGATCATCGGAAGAATTCGGAAGTAAACGATGATTGCATCACGAATTCGTTCCCAGTAAATCGGCACTCGTAGTACGGTACCGACTAAGCGATACTGCGGCTGTCGGCCGCCAAAGACGGTATAGGAAAGCAGGATAATCGTCCCCATCGAGATTGCCACCGGGACGTAAATCTTCAATATACGGAGGTTTACACGGCTGGCGAGCAGAAGCAGGACCAGCAGAAGAATCAGAGCGCCGTTACCTTCCACCTGACTGATAAACATCGGAACAAGGCTGACGATCATGAGAAAGAGAACCTTCACCGACGGGTGGACGTGGTAGATAAACGACGCATCGGGCATGTAGCCCAGAAGAGTTTTTTTCATTGTGAGTCGGCGGGGACGGCAGAGCCGTCCCGACCGAGTTTGTGTCTTACGACCACCAGCCCTTTACAAACGCGGGTGTCTTGATCACAACTCCGGAAAGCGCCTTTAGAACGACAAAGTTGAACACGACACCGGCCACGACGTTGCCGCCGAACCATCCCCAGACAAATAGCGGGAGTGATTCAGTGGTCAGGAGGCCAAATCCTCGCAAGACGACGAGGGGCGAGTAGAGCGCACCGAAGGCACTCGATACGATCATCGCGCCAAAAAGGATAAGGTAGTCCCTACCTTTTTTTAGTCGAGGATCGCAGTTGAACTTCTTGAACGCCCACGCGGGCAAAAACGCCTGTACAAAGTTCGCCGGGATGTATGCCAGCGAAACGTAGAAGGGAGTTCCCGCAATCGCATTGGAGAAAAACGGAAAAATGACGCCGGCGATGATACCCCACGCGCCAAACCAGATCGGGCCGATTTGCTGAACGGCGATACCCGTCCAGAAGAAGTTAACGCCAAAGCCGAGGGGAAAGCTGATGCTTCCGAACGCTCCGACGACAAATCCGACGCCGATGAGAAGCGCCGTGATGACGATGTGAATGACGCCGACGGATCGTCGTTCGCCTTCTTCCACCTTCCAGACCGAACCTTCGTTGATTGCATCTGACATCGCAATCTCCTCCTCGATGCGCCTGCGGGCGCGTAGAATTGGTTCGATCGTAACTAATACTTCCCTAACATGCCAAGGCGTTTTGGCCCCAGACGAAGATACAACTCGTGCTCGTAGGATAAATCGTCTAATCATACGTATGTGTAGTCAGTCAGGCCGGTTGATTCCAAGCGTTCTTAGTTTGGCGCGTATACCTTACTCGACGATTGTAACGCTGAGGATTTGCGATACCGTCTCTACGTGGGATCGTCGTTCGTTTTGCCAGGCCCGCTCCAAGTCATCGCGCGATAGGCCCTGACCCTCCATCGCTCGGAAGAAGCGAACGCGTGCGTTGGTAACAAGCGATTCAAACTCACCGCCGGCGCGGCGGCGGTTGTACTCGCCCTGCCAGAAACTGGCAAACTCCGTAAAGCTCGGGTAGCTTTCCTCGAGCCAACGTTCCCGAATCCACTCCATTCCGTAGTTAGTAAAACTGAAGTGATCACCGATCATCGTCCTTAGCTTGGCTCGCATTTTCGGGCCGTTTGTATAGTGACCGGGAAGGATGTGAGTTTCCGGATCTAACTCGCCCGTGTATCGGGAAAAGCGCGTCTCGCGACCGGTCGAGATCGCCCGGCCGTCCTCGTCCGCAACTCCGACTGCGTTCAAGATACGTTTGGCGAGCGTTCCTTTTGCGCCACGTGGCGATACGGTGAGTGCCGCACAAATCTGGCCCAGCTCCTCCACCTTGAGGTAGTAGATCGATGTGCAAAGCGCGCGCCGGTCGGTGTCGGTCATTGGTTCTTCCTTTCCGCTACGATTCTTTACAGAAGAATATCGAAGAACCGTGGTAGCGGCGAAGCCGACGGAGACTACGTCTTTGTTTCCGGGACGACTGGATTTGATTACGAGACGATGACGATCTCCGACGACGTTGTCGAGCAAACCGAGCAATGCTTTCGAAACATTGGGAGGGCTCTCGATCAGGCAAATAGCAGCTACGACAACATCGTCCGAATACGATACTTCCTCCCCGAGCGCGCCGATTTTGAGCGGTGTTGGTCCGTATTGCGAAAGGACCTTTATCGGGCAAGGCCGGCGGCAACGATGCTCGTTACCGAGTTGTTCGATACGCGAATGAGGATTGAGATTGAGGTGACCGCGAGACGCGGGTGATTTATTCGCCTGTCTTTTTGTTTTGCGAATGAATTGGAGCCTCGAGCTTCCGGCAGGCAAACGACAGACGACTACGCGAGGGCATACACGGTCGTCGGCTGCGTTCGGCCTTTAACGGTCGTTTCGCCGACCCGGGCGACTGAGATTCGATCTTGAACGAGCTGCGCCGTTCTTTCACTGAGCAGCAACGGGTGTCCAAACGTTTTTGTCAGGGCTTCGAGACGTGACGCCAGATTAACCGCGTCGGATATAACCGTACCTTGAAAACGTTCTCGTTCGCCGACGATTCCAAGCATGGTTACGCCGGTGTGGATTCCAATCCCTATCGAAAGTACCGGGACGGAGACGCCAGTCGCTTCGCCGTTGAGTTCCTTGAGGCGGACAAGCATCTGTTCGCCGCACCGAACCGCGTCAATTGGATCGTTGGGAAAGAGGGCCATTACCGCGTCGCCGATGTACTTGTCGACGAAGCCGTGGCACCTGCGTACGATCGGTCCCATAGCGGCCAGGTAGCGATTGATAAACGCCATGTTCTCGTCCGGCGACATCGTTTCGCTTATCGTCGTAAACGAACGAATGTCCGTGAAAAGGATCGTGAGTTCCCGTTCCACCTGATCGCCCAGGGCGACCTCCGTGACGTCGTCGCGATCGATAAACGAGAGAAACTCGGACGGGACAAAACGCGAAAATGCAACGTTCTGGGCGATGATATGCGTCTGCTGACGAAAGTAGGAAACGACCGGGAGCGAAGCCAGTATCAAGAAAAATACCATCGAACCTGCCGTAAACGGGATATCGCCGAACGCGTCAAATGCCTCGCCGACAAACTGGAGCGCATACGACGCACCGAGCACGGCAAACGCGGCGGTAAAAAAACCGACGTAAGGATTCTGGTGCCGTCCCGAGTAGAGATGGGCTGCTACCGTGACCAGTAACACGACGGGGAAGAAGAACGACAGTTGATCGGACCACTCCGAAAAGTTCCCGGAAGCCATAACGAGAAACCGCGACAGCAGCACGACGATCTGGCCAAAAGCAAGAATCCGAAACAGCATACGCCATCGGTTATCGGCAAAGGTCAGGTAGAACAGCAGCAGCATAAGAGGCATCAGGTCCTGGGCAAAAAGTGGCAAATAAAAATCAACCACGGGAGAAATCGGAACTAAGACATTAATCGCATCGCGCTCAAAGATCGTGTAAACGGCGTACGAAAACGAGAACAAGCCGAACCACAACAGGTAGTTTTCGCGCCTACGGAATCGGATCCAGAAGATAGTTGCCATCGTACATCCCACTGCTATGGCGAACGCGGCAAAAAGGTACGCGGGAAGATCGCGCACGAGATAGATCAGCGAAAGCCGTCCGACGATCGTGCCCACATTTGGGGCATCAACGTAGTAGATCTCTTCTCCAGCCAAGGGGTTGGAGAAGACGCGGAAATACACCGTTTCTAACTCGGACGAATCGGGAAGCTGGTAGTACTGATAGCTTATTCGACCTGGATACGGCGTCCCTACCGGACGAAGTAGTTCCGCATCGAGATACACATCGACGCGACAGTCGTAGGACTCAACAACGACGTGACCGCCGTCGCCGACGAGCTCGATACGCTTCCAATAGACGTCGATACGATCGAGTTCCTCACCGCTCACATCGTCGGCGGGAAGCCACGCTGCCGATTCAACGTCGATCGTATCCGCGGACACAAATGGTCGGTCCCCGACGTGAAACTCAAACATCTCCTCGACGAGGAGCTCGGCAGCCGCAACCGGTTCCTGCGCAAAACCGGTGATGGAAACCCCGACACCGATAAGAACGGTTAGTAATCTCCGTTTTGTGCCACCCACGTCACCAGTGTACGTCGTCAGGTGAAGCGGCGCCTACCTCGTGCGGGTGAAAGTTACGTTGCTGCCGACCCGGCGAAATCTTCATTCACCACTGGCGTTGCGACGGTAGTAGTCAACGGTTCTCCTTCGCCGGTCCACTCGTTGTGCGATCGAGAGTCATCCTATCGATTAAGCGGAGGTAGAACGCGATCACGTCCTCCAACCGACTCAGCGGGGCCTGGCCGTGATCTGCCAGCTGATTCGACAACGCGAAACCGTGTACGTAGTCAACTGCAAGCTCCAGGGCAAGCTCCAACTCGATGTTGTTTAGCCCAAGCGGCGACAACGCAGTGATAAACCGTTTCCGAAACAAACTGGCGGGCCCTTCGGCCCTGCTTCCCAAACGAAGGACTGCGGCGTGAAGGGTAGGTCGCTTTGCGAGCAATTCCGCGTAACTGAGCAGGAGATTGCGGGCGTTTTCGGACCAACCTGCGCGTGGATCATATGGTACCAGGGCGTCCTGCATCTCGCGAATGACGATCGCCTCCTCGAGCGCGCCGCGTCCGTCAAAGTAGGTGTAGATCGCCATCGAATCCACGCCCAACGTTCGGGCGAGTTCGCGAATACTAAACGCGGCTCCGGCACGATCGAGGAGTCGCATCGCGGCGTCGAGGATAGCGGTCTTGTTGAGGATCGGTCCGTCCTTTCGCGGTCGCCCTCGTTTTCGTTTGACGTCTGCTTGCTCGTTCATTATATTCTACGCCGTAGAATATATAGCTAAGAGGTTTTTTTGTCTATGCAAATTAAAACATCCGTGTACATCGCAACTTCCGTGGACGGGTATATTGCCCGGGCCGACGGGGCGCTCGATTGGTTGACGTCCGGCAATACCGATCCGAGCACCGATTACGGCTACGACGATTTTATTTCCACCGTGGATGTGCTTGTCATGGGGAGAAATACCTTTGAGACCGTGCTCGGATTTGGGCAGTGGCCCTATCGTCAGGACGTCTACGTATTGACGCGTCATCCCGGACAGATCGTTATCCCCGACGATTTGTCACCGAACGTAAAACCGGTAAACACGCAACCGGTCGATCTCCTTCGAGGTCTCTATGAAAGTGGCTATCGCCACGCGTACGTCGATGGCGGTCAAACGATTCAGTCGTTTCTCACCGTCGGCGTGATCGATGAACTCACGATAACTCGTGTTCCGGTTTTACTTGGAACCGGTATTCCGCTTTTTGGATCCCTGTCGAAGGATATTCGGCTCGATCACGTGGAGACGCTGTCTTACGAATCAGGCTTTGTCCAGTCTCGGTACCGTATCCGTCACTGAGCCGATCTCCAAACAGGCTTTTCCGGCGATCGTTCTCGCGGATCGGCAAGCTCGCCCTCAACCCGGTAGAATGGCTTATGGAGTTTGACGCGCTTTCCATCGCGGTCGCGATCGGCGGCGTCCACGGACTTGTACTCGCGTTGTTCCTCATCGTTCACGGGGGCGCTAACCGGCGCGCCAACAGGGTGTTGGGCTTACTCCTCGTAAGCGTGGCCCTCGACATGATCTTTGTATTCTTCAATCTATCCGGATTCGCGGCCCGCTTCGGCTTCTTTTTGTTCATCAGCGATCCGCTATACCCGTTGTTTGGTCCGCTCCTTTTGATCTTCGTGCTCCTGCTCACCGTCGAAAACTATCGACCCCGCCGTCGAATAGTTTTGCTTTTTATTCCGGCCGTTCTGGAGATCTTGTTTTTTATCGGGAGTCTGACGATGGGCCGCGAGGAACGCCTCAGAACGGCGTTAGAGGTCACGAGCGGTGGTCCCCTCGGTGAGCTTTACTACCTCGTCTGGATCGTTGAGCTGGCGTTTAACCTCGTAATGGCAATAGTCGCCGTGCTGGCGATGCGGCGCTACGGCGCGCGACTCCGATCGGCCGCGTCGGATGTCGACAGCCTCAGGTTACCGCTTCTCCGGGCGGTCCTCATCGCCTCAATCGCCTTCCTTGCCGGACAGATCGTCGCCGCGATTCTCGTCTATTTCGGGACCGTATCGTTCGTAACGACGTTTGTCGTGCTCTACCTGCTCGTCGGATGCAGCTTCTACCTGCTTGGGTATTGGGCGCTTACCCAGCCCGAGGTGTTTCATCCCGAGCGTTTTGTATCGGTACCAAAGGACCACGGAAAATACCAGAAATCATCGCTGGACGTGACGAATCTCGAACGTTACGGTCAGGCGATTCGGAACGCAATTAAGGACCAACGGCTTTATTTGCAGAACGATCTCCGTATTGCCGATCTCGCCGCAGCCGTCGGGCTATCGACCAACCACGTTTCGCAGGTGATCAATGCCCAGTTCGGCAAGAATTTCTACGATTTTATAAACGAGTATCGAATCGCCGAAGCGAAACGCCGGATGTCGGACCCGGACCAGCGCCACCTCAAGCTTCTCGCGATCGCTCTGGCCGCGGGATTCAACTCAAAATCGACGTTTAACAAAGCGTTTAAGGAACAAACGGGAACAACTCCCTCCGAGTTCCTGCGTAACGGTCCGGTCCTGTAGGCGCGGACAACTTTCCGGTACGATCCTGCACGCTCGGACGACTCCTCGTACTTAACGCGGCACACTCGCGTTAGATTCACCCGCGAATATGCGCGAGTGACATGAGGAGAATCAATGGATATTCCGCTTTTACGTTCCCGCCGATCTCGTGTTGCAACACGCATCGCCACGACGTTGGCATTTGTTGTGCTGGTGACGCTGATGTCTCCGGTGGACAGCCATGCCCAGTCGCGCGTCCCGGAGTTGTGGTTGCGGGCCGTTTCTGTAGCCGAAAGAAACAACGCGTGGGTACCCGTTTCGATCGTCATGGCCGATTCGTGGCGCGACAGCAACGAGGGAGTTCTTGAATCCAGGAGTCTCCGCTACGTTATCG
The DNA here is from genome assembly GCA_965601745.1 of Alkalispirochaeta sp. Lineage (GTDB taxonomy): Bacteria > Spirochaetota > Spirochaetia > DSM-27196 > Alkalispirochaetaceae. The sequence goes on from OZ271836.1 coordinate 3,461,926, forward strand.
ACTGGTCCGTATCGGAGCTGCGCTGGGAACTCGTGTCGGCGGTGATCAACGGTGTCGATCGTACACAGTGGGCGACGAGTGGCGGTGAGATCGACCGGTATCTGTATCCGGATGAGTCGAGTTGGGAGCAGGTATTTGATCGGGCGACGCAGCCCCGCATCACGGCGATCACCGACATCGGCACAGTCAAATTCGGTGATCGGGAGTGCCGATCGTTCGCCTTCGTTTTAACAACGACAGACGGTATCTGGGAGGGTGAAGCCGCGATCGAGACGGCCACGGGAGTACCCGTCGAGCTCCGGATTAGCAACTCCGCGGGTTATCGCGAGGACCGCGACCGATATTCAAACATCGAAGGTACCATTCGCTACCGCGCCGCAGAGACAGCGTGGTACCCGACGACCATCTTATATGAAATGGACGTCGAATCACGCAGCTTTCCGTTTTTTACGTTTCGTGGGACGGCCGCCGTTTCGATCCGATTAAGTGACTACCTACGTATCGAAGGACAGGTGCAATGATCGCGCGAACGTTTATGGTGGTCCTCGCGTTCGCGATTCTCGGTGCGTGTGCGACGATCGATACTGTTGCCGAGCGCGGCGCGACCACAAGAATCGGTGCCGAAGCCCGAATCGATACCGGACCAACATCGGCAGACCAGGGGCAGTCCATTGTTGCGATGGTCGACGATCCCGGCGCGGCTACGATCGCCGCCCTTGTCGAAGAGTCGCCGCAAGTCACGGCGTCACGTTTGTCGGTACTTGCCGACCGTCGGGCGACGGTCGGGACGGCATGGTCCTCGCTCATGCCTGACGCTAGCGCAAATCTGGGTGCCGATCGAAACAATCAGGCGATCGACGCCTCGGACGGTTCTTTGCGGACGGAAAACCTGTATACGATCGGTTTCTCCGCCGGCGTTTCGCCCGATATATGGGGTGGAGCTACCAATCTTCTTCGCGCGGCACGCGCGGAAGCCGAAGCCGCCGCGCTTTTGTCGATCAGAGAGACGGAACAGACGGTTGCCCACGCGCTTACCGTCTATATCCAACTGCGTGCCGCCCTTCGCTCGCGGACGATCCACGCCGAGCGCGCGCGCACGCTTGCAACGATCGAGTCTATCGTCGAAGAGCGCCTCGCCAATGGAACCGCGCTAGTCGACGAGCTCTCGAACGCCCGTAGCAGCCGGTTCGCCGCAGAAGCGGAAGCTGTCGCCGCCGCGACGAAAGTCGACCTCTTATGGCTCGATCTCGATTCTCTTCTCGGCGTCCCAAGCTCTGAACTGCGGGAGCTGCTCGGGGACCACGATACCGTCCCGGTCGTAGCCCTGCCAAATAGGCACGAGACACCATTAGAAGTCACACGAGTCGACCTCGTCGCGGCCGATCTTCGGGCCCGCGCCGCGCGGTACGCAACCTATTCGGCGATAACCGAGGGATTACCATCCGTGCGGCTCGAGGCGGCGGTGTTTCGGAACGACACCAACGTCGATGAAGTGTGGGAGGCGCGGACCAACTGGGGCGTGACCGGCACGGTAACGATCCCGTTGTTTGCGGGTGGGAATCGGAGCGCCACGGTGCTGGCGGCGTTCTCTCGTGCTCAAGCCAGGGATGAGGAACGCGACTACCAACACTACGCCGCGTCGGTCGAGTACGTTCGGTTAGTTTCGCGAGACCGCGGACTGGCGACCCAACTCGAGCAGCTATCCCGGGCGTTGGCCGAGGCCGAAATGACGGTCGAGGCATATCGCCGCCGCTATCTGGACGGGACGATCGACGTCGAAACGCTGCTTCGGTCTCAAGAGCAGGCCGCGGCCCTCAGAATCGAGGTAAACGGCCTCGAGGCGGCCCAATATATCAACCGTATTGCGCTGGGACTTGCTGTTGGTCTACCGATCTCAAGCGCACCAGTATTGGAGAAGCTTCCATGAAACCGAAAAATCGAATCATCGTCCTCGCGATCGTTGTCATTAGTTCAGTCGGCGTTGTCGCGATCGTCGGCGGATCTCACCCGAATCGGGACGTTGCCCGGTCGACGGATACGCATGTGGGACCGCCGGTCTCCGTGCAGGTCGTGCGTCCGGAATCGCATGTCGCCACAGTGGCGGCTCTCGGCGAGGTGCGTCCTGAGTATCTCCTCGACATCGTCGCGATGGTGGACGGCCGAATCGAACGTGCCCATCCCGAACTTAAGAGAGGCGCGCTCATCGCCGCCGGTGAGGTCCTTGTACGGGTAGAAGAAAGTCGGTATCGCGCCGAGCACGACGCTGCCCTTAGCGCCCTCGCCCAGGCCGAACTCGATCTCATCATGGCCCAGCGGGAGGCCGAGGACGCCGCGCGCGGTTGGGAACGTTCGGGGCGCGATATCGAGAGCGCCGGCCCACTCACCCTTCGCCAACCCCAACTCCGGGTTGCCGAGGCGGCGCATGCTGCGGCGCAGTCTCAGGTTCGGCTTGCCGAGCGAGTTCTCGCCGATACGATTGTCGCGATGCCGTTTAACGGCATCATTCTCAGCCCGGGTCCCGCGCCACAAACGAGTCTAACGGCGGGCCAAACGATCGTGCAGGTCGCGTCGATTGAAGCAGCCGAGATTGAGATTACCGTCGATGACGCGCAATGGCGACTGCTCGGATCGGATATCGCCGACCGACCAGTTCGCATCGTCGATGCAAGCGACAAGCAGCACGTTTCTTGGCTCGGGTACGTGACTCGCGTCGCCCGCCACATTGACGATGAATCGCGGCTCCGCACTATTTGGGTTCGTGTCGAACGGCCGCTCTATCTCGATCCACCGCTGCTTCCGGGTACCTTTGTGTCGGTTGAACTGCCGGGTCGGAGTGTTCCCCGTAGCCTACGAATCCCGGATAGGGCACTCACCAACGCCGGCCTCGTCTGGTTTGTGACCGGGCAGAACCGGCTCCAATCGCTCGCGATGAACGCCTTGTTTTATGCGGACGGTTTTACCGTCGTCGCGTCACCGGAGGATTCCGCGCTGCAGCTCGTCGAATCGCGTGGATTTGCGATCGCCGTAGCACCAAACAACTCATTTGTGAACGGGATGTCGGTTGTACCGCGTGAAATCCAGGATGAGATCGGTATCAATTCCGTTTCGGCCAGGTCGACGGGAGAGGCAAACCATGATCGATAGACTCTCGGCGTGGTTCACGCGCAACTCAGTTGCCGCCAACATTCTCATGGCGGTCATCCTTGTCGCTGGATTTATCTCCCTGCGCTCGACGCGGATCGAGGCGTTCCCCAAGATTCCGCCCAACAGCGTGACGATCACGACCGTATACCCGGGCGCAACGCCGGGGCAGGTGAGCGCCGGCGTATCGGAGAAAATCGAGCGCGCCCTGGAAGGCTTGCCCGGTATAAAGTCGATTTCCTCGTTTTCCGACGAGGGGCTCTCGACCGTATGGGTACAGAAAACCCCGACGTATTCGATCGATCGTTTTCAAAACGCGGTTCAAGCGCGTGTCGACGGAATTGCCTCTTTTCCTGGGACAGTGGAGCGCCCGGTGGTCGAGCGGGACGAGTTCTCTATTGAGGCGCTTATCGTCCAGGTCTACGGCGACGCCGACACGGCAACGCTGCAACGAGTAGCCCGCACGGTTCGGTCAGAGCTTCTCGTTCATCCGGAGATAAAGCGAATAGCGACATTTGGATTGCTTCCGCCCGAGATACGCGTGGAGATCGACCAGGACAGACTTGACTCCTTTGGTCTCAGCTATACCGACGTCGCCCTGTCGCTCGATCGAGCGTCGGTTGAGTATCAAAGTGGATCGATCGTAAGTACGGGCGGCGCGGTGCGCATTCGCGCCGATCAGAATGTCGACTCCTACCGCGAGCTCCTCGCAATCCCGGTCGTCGCCTCGAGCGGCGGAACCCGGGTTGACCTCGGCGACGTTGCGACGATCGTAGATGGTTTTGTCGAAGATGGATCGGGTTTCGCTCGGTACCAGGGAACACCGGCGGTTGGTTTCCAGATATACTCGAGCGCGACGGGACATCTCCTCGAAACATCAGACGCTGCTCACGATGTGGTCGAGCGTGTCCGTCCGACGCTCCCCGCGGGAATCGATATTGACATTTGGGCGGAGTCAAGCCCGTACATGGTCGCACGGCTCCGTCTTCTGGCGAGCAACGCCTGGCAGGGCTTGCTCATCGTCTTTACGATTCTGGCGTTGTTCCTCAATATGCGCCTGGCGATCTGGATTGCCGCCGGCATCCCGATCTCTCTCGCGGGGACGATCGTACTGATGGGTGATCGCTTTCTGGGACACTCGCTCAACGACATTACTACGTTTGGAATGATCGTCGTTCTCGGCGTCCTCGTCGACGATGCGATCGTTGTCGGTGAAAGCGTGTTTGAGACTCGTCGTCGAGTTACCGATTCAGTAGAAGGTACGATCGCCGGCGTCCACCGCGTTTCAACCGCTACCGTATTTGGCGCGCTCACAACTATCGCCGCCTTCTTCCCGCTTCTGCTTATAGAGAGCGATATCGGCCGGATCTTTGCCGGGTTTGCGGTTGTCGTTATCGTCGCCCTCCTCATGTCCCTTGCCGAAAGCAAGTTTATTCTCCCGGCGCATCTCGCCGGCGTCTCGATGAGCAAAACCGGGCGGGGTCCGATCGCCGTCGCCTACCGTCGCGTACGAGGTGTCGCTCAAGACGCGCTCGATTGGATCAACCGCAACGTATACCAAGCGGCGCTACACGCTGCGTTGCGTCATCGCTACGCTGTCGTTATTGGATTTGTCGCAATCGCGACGGTAGCCGGTCTTCTCGTCGGCAATGGATGGGTGCGTACGGTGTTTTTCCCCTCTGTACCCGGGCAGATCATAACGGTGGATCTCGAGATGCGTTCCGGGGGGCCGGAGGCGCTTACGCGGGCCAATGTATTTGCGATTGAGCAAGCCGCCGACCGACTCAACGAAGCGGCTCTCGCCGCCGGAGAGACACGTCATGCTCCGATTGCGCGCATCATGTCGGCGATGGAAGGACCCTACTCGGCGACCGTTTACGCCGAGTTACTTCCCGAAGAGCAACGAGACATATCGACCAACGATACGATTGCCCGCTGGCGTGATCTCGTCGGATCTATGGAAGGCGTCGAGCAGCTGAGTTTTTCGGGCTCGTTCGAGACCGGGGGTGGATTTGTCATTGAGGTCGCCGATCGCACTGAGGAAGTACTCGTCGCGGCAGTTGATGAGATCGTCTTCGCCTTGGCGAACTATGAAGGTGTAAGTGACGTTCGATCCAACTCCGCCGACGGCCGACCCGAACTTCATCTGCGCCTTACGCGGGAGGGGCGGCATTTGGGCCTCACCAATCAGGATCTTGCCGAAGCCGTTGGCGACGTATTTGGCGGACTCGAAGTCGAACGAGTACGCCGCGGCCCGGATGAAGTAAAGGTAAAAGTCAGGTCCGCCGCAGAACGTCGCCAATACATATCGGACGTCCTGGACGCTCGGATTGCGCTCCCCAACGGAGGAGCCGTCCGCTTGGCCCACGTAGCCCGCGTCGAAAGCGGTTACGCGCCGACGACCGTATATCGGCGCAATGGGAGACGCGTCGTCGAGGTGACGGCCGTACTGGATTCATCCGTCGTGAGCGGGACCGAACTCTTTGCCCAGGTACAACGCGACATCGCTCCGCTGATTACCGACCGTTATCCAAGTATCTCGATAAGCGGCGCGGGCGAACTTGAGGAAATGGGCGATATAGAGGAGGGGTTGCGTCGGGCATTAATCATGATCGTTATTCTGATCTACGCCCTCTTGGCAATTCCCTTAAAATCCTATACCCAACCGTTGGTTATTATGTCGGTTGTTCCTTTTGGATTTGTCGGCGCGGTGGTCGGGCATATGATTATGGGTGCGCCGTTAAGTGTCTTATCGTTTTTTGGAATGCTCGCCGTGATGGGGATCGTCGTAAACGATAGCCTCGTTATGCTGACACGCTACAACGAGATGCGGCAGGAAGGCACCGCCGTTTTACCGGCGTTGATCGGCGCGGGGGGCACGCGGTTTCGCGCGATTCTTCTCACAACGATGACGACCGTGCTCGGGCTCGTTCCGCTACTCACCGAGACCTCAGAGCAGGCCCAGTATCTGGTTCCTGCGGCGATTAGCGTCGCGTTTGGCGAACTCTTTGCGACGCCGATCACGTTGTTTATCGTTCCCGTGTTGATCCGGATCAAAGAGGACTTTGGATCACTATTTCGTCGCTGCGGCTACTCTATATCGTACGAAACGACCGATCATAGCTGAAATATGACAATTTTCGTTATATTATCTCAAACATGGAGTTCGGCCGGTGAAAGGCGTGTTTACACGGGGCACGTTTGCTCTTTTGCTCTCGTTCGTGATAACAGCTTGCCCGCTGCCATACGAGTTCAGCGGCGAGGGCGCCGGTGATCTTGGCCCGGCCGATCCGAGCAGTCCGACGATAACCGCGCCGGTGCAGGTGAGCTACCGGCAGACCGCGGGCTCTAACGGCAGTATTGCTCATCAGGGAAGCGCGGAAACGGTCTCGGATACGACGATTTCTCTATCGACAGAGACGGAAGACGCTACCATTTTCTTTTCGATCGACGGTTCCTCGCCGAACCCCGGCTCGGGAGCCACCTCGACCTACTCCGGCTCGATCGACCTCTCAATTGCTAATCCGACTCAGGACAACGCTTCCCGGATTCTTCGTATTCGCGCGGTAGCCATAGCTCGCAATATGCGGCCGAGTCCCGAGACCGACGTCACGGTCACGGTGCGTTACTTCGGCTCCGATCGTCCGATCGTAGAACTTCTTCCGGGAACGTTCTTCGTCTCGGGCGACACGAGTACCGCCAATCCGGCCGCGGTCTTTGTACGGGCGAGCTCTCCGGAGTTAAGCGGAGCGGACGGGCTGCAGTTTCGCTTGCGGGTCGGATCCGCGCCGTCGACCGGCGAAGTGCGCGAGGCGGACGAGCTTGAAGCGGAGCCCACCGGCAGTGGTAATAGCGTTGATTTTACCATTCTGAGCGGTCTGCCCCTTGGTTCCTCACAATCGGTCTATGTCCGCCAAAAGGGCACCGAGACACTATGGTCCGACGCCGGGCGGCTGGACTTTAGAATAGACGACCGCAGCTGGCTCGGCGGTCGAATCACTCCTATCGATTCCTCCGATACCGCGCTCCGACAGGCGATTCAGACGGCCAACGTTACACCGAACGCCTTTGTGGATCTTCGGGCGTTTAGCTCTTTCACCGTCAGTTCTCAATTGCTTGTCGATGGATCGATGACGATCGTTGGGGCGAGTACGATTCTGCGCGGTTCGGGAAGCAACCGTATACTCTACGTCGACACCGGAGCCGAGCTCACGCTTGACGATCTTATCATCGAGAACGGCGTCGATAGGGGACAAACCGGTGGCGGCGGTGCGGGCCTTCAGCGACAAAGTGGCGGCGGCGGCGGAGGAGGAACCGGTGGAGGGATGGTAATTCTTGGCGCCGACGTATCGATAAGTAACTCTGTGTTTCGAGCAAACAGTGCACTCGGCGGCGCCGGCGGTGTCGGTAGCGTGTTTGGCGATTTAGCGGATGCGATCGGCGGCGCCGGCGGGGGCAACAGCGACGGTCAGTTTGGCGGCGCGGGCGGAGCACCCGGCGCGGACGGTTTGCCGGGCGGAGACTTTGGCGGCGGCGGCGCCGGGGGATCGAGCTTCTCTGCTGGAGGTGCGGGAGGCGCCGGCGGATTCGGCGGCGGCGGTGGCGGCGGCGGCGCCCGTAGCGGCAGCGGTTCGGGTCTGCGCGGCGGATTCGGCGGCCCCTACGGCGGTAGCGGTTCGCAGGGCGGTTCCAGCGGTGCCGCAGGCGGTGGCGGAGGCGCCGGGCTTGGCGGCGCGATATCGCTGTTGTCCGGTTCCCTTACGCTATTCAACGTCGAGTTCCAAAACAACGTCGCGACCGGGGGAACCGGTGGTCCGAGTTACGCCAGCGCGCCGGGCGAGAACGGTGAGGGACGCGGCGGGGCCATATTCCGTCTAGCTGATACGACGTTTGCTGAAGAAGGACCGGGAGCGATCTACTCAGGAAACTCGTCGTCCACCGGCGGATCCGGCGATAACGTTTTTACTCATTGATCGATCCGCGTTGTGCCGCGGAGCCGCTTAGTCGATCTCCCGTTGTAGGTAGGTTGAATAGTCTTTTACAACCCGTTCGTAGTGCTCGCTCATAAGCGGCGATGAGATGATAAAGTCGGCGCTCGCACGATTACAAGCGAACGGGATGTTGTACAGAACGCCGATTCTCAATAGCGCTTTAACGTCTACGTCGTGCGGTTGCGGCTCCATCGGATCCCAGAAAAAGATCACAAAATCGACCTCGCCTTCGGTAATCATCGCGCCGAGTTGTTGGTCGCCCCCAAGAGGACCCGATTTGAGCCGGGTAATCGAATAGGGCGAGTCCGAAGAATCGTTCTCGCGAAGTTTGGCGGCGATCGCCTCGTCGACCATCCGTCCCGTCGTTCCGGTACAGACAATCTTATGTTTGATCAGCGAACGATAGTTCCACTCGACCCACTCGATGAGATCCGCCTTCCGATTATCGTGTGCCACCAACGCCACGCATTTTCTCTCGTCCATCGTTTTCACGTTTGTACCTCTATAATTGATCGCAGGTTGTATTCAGTTGGAATATACTGAGGTACAACGCGAGTTACCCGAGAGGTCGGCTTATTCGCGAGTATTATGCGGGGCTTTCGGAGATATACCAGGGCTTTAGGAGGACGTGTGCATCCGGAGGTAGAAACAAAGCTTAACAGTTATCCCGACGACGTCCGCGACAGGCTTTTGTTCCTCCGCGACCTTATTCTCACCGTGGCAGCCGATACCGATGGTGTCGCCGAGCTTGTCGAAACGACAAAATGGAATCAGCCAAGCTACACGACCAAGACCGGAAGCACGATTCGTATCGACTGGGACCCGAGAACGCCCGATCGTTATCGAATGTTTTTCCATTGCCAGAGCAGGTTGATTCCGACGTTTAAGCTGCTCTACGAGGACTGGTTTACGTTCGAGGGATCGCGGGCGATCGTGTTTGATCGCCACGGGAGCGTCCCGGTCGAGCAATTAAAACACTGCATCTCTATCGCGCTTCTCTACCACACGATCAAGAAAGAGCCGTTGCTCGGAACGATGTGAGCGCAACCGTTTATCTATCCGTCCCAAGCTCTGATTCGAGATAACGCTTTATCACCGTTGTAATCTCGTCGAGCATATCGTCAACGTTTCCGCCTTCTTCAGATACTTCTTTCTGGTGCTGCAGGAGGTAGCTCATGCCCTTGTAGAGAGCTTTGGTGACGCGGGCGATTTGCCGCGAACGGGCGGGATGGAGATCCGGGCGAATCCTCAAATAGAGGTTCTGTATCGTCGCCAGAACGTCCGCGTCTACTTTCTGCGCGCTCCGGGACAGCGCAGCGCCCGCCTCGGCTGATGCGTCCAAAAGGGCGAAGGCGGGATTATCGCGTTGAAACGCGATCATCGGTTGAATAGCGCGATCGACCATCTCTGCGATAGTGAGCCCCTCAACGTCGAGTTGCAACGCGTCAAGCGTGTTCTGCCCAAGTCGATCCAGGTAGAACTCTCCGAGAGCGAGCAGGATCGCCTGTTTATTGGCGTAGTACTGATAGACGGACCCAACGGCGATTCCCGCCCGAGCCGCCAAGGCGTTTGTGGTAAATCCTTCGACGCCAGCTTCCACGAGAAGTTCCGCAGCCGTCGTGAGAATAAGCTGTCGTCGTCGCTCGCCCCGCTCGCGGGTCGGCAAGCGTCTTTTTCCATCCGTTTTTTCTTGACTATGTGAGTTTATGCTCATATATTCCCGTACGTGAGTATTTACTCATATAGTATCACATCGGGGCTCGCCGTTAAAGACGATACATGCCCCGCGCAATCGAGGAGTATGCAGCATGAGCAATAAACGAGCGTTGGTAACAGGAGCGACCGGCCTTCTGGGAAGCAACCTCTGTCGCGCACTTGTCGCTGAAGGTTGGGAGGTTCTGGCCCTCGCCCGCTCAGCGGAGAAAGCGAGCACAGTATTTAGCGACCTCGACGTCCAGATCGTCGTTGGTGATATGGAAAATGTCGCCGGCTTTGCGCCCGTTTTGGACGGTGTTGACGTGCTTTTTCATACCGCCGCGTTCTTTCGAGAGTACTACAGCCCGGGAGACCACTGGGATACGATGAAACGTATAAACGTCGACGCGACGATGGAGCTCATCCGCGAGGCCGACGCTCGCGGAGTATCGCGTACCATCCACACCTCCTCGAGCGGCGTAATTCAAACCAATGTCGGGCAAAGCGCCGACGAGAGCGCGGCGTACAGCGATTTTGCCGAGAAGAACCTCTACTTCAAAACCAAGGTAATCGTCGAGAAAGAGATATCTCAGTTCTTGCAGAACGCCCGGATGGACGTCGTCCTGATCCTACCGGGGTGGATGATGGGTCCCGGTGATGCCGCTCCGACCTCCGCCGGCCAGCTCGTGCTCGATCTGCTTGCCCGGAAACTGCCCGGCCTCATCGATGGTGGCTCCTCGTTGGCGGACGCACGGGACGTCGCCGCGGCGATGGTCTCGGCGGCCACGCACGGCCGACGCGGCGAGCGGTACATCGTTACCGGGCCCCTCGCAACGATGGTTGACATCGCCGCTGGAATCCACAAAGCGTCAGGCGTCAAAGTCCCCGCCGTAACACTTCCAAACTGGTTGGCCCTTAGCGCGGCACGAATCTCCGATGGATGGGCAAAAATCACCGGTGGGGTCAGCAGCATGCCCTACGACGGGGTAAGCACCTTGCTTGAGAAGGCGATCTTGAGTTCGGAGAAAGCCAAACGAGAGCTTGGGGCGACGTTTCGGCCGCTCGCGGAGACGATCGCCGAAACGGTCGAGTGGTATAGGACTAACGGATATCTTGCCGAGTAGCCGCCGCGCCCCGGGCGCGGTCGGCGGTTCGGCCACCAACGCTACGAACCAAAGATGGCGGCGATTTGGTCCGCGACCTCGTGGAATGCCGCCACCACCGTTGGATCAAATTGCGTGCCGGAGTTGCGATCGATCTCGAGTACCGCTGATTGGTGATCCCACGGTTCCTTGTACGGCCGGCGACTTCGCAGGGCGTCATATACGTCAACAACCGAAACGATGCGGGCGGCAAGGGGAATCGCCTGACCCGCCAGTTTTTCCGGGTACCCGGCACCGTCCCAGCGCTCATGGTGACAGCGGACGATATCTGCAGCCATCGAAAGCGGCTCTTTTCCGGCGAGAATCTGGTATCCGAGTGTTGTATGCGTCTTCATCAGTTCAAACTCCTCGGCGGTCAAACGCCGTGGAGCGAGGAGGATGTCGTCGCTGATCCCGACTTTCCCGATATCGTGGAGCTGGGCGAATACCTGAATATCCTCACAGAATTTGGTCGACTGCCCGAGTCGGCCGGCGATGAGCCGTGCGTACGACCCGACGCGCACGATGTGTTCTCCGGTATCGTTGTCGCGCGTTTCGGCGAGGTCCGTTATCGCCTGGTAGATGTCCAGTCGAATCGCCTGCTCACGCGCCCGATCCTCAGATATATCGACTGGAATCGCCAGAAAGTGGGTCTCTTCATCACCGGCCTCTTTTATGGCGTTGATGTATAGATGGACCCACATTATCGATCCATCCGCTCGACGATTCGGCAGCTCACCGGACCAGAATCCGGTCGCTGAGTCGGTAATATCTCGCCACATCGAACGAAAGATATCGTCGTACTCTTCATACGGAATTTCCAGATCTGCATAGGCTTCTCGTCCGGGGTTGAGACGCGCCGCCGGAATCGGTCCGTCTTTTACCGGATCGATCCCATACACCGAGACGAACTCGGGATTGGCATACACGATGTTGCCGTCAAGATCGGTGATAAAGATCGGATTTCTGGAAAAGACGAACGCCTGATAGTAGAGCTCCCGCTCTCTGGTGACGCGTTGAAACTCGGTGACGTCGGTGAGCGTGACCATGCATCGATTCTGGCCCGATACCGAGCGTATCTTCCCGTCGAAGATTCGCCCGTTGCGGCGAATCGTGTACGTCATCGGAGTCGAGTCGGTCACGTCCAACCACGCTCCGCCACCTGTTTCGTCCGGTAACAGGCGGTTGAGATCCCGGTCGTCGGTATAGCCACACTCGGTCAGCCACTCTCGTGCCGCGGGATTGGCGTACGCTATCGTTCCATCAACGTTGACGATAAGGACGATGTTGGGATTGGTGTCGGGCAGAAGCGAGAGCAGTGCAAGCTGCTCGGTCATCGCCTTTACCGATGTTATGTCGACGGTGGAGAGTATCACGCACCCGAGCGGGGGATCGTAATCCGGTACTGCCGCCAACTTGCACTGAAGACTTAAGGAACGCCCATCGCTCGTTCGATGTACCGTTTCGGTCTCGTACTCAACGGCGCCGCGCGAGATCTCGAGCATTCCCGGGAGCATGTGCATAAAGCTTTCCGGCGTGATGATGTGGGGCAAGCGCTCTTGAAGATCGGCGATCGACTGCACCCCGTATAGGTCGAGGGCGGCCCGATTGACGCGACGGAGTACGATTTGTCGGAAAAGCTCGCCGACTACCCCCTGATCGGCAACCGCGCCCGCGCTCAATCGCTCGCGGATGGTTTCGAGGTCGCTTGCGATTCCCGATAAATCGAATTCCCATAATGGGACGGGAGAATAGTCAAAAAGTGCGTCAGTGAGTCCCGATGCAGCGCGAGTTTGCTTCACGGCTTTATAAAGTATAGCAAGCGAGGGACGACGGGTAGCGCTCGTGAAAACTCGATCCGACGATGCCGATCCCGCGATTCGTCACCCGTCGCCCCGATCACTCCGATCGGGCGATAAGCTCGGCCGCGACGGTCTCGTTAATCTCGTCGAGAAATAGTTCTGTTTCTTCAAAGATCGTGGCGACTTCGCGTTCTACCCCGTCGATTACGTAGGTACTCTCGACTTCGGCAACCGTCGTTGTCGCGCTCCGACCCGGAATCCATAGCACCGCGACGCTTACTACGGCGACCGCCGCTGACGCCCACAAGGGGATCGCAAGACGCCGCGGATTCCACGCGGACCGGTAGTTCCGTGTCCTGTTCCGAGCCAATACACGAGGTGTTTGCCGGCCGACTACGCTCAAGATCTCCGCCGTCGTCAAATAGGCTGCCTCGTCATTAAGGGCGTCACGAATCGCTCCGGGCGCGGGTAAGACCCGGCCGAGATCATCTCTGAGACCTTTTTCAAAGTCTCGCCTGTGATTGTGCCTACTCATCTGTCTTCCCTCTCATCCGAAATAAGCGGTTTCTCGCGCGATGCAGGCGGGACTTCACGGTGCCCGGACGTACCTCCATTACACGAGCTACGTCCTCGATCGACAGTTCCTCAACATAAAACAGGTGAATCGCGATCCGATCGGATTCGGGCAGACCCGCGAGAAGCCCGCGGAACCTTGCCGCCTCATCACTTCGACTTATCCTTTGGGCCGGGTCTGCGTTCTCGTGTGCTTCGCCCGCTCTCGTTTCTTCGGTCGCCGCGATCGCTTGGTGATTCCGTCTCTCGCGGGCGCGAACGCGAACGAGGTCGATCGCTACGTTCTTGGCAATCCGGAACCAGTAGGTACGGAGCGACGAGCGTCCGCCAAAGCGGTCGAGCGCGTCGTAGATAGCCAGGAGCGCTTCCTGTTCGGCGTCCTCCGCGTCCTCGGGATTGCCGTTACAGAGCGTGAGGAGTAAGCGGCGGATGCCTGGCCGCATTCTCCGCTCGAGGATCGTAAAAAGCCGGGTATCGCCGTGGGCGACTATCGCGGCAGCCAACTCCTCATCGCTTCGCGCATCGTTCCATTCGAAGGTCGACTCGTGCGTATCTTCTCTCGACGTTATCGGGTCGACCGTTTTGTATCGCAACGCAGCGGCGCCTAATCGGATCGACCAGGTCGTCGGCGCTCGGAATCGTCGGACCGACGAGCCGGTCCACCGTGTCCGTCCATCGGGTGCGGTCCTTGATCGCGCATCCGCCCGCGTGCTTGAACCAAGCGACCCCAGGTAGAATCGCCGACGATCGCCCTTATGTCCAACTCTCGCTCCACTCGCGTGAGGTGGAGTTGGTACTCCCACTCCACCGAATCCCGCAAGATCTCTCGAATCCGCTGACGATCGGGTGGCGACTCCAATAGCTCCCTCGTCAGGCTCGCCCGTAACAGCTGGAGCTCAGCCTGAGCAATACGCATTTCTTGTCGCGCTTGCTCCTCGATCTCAAGGATTTGCTCGATTTGGTTTTCTTCGAGGCCTATATCGCGAAGTAATTCTGTCGCGGGTGATTCCTGTGCGGCCGCCGTCGCGGTAATAATTAACGCCCCGGCAATCGCGAAGGCGATTCGTCGAATTTTCATTTAACACTCCTTTGTCCGTCTGACCATTAGTCGATGGCGGGGCGGAAAAGGTTGCACCCGATCGATCGATTTTTAGCCCGCGATCGTCCCGTACGCTAGTCCAGCGAGCGTGGAGAGTGCGACGACCAGGAGGACGTAGACAGCGGTACGGCTCCAACCCAGCTCGCTGTAAATTACGAGGATCGACGGAAGGGAGAGGGTCGGACCGGCGAGGAGCAGCGCCAGCGCGGGGCCGTTCCCCATACCGGCGCCGATCAGACCCTGCATGATCGGTACCTCAGTGAGGGTCGCAAAATACATCAACGCGCCCGCCGCCGCCGCCACGAGATTTGCGACAAAGCCGTTTCCACCGACAAACGAGGCGATCCACCGTTCGGGAATCATCCCAACGTGCCCGGGTCGACCGAGGAGGAATCCGGCTACGAGAACACCGGCAAAAAGGAGCGGGAGAATCTGAATTGCGAAGTCACGTGTCGCGATTACCCAGTCACTGAGTTCGGACCGCGAGAACCATCTTATGATCGAAAAACCAAGTACGAGAGCAAAAAACGCAGTGATTACGTACCTGACACGATAAACCGCCGCCCATGCGGGACTCGCTCCGCCGTCGGGAGCCCAGTTTATAAAAACGAGAACGCCAATCATGCTCCCTATCAGGATCGTCGTTCTAACGAGCCCGTGTCCGTCTTGGTCCTCCGGACGGGAAAACATCGTCGCGTTGGGAACGCGGCCGGCATCGGCGCGACCAAAGGTCAGGTGCATACACAGTCCGATGACGATGGCAAAGATCACAGCGCCAACGGCGCGGGCAACGCCGAGTTGTACACCGAGTACTTTGGCCGTAAGGATTATCGCCAAAACGTTGATGGCCGGACCCGAATAAAGAAACGAGACGGCGGGACCGACTCCGGCGCCCTTCTTGTAGATTCCCTTGAATATCGGGAGAACGGTACACGAGCACACCGCCAGAATGGATCCTGAAACTGCCGCGACGCCGTAGGCGACCGCTTTGTTAGCGTCCGGGCCCAGGTAACGAATCACCGATTGCCGATTGAGAAACACCAGAATCGCACCCGCAATAAAGAAGGCCGGTACCAAGCAGAGGATTACGTGCTCGCGCGCGTACTCACCGAGCATCGCAAATCCTTCGAGAAGCGCCGTGGATACAGCTGTTGCCTCGAACGGAACGAGATAGACAAACAGAAAAGCGCCGGCAAGGACAGCGAGTGCGCGACCCGGCCGGCGTGGATTCGTCAGGTCCGACACAACTTACTACGCCCTTGTGAGCAGCGTCGTGATTTCTTCAACGGAAAGAATCTTGCCCGGACGATGAATCGTACCGTCGATCGCGAGTGCCGGGGTCACGAGCGCGCCCATATCGACGATGGCATCCATATCCGTGACCTTTTCCAAAGTTGCATCCACGCCCGATTTCTCGATCGCTTCGGCCGCGTTTGCGGCGAGCGACGTGCACCGTGCGCACCCACCACCAAGAACCTGTACTTTCATCGTGCTCCTCCTAACTTACCTTGTAACGCGTACTACCGAGTCAGCGCCGTGGAATGCCGGCGCATCTTTTGGCGAATAACGTTCTCCACACCATCAATCATCTGACTGAGGCAGTCACACGCAAGCGAATAATAAACGGTAGTGCCGTCTTTTCGACTGGTGATGACGCCGGCGTCGCGTAACACCGCCAGGTGGCGCGATACCGTAGAGACGTCGACACCGATCAAATCGGTCAACTCATTGACGCACCGTTCGCCGTCACCGAGCGATTCGACGATGTACGACCGCGTCGGATGCCCCAACGCTTTAAAAACGGACGCTATTTCAATACTACGTGTTCGTCCTCGCTCATCCATGGTAATTTGGCATATTAACCAAATTACCAATAAACGTCAAGACTCGGCATGAGAAAGCTTCAGCAGGCTACGGGGGATAAAAGAGTGACTTGTCGGAGAAAAACGGATGCACCACACTACTTGGACGATGCACGAGTATCTGTTTTTTATAATTGGAACCGCTTTTATCGTTACCCACGAGCTCGACGCGATGCGCTGTCACGAATGGCGCATTTTTCCGGGATTGTCCAGGTTGAGCGATCGCGCGGGTCGGGATACGTTTATAGTCGTCCACGTGCCGCTCTTTGGTGCCCTGATGTGGTGGGTGTCGACGGCGCTCGAGAACGCCGTCTTTGTTCTATCGATCTTCTACCTCGTGCACGTGGGTCTCCACCTGATCGCGCTACGCCATCAAAAGAACGAGTTTCGCGATGTTCTCTCGTGGACGATCATCGTCGGAGCCGGATCGGCCGGATTGCTACAACTGGTGTTGTAGCATTTGATCGAACCTCGTGGTCTACCGCTTGCGCGTCAATAGATAGGCGAGCGGCCCAAACCCACCAAAACCGAGAGTGAGTATCACCCATGGCCACAGGCGCCTTCCAGTTTCCTTGGCGTCGTGTTTCATCCAGACGAGGATTAGTACCAGTGAAATTACGAGATCGAGAAATACCTGGAGACCACCCCAGGTTTGCATCGCAAGTGCGACGATACCGACATAGCCATGTGAGATCACCGCCATCGTCGTAACAGCGGCAAAACCGACGAAGACCACGATCAATACGACGTCATGTATTTTGCTTAGCCGCCGTGAACTAAAAGTAGAATCCATTGTCCTTCCTCCGTACAATAACGTAAGCGAACGGTATGTAGCGATCGCTACATTTATTATGTAGTGGTCGCTACATTTTTTCAAGGGGAGGTAAGACGTGTCCAAACACCAAACAAAGCGTATTGACCTGTCGGCGAGATTGGCGGATTACCTCCTCAAAGAGGGCTTGAGACAAACCAGCTTACGCGATCTGGCTCGGGCCGCCGATACGAGTGACCGAATGCTCCTTCACTACTTTGAGACCAAAGATGATTTGATGGCCGAGACGATGCTGCGAATCACCGAGCGATTGATGCACAAGCTCCAGTCCGGGACCGCCGTCGAGCTGCCTCCGAGCGAGCTTATCGCCGCACTTGCGCGTATGATGCCGTCGCCCGATCTGCAACCGTATCTCAGCCTCGGTTTAGAGCTCGTTGCAGCCGCCGGAGGAGTGGATTCACCCTATCGATCCGCGGCGCGTCGACTATTCGGAATATTTTACGATTGGATTCGTGCTTCCGTGTCTGTTACCGAAGAAACTCAACGAGATCAGGAGGCGGCCTATGTCCTGTCGGTTATTGAAGGATTTGTCGTCCTTCACAACGTGGGGAGGCGAGATCTGATCGACAAAGCGCTGCTAGAGATAGCGGAAGCCTGAGCAATCGAGCGGGAGCCCTAAAACGACGTCGCGTTTTAAAATGGACGAACGGTACTTGATACTGGACGTTTGTTCTTTACGTCTCGTTCAAGCGGTGTTACGCTGACGAGGACCAGCTATTATGAGGTGCTTATCGTGTTTACTAAACTGTACACAGCGCTCGCGATAGCGATCGCAGCTGCGACCTTTCTTCTCATTCGGCTGATCGCTGTTGCAAGCGTGGACGTGGTTGCGGTTTTCCTGACCGTTGTCTCGATACTTGCCCTCTCTAGTTGTGTGTTTCTGACTCATCGGCGTCGCCGCGACGTCGTGATGAGCTCCGATGCGCTCGAGACGTTGAGACGCGAA
Source organism: Alkalispirochaeta sp. (assembly GCA_965601745.1). Taxonomy (GTDB): domain Bacteria; phylum Spirochaetota; class Spirochaetia; order DSM-27196; family Alkalispirochaetaceae. Next base: position 3,480,009 of record OZ271836.1, read on the forward strand.
GGTATCGATCAGATCGGTTCTGCAATTTGGGAACTCGCCCGTGGAAATCTATGCGTGCAACCGTCAATTGACCTCAGCGGGCTCGAGGCGCGTTCGGGATCGGCTTTCCCACGATTGCAGGCGGGTCTCGCGACTTCGCGAGAATCCCTGGAACGCGCAACCGAGGGCCTAAGATCACTTACCGGGGAACCGGTGCGGCGCGTCTGTTTTACCGGAATCGACGATTATGAGCACGGTCAGCTCATCGGTCGCCTCGTCGGTGAACACCTCGCTGGTCGCGGTTCAATTGCAATCGTCGCCGTAAACCGCGAGACAAACTACTCCGTGTTTCGGGAACGAGGGATCAGGTCCGTACTTGAGACACATTTTCCATCGGTGACGATCGTCGAAGTCCTATATACCAATCGCGATCACAAACGAGCTCGCGAGGGCGTCGCCGAGATCCTCAGAAAGTACCCCGACCTATCGGCGATTTACCAGCTCGAGGAGGCGAGTACCCTGGAAAGCCTCGCCGTCCACAGCGAAAAGGCCACGCCCGGAGCTCCCGCGTTTTTTGCCCACGGTAAGCGACGCGAACTCTCGTCCTATTATGAATCGGGCCACCTGACTGCCACGATTACCCAGAGTCCGTACTTACAGGGTTACAATCCGCTTATCTATCTTTACAACGGTCTCGTTTCCACGTGGCAACCCGACCGACCGCGGATGCTCATAACTCCGCAGATCATCACTCAAGACAATTATCGGGAACATCTCGGAAATGAAAGCGAATCAGTCGGTCTGGCGGAGCCCGTTGAAGCTGATCGCGACCGCCGCGTCAAGCTTGCGTTTCTCATACCAAAAAAGACCGATTTTTGGCCACCGGTTTTTGCCGGCGCCGAGGCGGCGGCCGCCCTGCTCGAGGAGCGCGGGTGCGAAGTCAAACTTATACTGCCGTCTCAAAACCGAGGCGCCTACGATCTCCCGTCGTGGATCGAAGCCATCGATCGACTGGACGCCGGCGGTTTTGACGGATTTGCGGTGCCGCTGTTCAGCAACGCGCTGATACCGGCGATCAATCGAGTTGTTGAGAAAGGAGCGCTCGTCGCGACGTACAACCAGGAACCATCGACGTTGCGCGGTCTTCTTATCGGGGTAGAAGAGCAGACCAGCCGTGTTGCGGCAATTGGCGAGACCCTTAACGCCGGCGCAGGAGAATCGGAGATCGCGACCAGCCGGATCCGCGAGACGCTCGACACCGTCGGAGACGCGGTGAACACGCAACTCGAGCAGGCCGCCGACGCCAACAGCGCGATGGAGAATCTGGCAAATCTCGTGGGTGCCGTAACACACGAAACGCGTGCCGCCGACGAACGTGCGGGTCAGGTCGCGATAGCAGCCCGGAGCGGTCGTAAGGCAATCGAACTCACACGTTTATCCGCGGATCGCCTGACGGAATCCGCGAAAGCGACGCAGAGTCTTATTAACGACCTTGCCGACCGTTCCCGTGAGATTCGGAGTATAACCGGTTCTATCGAAGACATCGCCGATCAGACGCACCTCCTCGCGATGAACGCGTCTATCGAGGCCGCGCGGGCCGGAGAAAGTGGGGCTGGATTCTCCGTTGTCGCCCAGGAGATTCGCAAGCTCTCCGAGGAATCCGCCGGAGCAACCGAACGGATTACGGCGCTCCTTGAGGCGGTCATCTCTTCAATGGCCGATGCGGCGCAACGATCCAACGAGGAGATAACGATAATCCAGTCGAGTAACGAACAGGTATCTGAGGCCGAAGAACAGCTCGGTAGGATCGATGAGCGGGCATCCACAAATAGTGAGAAGATGCAGGACGTTCTCGCGAGTCTCCTCGAGATGGAAGGAAACGCCCGGAAAGTTGCCGATACGATCAACAATCTCCACCGCTCGAACGAGGAGCACCTGGAACAATTTGGCCTTGTCCATCAAGAGAGCGTACGATTGAGCGAACAAGTCGCCGCCGTTTCGCGAACGGCCAAGGAACTGCTTTCGATGTCGCAATCCCAAAAAGCTGTTGTCGGGTGCCTCGACTTGGACGACTAGCCCGTTCCGTAGTTTTAAAATACTCGTTGTTCGAGTGGAAATTGTTCGGGAGTTCTCCGGCGGACCGACGACGAGAAGAACGCGGCCGACCGTCCACCGGGGACGATCGGCCAGAACAGGCTATTGGATCAGCGCCAGCGTGTGAACTCCACGTGGAGTCATCACCTGGTAATCGGTTCGTTCAAGCGAAACGCCGGATTCCGGGCTCCGGACGACTCGCCAGAACTCGATGCGACCAACGCCGGCATCTTCGGTGTCGAACTGGTCAAACACCGTCACCGCGATGTAGTTACCGCTTGAATCAAAAACGATACCTTCGGGTAAGATCCCGTCGATCGGGTAATCAGCCAACCACGAAAGGCGCGCGAGATCCTCGTCGTACACCATCAACGACAAGGACGCTCCGGACGGATTTTCGGGCAAGTGACTTCGTTCGAGATTGACGCTGATCGCGATGTCGCCCTGCGGACTGATCGCGAGGCCTTCAGGATTTGCCGGAACGGCGGGACCCGGTACAACGGTGTGAAAGAAATTCGCGCTTCCGTCGAGATCCGGGCGGACCACCGAGAGTGAGCCGGCGCTGTTGTTAAAGTCGGTAATTCCGAGAGCCAGATTCCAGTTCATCTCCGCGACGACAAACTCATCTCCGTCGGGTGTCCAGAACGCCGTAAACGGGAAAAGACCAAGCGGAACGGGCCGACCAAGCGGCGATACCCCAAATTCACCGGCGCCCGATTCGGTGACGCGGTAGAACGCTGCCAAATTGAGTGGTCCAACGATCACCCCGAGGGTTTGGTCGTCGGGATGCCATTCGACCGTATTGGGAAAGGCAAAGTCGTTTTCGATGCCAAGCGAAAACCGTTGCGGTTCGCCTATCGAGGTACCGTTGACCGGCAAGATGATAAGTTGGGCGTCGGGTGCCCAGTTGGTGATCGCGAGGGTGTCGCCACGCCCGTTGATATCGACGTAGTGACCGGCAAATCCTCCGATATCAACGACGTCGACGAGACTCGGGTTCTCAGGGTCCGAGAGGTCGACGACACTCATCCGCGTCGAAAACGCGAGGTCCTCTTCAAAGGTTTCATCATCCGGTTCACGTTGCTCGCGTATTTCCAGAACGTATGCGACGGTCCCGTCAGGTGATACCGCGATAGTCGGTGGCGCCCAGACCGAATTGCTTACCGTTATCTCTGATACAAAGTTCTCATCACCGAGGCCGATCACGCTAAAGGTATCCTCTGCGTCGACCGGATCACCGATGATGTCGTCAACGTACGCGCTGGCCAGCGTGTCGGTGTCCGAGAGTGCCACTAGATAACGTCCACCAAAGTCGGCCGGGACTCCGACGATCATGGAATCCGCGGATTCCGCATCTCGAACGACATCAGCGTTCTGCGAGACGCATCCAATTAAGAACGTCGCGGCGAGCGCAACTGCTCCGCCATAGCCAAAAATCCTCATGTATCCCTCCTATATTTGAATCTCGCACTAAGTACGTAATAGGAGTGGCCGCGGTACATTACGATTTGGCAGGAGTATTTGCCAATTTCTCAGATATACGCCGACTAGGATAAACGAGAAGGGTGCGACTGGCGTCGGAATTCGCTCGGGCTTGTCCCGGTTTGGTTCTTAAAGAACCGAGAAAAATGGGCGGCGTCGCCGAACCCAAGCTGGTCGGCGATATGCTGGATCGGATATTGCGACCGGGCGAGATACGCTTTTGCCTCACTGATCGCCTTCTCGGCGATCCATGTCTTAACCATCTTTCCGGTCTTTTGCTTTATCACGGTACTAAAATAGTTCGGGTGCAAGAGCTGTTCGGCCGCAAAATCCTGTACCTGGTAGAGTTCGGAAACGGTCCCGGCCGCGAGCGAGCGAAAATGAGCCTCAAGGTTTTGTTGAAACGCACGCACTATTTCCGTCGTACCGTCGGCTTCCAAGCGTGGATCGTAGTCGCCCCAGAACCGTTCTCTAATCTTTAAAAGAAGAACCATGAGGAGATTTCCAAGAATCGCCTCGCGATACCGGGAATTGCCCTTGTACTCCGTCAGCATCCGCGTGATGATATCGTCAAAGTCGGCTATCTCGCTCAAGTTCAGAGATCTCGGCTCAGCAACTTCAGCGTATAGATACGAGCACTCGTCAAGCGTGCGCTCATCGGCGTGGTGCTTAAGAAACTCTTCGGAAAAAGCAATGATAAAGCCCGTCGTCGGCCGTGTTGTACCATAGCCCTTGATGTGTCCCGGATTTGTGAAAAAGAGCGATCCCGTGCAAATCGGAAATCGATTTTTATCGATGATCGCGAAACCGTCTCCGCTTTTGATGAGGACCACTGCGTAGTAGTTGACGCGAAAAAGTGGCGACGTAAACGGTGCTATCGATTGCAACTGCTCCAAGCGGTGGACGGTACATTCAAGATCATCGGTTAACGGGACGCCCATCGCGGCGTAGTGTTGGGCGAGTGAATCGTGGATCGAGAATGATCGCTCCATGTACCGCTGAATATTACGACGCGTATTTCTCCTGTCAAGCGCCTTGGGAGCGCGACTTCGCGACGAAAACTGATCTTGTATTCCCGCAAAATGTAGACCACGATATCCGAGTGGCAACTTTTGGCGTCGCGATGAGCGAGTACCTACGTAAGATCGCGCCACTGGGCGATTCGAGCTGGGAAACACTACAATCCGCGCTTGTTCGACGGACGCTCGCCAAAAACGAGCACTTTAACGTCGTGGGACGAGTAGCGGATACGATAGGATTCCTCCAGGAGGGGTGCGTCCGAGCTTACTACACGACGGAGGACGGAAAGGAATACAACAAGCACCTGTTTGTCGCTCCGGCAGTCATCGGCGACTACGCGTCTCTGCTCACCGGCGAGCCCGTAGCCATACCGCAGCAGGCGCTGACGAGGTGTACTGTTTTAACGGCGGATTTTCGGGCACTCGACCGGCTCACGGACACCCACCCCGATCTGGAGAGATTTGCCCGGCGATTCGCCGAACTGGCCTATATCATAAAAGAGAAACGCGAGCTCGAACTCGTCACCCTACATGCCGACGAGCGCTACGAGTTGATGCTCGAACGATTGCCGGGAATCGAACAATACATCACGCAGTATCACATCGCCTCGTACCTTGGGATTAGCGCAACGCAGTTGAGTCGGATCCGGGCCCAGCGCCGTAAGCGCCGATAAAATCGAAAGATATTTACATAGGTAAATGAACCGGCAGCGCGACCGACGTACCATCATCGTATGAAAAGAACAAATTTATCTAACAAGCGTTTGTGGCAAGTGGTTTTTGGGCTCGCAGCCGTCTGGACAGCGATCGGAGCGATACTCGGTATCTTGGATACCGCGCGCACATTCGCGCGATTCTATGGGTTTATCCCCGACTCGGCGTTGCTGCTCGATGTCTATCGTGGCGCATGGGGTCAGTCGCTCCTCTTCGCCATCGGCTATGGGTTCGCAGCGTACAATCCGCGACGATACTCGGTAATTGTCGCGCTCGGCCTGATCGGAAAAGTCTCGTACGCAATTGGTCTGTACGGGTATATCGGAGCGGGCACCGTCGGGCCCGCGGCCGTTCCAGCTCTTGTCGGGGACCTTGTCTTTGCTGCGTTTTTTACCGCCTTTCTCATCTCGATCGTAAGCTCAAGTGTTAGCCAAGCGAGGAAGGCGGAAAGTCAGACCACCTAAATCACGATGGTGGATTTCCTCTGTAAAAGCTACGATTTTTTTTCGGGTAGCTGTCGAAAAGTGGAGGGTAGGATCGTCGTTATAGGTATGGAGGAACACATGAAATACGCAGTACTGATTTATGCGAGCGAGGCGGCCGAGTCACAACTGAGCGAAGACGAATGGCAGGTGCTAATCGACAAGCATACGAGTTTCTTTACAAAGCACCACGACAGTATTATTGCGGGGGAAGCGTTGCAGCCGACTCCAAGCGCCAAGACGCTCCGCATCGTTGAATCGGCTATGACGACGCTCGACGGACCTTTTGCGGAAACCAAGGAGCAACTCGGCGGGATCTACCTTCTTGAGGCAGCGTCGATCGAGGAAGTGGTTGCAATGGCCAAAGAGCTCCCGCTCTCCCAACATGGTTCAATCGAGATAAGACCGGTTATGGCCGTCGGCGAAACCGACGCGTGAACGACGAGGATTCCGTCGCTCGCGCGATCGATCTCGCGTGTCGACGTGAGTACGGACGCATCGTTGCCGTTCTTACCCGCGTCCTCGGGACGATAGACGAAGCGGAAGACGTCGTCCAAAGCGCCTTTCACCGGGCGCTTTGTGTATGGCCGTCCCGTGGAATACCCGATAACCCGGCGGCGTGGCTCACGACCGTCTCGCGCCGAATTGCGCTCGACGAGTTGCGGCGCCGACGACGCAAGCATGAGCGCACGGCCGACATCGACGGCGAGCCGTCGACCGGCGGACCCGACCCCTACGAACTGCTCCATCGCTGGCCGGACGAACGCCTACAGCTCATCTTTGCCTGCTCCCACCCCGCGCTCGACGCTCACCTGCGATTGGCGTTGACCTTAAAGATCGTATGCGGCCTGAGTACGGCCTCCGTCGCCGCGGCGTTTCTCGTCGGTGAGAAGACGATGGCCCAGCGATTGGTCCGGGCCAAACGCAAACTTCGGAGCAAATCGATAGAGTTTGATCCTCCGTCACCGACGCAGCTACCTGAGCGCATCGGAGACGTTCTCGCCGTCATCTATCTGCTCTTTAACGAGGGCTACCTTCCGCAAAAAGGTCCCGACCTGATCATCGAGGACCTGTGTAAAGAGGCGCTCTATCTCTGCGGCGTCGTTCTCGATCTTCTTCCAGACGACGCGGACACGATCGTCGTCGCGGAAACGCTTGGTCTCTTCTCTTTTCTGAGATTTACCCACTCGCGGCGCAGGGCGCGGATCGATGGCGCCGGGTTAGCTATTCCGCTCGACGAACAGGATCGATCGCTGTGGATCCACAAAGAGGTCGCCGAAGCGTATGCGGCGTTGTTCCGGGCAAACGCGCTCGAATCACCAGGACCTTACCAGGTAAAGGCCGCCATTGCGGCAACTCATCACGCCGCTGCGGACGCACAAGATACCGACTGGAACCGTATCCATCGCCTCTACGACACGCTCGAGGAGTACGAACCTACGAGCGTCGTCCAGCTCAACAAAACCGTCGCCCTCGGTATGTCGGCGGGACCAGAGGCCGCGTTGGGCGCTCTCGATCAGTTTGACGCCCAAACGGTCGCCGAGCTTGCCAATTATACCGGCTACTATCTCGCTCGTGCTTACTTCTACGAAAAACTCGGTCGTGTGAGCGAGTCACGCGCCGCGTATAAACGGGCTCGAGATCTCAGTGAAAACGCGTCCGAGCAGGCCTTTATCGATAAGCGTTGTACGGACCTACGCCCTCGCTGCGACGCCGGTCCCTCAAGCGACGTCGATTGACGTCAGCGGAATACAAATCGTGTATCGTGTCCGCGGACTGCGCTCAATCGTAATCGTACCGTCGAGCTGCTCGACGAGAGAAACGACGAGTTGCAAGCCATAGGTGCTCGGTTGATCGAGATCGACGGAATCGGGAATCCGATTTCCCGAGTTTGAGATCACGAGTTCCCAAGCGTCGTTCCTGCTCGCGCTGTAAATCGCGAAGTCACGTGGATCGGTCGTATTAAACCCGTGTTTCACGACGTTCGCGCAAATCTCATCGACGACAAGGCCGAGATTTACGGCGACCTTTGTTGGAACACGGCGCGATTCAACCGCGTATTCGAGGGTCTGGATGCCAACGCCGCTTAACGCCGAGACGACAACCGTGCGGAGATGACGGGCGATGTCCACCTCGTGATACCGATCGTCGCTCTGAAGTGATTCATGAACGGCAACGAGGGTATCGATCCGTGAGGAGACATCACGTAGCTCGGCGGCGCAACCCGATTGCTGCGCCTTGAGCCGGATCAGAGACGAGGCGATGGCCAGGTTGTTTTTCGTTCTGTGGTTCACCTCGCGGACGAGGGTCTCTTTGTCGGCGACGGCGTTTTGAAGCGCGGCGACGGTGACGCAGAGTTTCTCCGACACTGAACGGTACTCGATCCATCGCCGAACCGCATATATCGACAACCCGACCGGCAGAAATATAAGCATCGTAAACAACTCGTCCAGCTCGAAGCGCTCAAATCTCTGTGTCCAGTAAAACAGCGATTCGAAAGCGTCGGTAATACCGGCGACAACGTAAATCGCGATGGACACAAACGCGATTACGATCAGGTCTCGCTTGTAGCGCGGTCCGATCAGATGTATCGCCTGTGGATCGGATTCAAATTGTCGCGATTCGATGTTCGCGCGTTCTCTTGCCATGCCTCTCTCGTGGTGAAGACGTTGTTCGCTTATTCCAACTATCGTTTACTAAACTACCAATTTCAAATTGAGACTCCGGCGTTGGAGGCAATAGCGCCCGCTCTTTATTGCGCGCTGACCATCGACGCTGTACCGTTAGGGTATGGAACACGTGATCCTGTATTTCTCCGCAACTGGAAATACGCGTGACGTCGTCCACACGATTACTCGGCGGCTCGAGGCTTCGGGCGATGATGTGCGGGTCGTGGAGATTCGCAGGCCCCCACTGACTGAGTCGGATCGTGAGCTTATCTCGGGCGCCGAGCATCTGGTCGTCGGATTCCCCGTCTACGCATGGGCTCCGCCCAGCTTTGTTATGCGCCTTTTGCGCGGTTTACCGCAGGTCCGCCGGCCGGGATCAGCGCGCAATCGAATGATTAGCGCCACGGTCGTTGCGGTCGACGGTGGAAATGGCGCCAGAGCCGGTCTTACCGCGGCTCGCTGTCTCGAACGGCGAGGGTATACGGTTGTGCGCGTGGCTCGGGTCGGTTACCCCGAAAACTGGTCGCAGTTTGTCCCGCCTCCGGGACCGGAGGATTGTCGAAAGCTCATTGAGTCGGGACGTACGGCGGCAGCAGGCGTCGCCGATATGATTCTTCGACAAGAACGCTCTTTCTATGCGCCGCATAATCCAATTGCCTTTTTTGCCGACGGAGTTGGCGTGCTGTTCCGTTTAGCCGGTCGTCGCATCCTCGGTCAAACGTTTGTTGCCGGCTCTTTGTGTACGTCTTGTCGCCTGTGCGAACGCAAGTGCCCGGTTGGCGCGATCACGATGCAGCCGAGGCGCGGCAGTCGCCCGCGCTGGAATGTAAAGTGCGAGCTGTGTAACCGCTGCATAAACATATGTCCCGAACGTGCGATCAACACGTCATGGTTTCGTTTGCTGGCGATTTTGTGCGTCGTTGTTGGTCTATCCGTTGGCGCGATCATCGCAACTTTGGTCCACGCGCCGTCTTTCCCAGTTTTTCGGATCGTTTTGATTGCCGGATCGATAGTTGTCGCTCACGCTGCCGTTTTTCCTGTCGGAGCGCTTATCTCTCGTTTTGAACACTTACCGGGATTCCGTCGTTTGACCTACGCAAGTATTACTTCGAAGACGGGTAGATATTGGCTTGCTCACTCACCACCGGATGATCCGCCCGGCGCCAAAGTCCCGCGGCCAGATATGTAAAAAAAAGGCTACGAACCGCCGTGGATTCGTAGCCTTTTTCCGCGTTAAACAACTTTGTGGGGTCGGATAGTTCTATCAGGCGGCCGCGTCACCGCTCTTGGTCGACACGTCGAAGAACACCGCCAACAAGAGAACGAGTCCCTTGATCGCCTGCTGCCAGTCGACGCTCACGCCCATGATCGACATGCCGTTGTTGAGGACGCCCATGACCAATCCGCCGACGATCGCACCGACAACGGTTCCGACTCCGCCCGTTGCCGACGCACCGCCGATAAAGCACGAGGCGATTGCGTCGAGCTCAAACATCGTCCCGGCTTTTGGTGTCGCCGCGTTGAGGCGGCCGGCGACCACAAGGCCGGCGAGGGCGGCCATCACGCCGTTGTTGAGGTAGACGAGAAAGAGAACGCGTTCGGTCTTTACGCCCGAGAGTTTGGCGGCTTTGGCGTTGCCGCCGAGGGCATAGATATGACGTCCAAACACGGTGTTCTGAGTGAGAAAGGTGTAGAACGTCACCAGACCGAGCAGGAGGATCAGCACGATTGGAATTCCGTTGTGGTCGGCCAGGCTAAAGGTGAGCAGATTTACCGCCAGAACGATAAAGGCGATACGGATTCCTTCGATCCAGGCCGGGGGAACCTCAAAACCGTATTTGATTTTGTCGCGCCGGGACCGCAGAATCAGGAATACAAAAATCGCCGAGAGGATAAGACCAAATACAAGGGCAATTGTGTTAAACGCACCGAGGCGAATATCCCGTCCCGGGAGATATCCGGCGGCGATCGCCTGAAAACTCGTTTCAAACGGCGCTTTGGTCTGGCCTTTGAGAATGACCATCGTCAAACCGCGCCAGATCAGCATCCCGCCGAGGGTGGTGATAAACATCGGGATCTTCACAAACGCGATCAGGTACCCGTGAAACGCGCCGACGGTGGCGCCGATAAGCAGCGCCGCAACGATCGTCACGGCCACCGGAACGTTCCAATCGACCATCATGACCGCGGAGACGGCGCCGACAAAGGCAACAACGCTCCCCACCGACAGGTCAATTCGTCCCGTTATGATAACGAGGAGCATTCCGGTCGCCAGGATCAGCACGTATGAGTTCTGCAGAACGAGGTTGTTGACGTTCATCGGCCGAAACAGAATGCCGCCGGTCAAAAGTTGAAACAGAACCATGATGAGGACGAGGGCCATCACCATCCCGTTCTGACGAATGTTGTTGCGAAAATAACTGATGAGCTGATTCACAACTACTCCTTTACGAGTTGTTTTTGGTGAGTCATGATCGTTTTCATAATCGTTTCCTGGGACGCTTCTTCGCGAGTGAGGACACCGGCGATTTCGCCGCCGTTGACTACGTATATGCGGTCGCACATTCCCAGTAACTCGGGCATCTCCGAGCTGATCATCAGGACGCCTTTGCCTTCGGCGGCGAGTTTGTTGATGATCGTGTAGATCTCGTACTTGGCGCCGACATCGATACCCCGCGTCGGCTCATCAAGCAATAGAACATCCGGTTCGGCCATCAGCCACTTGCTCAGAACGACCTTTTGCTGGTTACCACCCGATAAGGTCTGGACGACCTGCTCGAGGCCCCGTGAGCGCACGGACAGCCGCTTGCGGTACGCTTCGGCCTGGACGATCTCTTCGTTGGCGTTGACCACGCCGTTGCTCGCGAGGCGGCCGAGGTTGGCGAGCGAGATGTTGTTCTTAACGTCCTGGATGAGAACGAGTCCGTAGGTTTTCCGATCCTCACTCAGATAGGAGACGCCGTTCGCGATCGCGTCGGGGACGTCCTGGAGCTCTACTTCCTCGCCGTTTTTGTACACTTTACCCGAGTGCTTCTGACCGTACGCGCGGCCAAACAGACTCATCGCGATCTCGGTTCGCCCGGCGCCCATCAGGCCGGCAAAGCCAACGACCTCGCCTTTTCGAATCGAAAAGCTGACGTTGTTGACGACGCGCCGGTGTTCCTGTTGTGGATGATAGACGGTCCAATCCTCAACGCGAAACACTTCTTCGCCGATTTCGTGATTGCGTTCCGGCCAGCGATCGGTGATCTCGCGACCGACCATACCTTTGATAATGCGATCCTCGTGGAACTCGTCGCGACCACGCTCGAGCGTTTCGACGTTTTTCCCGTCGCGGATGACGGTGATTCGATCGGCGATGCGCTCGACCTCGTTGAGCTTGTGGCTGATCAGGATCGAGGTTACGCCGTGTGACTTGAGGTCGGAAAGCAGGCCAAGCAATCGGTCGGACTCCTCGTCGTTGAGCGCCGCGGTCGGCTCGTCAAGGATCAGCAGTTTCACGTCCTTGGCCATCGCCTTGGCGATTTCAACTAGTTGTTGTTTGCCGACGCCGATGTTGCGAATCAGCGTATTGGGATGCTCGTCGAGGCCGACTTTCTTGAGGAGTTCGTGACTCTTGCTAACGGCGTGATTCCAGTCGATGATGCCCCCGCCAAAGGTCTGCTCATTGCCGAGAAAGATGTTTTCGGCGATCGAAAGCTGCGGAATGAGGGCCAACTCCTGGTGGATAATGACGATTCCCTGGTGCTCGCTGTGTTTGATATCGTTAAAGCGAACTTCCTTGCCGTGGAGAAAGATCTGTCCCTCGTATTCGCCGTGTGGAAATACACCCGAAAGGACGTTCATGAGGGTGGATTTACCCGCGCCGTTCTCGCCCACCAGGGCGTGGATCTCGTCGTCTTCTACGACCAGATCGACGCCATCGAGGGCGGTGACACCCGAGAACTTCTTGGTGATGCTTCGCATCTCAAGGACTACATCTGCCATAGTGTGATTCTACTCCATAGCCGGAGATTTGCGCGACGGTAACGCGGAAAAAGGGCGGCGCGAGAGATTCTCTTCGCGCCGCCCTGGTAAAAGCGATCGATCGGGGATTTAGAGATCCAGGTCGGCAGGGGTGTAATATCCGCTACCAATCAGAACCTCTTCCCAGTTTTCGATATCGACAGATACCGGGATCTCGAGAAAGGACGGAACGACGAACACGCCGTTGTCGTAGGTTTCGGTGTCGTTGATCTCCGGCGTGCTACCCTGAAGAACGGCATCGACCATGAGTGACGCGCGTTCGGCGAGTACGCGGGTGTCCTTAAAGACCGTGGAGGTCTGCTCACCGGCGAGGATCGACTTAACCGACGGAACCTCGGCGTCCTGTCCGGTGATGACCGGAATCTCTACGCCGCCCGATCCGTAGCCAACGCTCTTGAGCGCGGAAAGGATACCGATCGAAAGACCGTCGTACGGTGAGAGAACGGCATCGACCTGTTGGTCGGTGTAGAACGCGGCGAGGATGTTGTCCATGCGCTGCTGCGCAGTCGCACCGTCCCAACGGAGTGTTGCAACCTGGTCAAAGTCGGTCTGACCGGAGACAACGTTTAGCTGCCCACTGTCGATGTACGGTTGAAGCTGACTCATCGCGCCGTCAAAGAAGTAATACGCGTTGGTGTCGTCGGGCGATCCGGCAAAGAGCTCGACGTTAAACGGGCCCGCGCCGCCGGCGAGGTCGAGGGCGTCAACGATGTATCCACCCTGCAGGACACCAACCTGGAAGTTATCAAACGTCGCGTAATAGCTTACGTGCGGCGTGTTGATGATCAGACGGTCGTAGGAGATGATCGAAACGTCGTTCTCAGCAGCAGTCTGGAGGACGTTTGTCAGGGAAGCACCGTCAATCGCCGCGATGACAAGTACGTCGGCGCCTTTAACGATCATGTTTTCGATCTGGGCAACCTGGGCGTCGATGTTGTCTTCAGCGTACTGAAGGTCAACCTCGTAGCCGCGAGCTTCAAGCGCATCCTTCATGTAGTTGCCGTCCTGGATCCAGCGCTGGGAAGACTGAGTCGGCATTGCAACGCCAACAAGCGGTGCGTCACTTTCTTCCTGACCGCCGGCAAATAGCGAGCCAATCAGAACGAGTGAGAACATCGCGAGAACAAACACAGAACTCAATTTCTTCATATGAGTCCCTCCTTCTTTTGATTCGCGGAGAACGGGATACCCGCTCTCGCTGGTTTTTCTATGCGTTAACGTTAACGCATGGCCTACTTGAGAGCGTAGCACCGCTTTGCGCACCGGTCAATGAAAAAAATCGGCGAACCATGATAATCGAATAGAGATCGGTGAATCCAAAAAATCTACTTTTGGCCATAATAGGCGTCGGCGCCGTGTTTTCGGAGCCAGTGCTTCTCCATGAGATAACGGGGGGCGCGCGGGACATCACGTTTGAGCGACTCGGTCTCCATAGCCATCGCTGCGATCGCCTCGAGAACAATCGCGTTCTCCACGGCGCTTTCAGCACTGCCACCCCAGGCAAAAGGGCCGTGGTGGGCGACGAGAACCGCGGGAACGTGTGCGGGGTTGATGCCGCGATCACGAAACGTCTCGACGATCACCGCGCCGGTGTTCTCCTCGTAGTCGGCGCTCACTTCCGCCTGGCTCATCGACCGCGTAACCGGTATATCGGACCGGAAATGGTCGGCGTGAGTTGTGCCCAGGATCGGGATATCTCGGCCGGCCTGCGACCACGCGACCGCTTTTGGGCTGTGGGTGTGGACGATCGCGCGAGTCTCGGGAAACGCACGGTACAGCGAGAGATGGGTAGCCGTGTCCGAGGAGGGGCGTAGGTCTCCCACAATAACACTCCCGTCTTCGATCGACACGAGAACCATGGAGTTGGCGTCAAGATCGTCGTAGGGTACGCCGCTCGGCTTGATCGCCATAATCGGCTCGGACGGGTGACGGACGCTGGCGTTGCCCCAGGTTAGGAGGACAAGCCCCGCGTCGACGATCGCCCGATTGGCTCTTATGGTCGAATCCTTGAGCGCTTCTCTGGTCACTTCGATCTCCTTGTTGCTGATTCTGCGTTTTGCGCGGCAACCATAGCGTGTAGCTCGGACGCCTGTAAACATCGAGAAATTCTTGGTTGACAGCGTAGAGAAGCCGCCCATACAATTGCGTTAACGATAACGCAGAGATCGAGACACTAATCGCGGGAGAAGCAGGTAGTGATGGTTGAGGATAGCGGATCGGGCAGGCACGCGACGATGAAGGACGTCGCCCTTGAGGCAGGTGTCTCTATCGGAACGGTCGATCGTGTCCTCCACGAACGCGGTCGGGTTGCCCACGAAACGGCCGTCCGCGTTCGCCGTGCCGCTGAATCGCTCGATTTTCGTCCCAACCTCGTCGCCAGCAACCTCAAGCGATCCGAGTGGCGGACGCTTCTTGTCGTCGTGCCCCATCCCGACCAGGACGGCGGATTCTGGGCGATGGTTGTCGCCGGTATCACCCGCGCGGTCCAGGAGCTCGCTCATCATTACGTCCGCGTTCGGTTTGCTCACTACGATCGGTTTCACCCGGATAGCTTTATCAAAATTGCCGAGGAGATCGTTAGTTCGTTTCGGAGTGACACGGCGGAACGACCCGCCGGGGTGATTTTGGCTCCCACGTTGCAGACAGCTTCAGCAACGCTGGCCAGGCGAATTGTACCGGCACCGATCGTCGTTCTCGACGGCGAGTTACCCGGTGTCCAGCTGTTATGTTCGATCACGCAGGAAAGCTATGAGGGCGGTCTTCTCGCGGGCAAGTTGTTGCATTTAATGGCGAAAACCGGGCGTTTTGCGTCCGTTGTTGTCGGTCGTGACGACTATCACCTGTTGCGCCGCCGCGCCGGATTCGAGGACTACTTTGAAGGTGAGGCCTCCATCGAGCGGATTGAGACCGAATCGGAGACGCAGCTGCGCCACGCGGTAGCCGAGCGCCTCGATCACGCCCCGAGCATTGACGGGATTTTTGTCACCAATGCGGCGACTCACATCGTCGTGGATACGATCAAGAGCACAGGGGCATCGGTATCGCCGATCGTCGGCTATGACCTTTTGCCCGAGAACGTGTCCTGCCTTCGAGATGGATCGGCGGCGTTTTTGCTCAACCAGCAGCCGGAGAATCAGGGATATCAGGCCGTCTACGCTCTGTACCGCCACGTCGTTCTCGGAGAGCGCGTCGAAGCTCAAATCAGAATTCCGGTCGATCTCGTAACGAGAGAAACCTTGCAGTTTCACCACGCCCAATCTGTTTCAACGAAAGGATAACGATATGGAACTATGGATGTACGCAGGTAGTCAGCACCTGTACGGCCCCGGCCCCCTCAAGGAGGTTGCGAGTCACGCAAATGAAATCGCGGTCTCGCTCGACGCCGCCGACGCGATTCCGTACAAGGTTGTTTTTAAGTCGCTTCTCACAACCGCCGAGGAGATCTCCCGCGCGGCGCGCGAGATCAACAGTTCGGATCAATGTATCGGTGTGATTCTCTGGATGCATACATTCTCTCCGGCAAAGATGTGGATCGCCGGATTGGCGCGCCTCCAGCGTCCGATTCTCCATTTCCATACGCAGTACAATCGGGACATACCCTGGGACTCGATTGATATGGACTTTATGAATCTCAATCAGACCGCCCATGGCGGTCGCGAGTTTGGTTACATGATGACGCGGATGAATGCGCCGCGAAAGGTGGTCGTTGGTCACTGGCAAAACCCCGAGGCGCTCGAAAGAATCTCCGCCTGGTCTCGTGCTGCCGCGGCCCACCACGCCATGCAGGGCGCCCAGATCGCGCGGTTTGGCGACAATATGCGCAACGTAGCGGTTACCGACGGCGACAAAGTGGGTGCGGAGATGACCTTTGGCTACGGCGTCAACGGCTATGGCGTCGGCGATCTCATCGAGTATTTTGACGCGGTGAGCGACGCGGAGATCGACAAACTTGTCGCGGAGTATATGGACCTCTACGTCGTAGACGACTCGCTGAGATCCGGCGGAGACAAGCACGACGCGTTGCGCTACGCGGCCCGCCAGGAGATCGGGCTCCGAGCCTTTCTCAAGCAGGGTGGCTTTGTCGGATTTACCGATACCTTTGAAAACCTCCACGGGATGCAGCAGTTACCGGGTCTTGCGGTGCAGCGGCTTATGGCCGACGGATTTGGATTTGGCGCCGAAGGCGACTGGAAACACGCGGCTCTTCTCTATGCTGCCAAGGTGATGGCCTCCGGACTCTCCGGGGGTACGTCGTTTATGGAGGACTATACATATCACTTTGAACCGGGGCGTGAACGTGTCCTCGGTTCGCACATGCTCGAGATATGTCCGACGATCGCCGACGGTAAGCCGTCGGTGGAGATTCACCCCCTTGGGATCGGTGGTAAATCGGATCCCGTCCGGCTGGTGTTCGATTCCGCTATCGGATCCGCGATCAACGCTTCCGTTGTGGACCTTGGGGGTCGTTTCCGCCTCCTCGTGAATCAGGTCGAAGCGGTTAAACCTGACGCGCCGCTGCCGAAGCTGCCGGTGGCCCGGACCGTGTGGATTCCTCAACCGGACCTCGCGATCGGTGCTGCGGCGTGGATTTACGCCGGAGGCGCCCACCATACCGTTTTTAGTCTGGCCATCACGCCGGAAATGATGGAGGATTATGCAACGATCGCCGGCGTCGAGTTAGTCGTCATTGATGAGGAGACTGAGATTCGGCGTTTTCGACGGGATCTTGCGCTCAGCGACATGTACTGGTCGGCGCGGTCGTGATCAAGTAGGCGAGGAGTGAGCCAATGGCACATACAGAAGACAACGCGCGATTAATCGCCGGCGGACAAACAGTACTGGGAATCGAACTCGGTTCGACCCGGATAAAAGCGACGCTTATCGGCCCCGATTTTTTGCCGCTCGCCGCCGGATCACATGGATGGGAGAACCGTCAGGAAAACGGGATCTGGACCTACGCCATGGAAGATGTCTGGAACGGTCTCGCGGCGAGTTTTACCGATTTAGTTTCCGACGTCCAAAAGCAGTACGGCGTCGCGCTGAGCTCCGTTTTGTCTGTCGGGATCAGCGGGATGATGCACGGCTATGTCGCCCTCGACGAAAATGGCGAGCTTCTCGTTCCGTTTCGCACGTGGCGCAACAACATAACCGGGACCGCGGCGACGGAACTATCCGAACGGTTCGGATTTCCGATTCCACAACGATGGAGCATTGCCCACCTGTATCAAGCGATCCTCAACGGTGAGGACCACGTGGCTCAGGTCAGGCGTCTCACCACGCTCGCCGGTTTTGTCCACTGGAAGCTCACCGGCGAGTTTGTTCTAGGACCGGACGAGGCGTCCGGTATGTTTCCCGTCGATCCCGAATCGCTCGGCTTTGATACCGGCAAAATCGCCAGTTTTGACGAGCTAATCGCCGATCGGGGTTACTCGTGGAATTTGAGCGGGTTGCTTCCGACCGTCGTTGCTGCGGGTAAACCGGGTGGAACCTTGACGCCGGAAGGGGCGCGGCTTCTCGATCCGACCGGAGCGTTTTCGTCGGGTGCGGTCATGTGTCCGCCCGAAGGCGACGCCGGGACCGGGATGGTCGCGACAAACAGCATTCGTCCGCGCACCGGCAACGTGTCTGCCGGAACGTCGGTGTTTGCGATGCTCGTTCTCGAACGCTCTCTCGGGGCCTATCACCCGGAGATCGATATCGTCCTCACACCCGATGGAAGTCCCGTCGGTATGGCCCACTCAAACAACTGTACTTCCGATTTTGACGCCTGGATCGGTCTGTTTGGCGAAGCCGCTTCGGCGTTGGGTTCGGCGGTCGAGGCCGGCGATCTCTTCGCCCGACTTATGCCCTTGGCGCTTGACGCCGACGCCGATGCTGGCGGTGTTGTCGTCGTTCCGTACGTGTCCGGCGAGCACGTAACCGGATTTAGTGAGGGACGGCCGATGGTCGTGCGAACATCCGACGCCACGTTTACCTTAGCCAACTTTGTCCGAGCTCATCTGTTCGCGGCGCTCGCAGCGATGCGGACCGGTCTCGACATTCTTACCGGAGACGAGGGCGTTGAAATTGAAGAGATCCGCGGACACGGTGGATATTTCAAGACGGCCGAGGTTGGCCAGCGAATGATGGCGGCGGCGACCGGCACACGCTGTAGCGTGATGGAAACCGCCGGGGAGGGCGGCGCCTGGGGAATGGCAGTTCTGGCCGCCTACGCGGTTTGGAACGACAAAGGACTCACACTACCAGACTTTCTCGACGACGTCTTTTCGACGAGTAAAGTCACCGTAGTAGAACCAAAAGCAGACGACGTCGACGGCTTTGAGCGGTATCTCCAACGATACCGATCCGCGCTTGCCGCGGAACGCGCTGCGGTCGCCGAACTGGACTAGTCACGATTAATAGATCGATCGGCCGGTAGTCGGGGCCGATCGGAGGAAAGGCATGGCCGAACGGGTGGCGATTGTCGACGGTCTCAGGACGCCTATGGCGAAGGCCGGGACGGCGCTCAAGGGAATGAGTGCGGCCGACCTCGGCGCCACAATAGTTCGCGAGCTTATGCAGCGCGCTGTCATCCGGGGCGAGGAGATCGATGAGGTGATCTTTGGCAACGTCGCGCAACCTACCGCGACCGCCAACATCGCGCGGGTCATCGCCCTTAAAGCCGGATTGCCGATAGACGTTCCCGCCTCCACCGTTCATCGAAACTGCGCAAGCGGAATGGAATCGATCACCACCGCGGCGACTAAGATCGCAGCTGGACGGGGTAAAGTGTATCTCGTCGGTGGCGTCGAGAGTATGAGCACCATCCCCAACCTGTATAGCGACGAACACGCCGAGTTCTCGCGGCGCTTGGCCCGCAGCAAAACGCTCCGGCGACGTATCGCGACTGCGTTGTCGATTCGACCGCGGATGTTTCGACCGGAAAGCGGACTCGTCCAGGTACTCACCGATCCCGTGCGTGATCTGGTTATGGGACTAACCGCTGAGAACCTCGCCCGCGAGTTCGACATTTCTCGCGAGGAACAGGATCGTTATGCGCTCCGGAGTCACGCCACGGCGATCAAGGCGCAGGAGTCGGGTGTTTTTGACGACGAGATCGCGCCGATCGACGTTGAGGACGGTTCCAACGGCAAGCTAAGCGCCGATCTCGGTCCCCGCAACGACCAAACGATCGAGCGGCTTGCGTCTCTGCGACCGTATTTTGATAAAAAAAATGGAACCGTAACGGTCGGCAACTCTTCACAGGTCACCGACGGTGCCGCCGCAGTCCTCGTGATGGGCGAGTCCGAGGCTCGTCGCCGCGGTTTGGAGCCGATCGCTTATGTGCGAGACTTTGCCTACGCGTCTTTGGAACCGGAACGAATGGGATTGGGTCCCGTTTACGCGATTAATCGCCTCATAGATCGGGTTAAATTCAGGATGGACGACGTCGACTACATCGAACTCAACGAGGCGTTTGCCGCCCAGGTAATCGCCTGTGAACGGGCAAGTGATTCCGACGAGTTTGCTCGGAGATTCCTCGGTCGTTCGACGCGGATCGGCGCGTTTGATCGATCGATTATGAATATCCACGGCGGTGGGATTTCCCTCGGGCATCCAATCGGGATGACCGGGACGAGAATCGTCCTCCACGCAGCGCTTGAGATCCGCCGGCAAAACAAATCAACCGGCCTGGCGACGCTCTGTGTCGGCGGTGGTCAGGGTGCCGCAATTCTTCTTGAGGCGGCATAGATTTCGCTCAAACAAGCGCGTTAGAACGCCTCGACGGGCTCACCATCCTGAAAAACGGTCATACGGCGCGTCGATTCGCTCACGACGATCGCAACGCAGGCACACACGGCCGAGATCGCTTGTGCCGACGCGTGTCGTGCTCCTTGCCCGCCTCGACGGTTGAGGTCCTGACGCGCGACAGACAAGTAAGTCCCGGCAGACGCGATCACACCGTCGCCACCGACGACAAACGCGCCGTCGATTTTGGCAAACTCTTTTACCGTTTCTTCGAGACCCGGATCGAGAATGTTACGCTCGCCGACCGGGAGTCCGGCAAAGGGATTGATGATCATTTGATGGCTATGTGTTTCGATCTCCGCAATCGATCCGATAACGATGATGACACCAACCGGTTTTCCTTCGCGTCCTTCGAGGGCAAGATCGCGGGCAATCTGAACCGCCCGATCAAACACAATCGGCTGGACGCCGTGTGGAAGAGATCGCTCGCCGCGATCGGCGAGTGTGTGCACAAACAAATGGGTGATACGGTTGCTTCGTGGTTCTCCCGAAAGGACAATGAGCGTATCCCAGGAATCGATTTCGTTGCGACTACGCGCCCGCTCTAGCATAGCGACGATCGTTCGCTCGTCGTGGCGGAGCTGCGGGAGTGTCGGGAGGACCGGTACCCCGACGAAAGCAGGATTCTCCTCGTTCTCCGGAGCGAGGAGTAGATCGGGTCGGTTCCGGTCGATCTGCGTCGCAAGTAACTCTGTATCACCAAACGTCGCGCTAACCAGGGCGACTCCCGCACGTGTATATCCAGCCGCGATGTCCGCAGCGGCAGTGCTTATCTGGTCGTTTTGCTCGTCTCCGTCGCTTGTCCGCACCGGTGCGATCGCCGCAAATCTTCGGCGTATCGCCTCCTCGATCGCGACATCGCTCTGCGCTCCGAGTACTTCCGTTAGTGTCGCTTGATCTCTCAATAAGCGGGCAAGTTGACTCATGATGGGGAGATGGCACTCCGGCGATCCGACAAAGAGCGCAATGACACGCGCTCGTTTATCCGGAGGATCCCAGAGAATGGGAGATTCGGTAACGCCAAGCACAACGACGCTCGTCTCGAGCTCCGGTATAACCGCGTGGGGAAACGCAATCATGTCCGCCACCAAGGTCGAACCGAGCGCCTCCCGTTCGAGCGCCGCTGCGATCAAGGATGGCGCTGAGAACGTATCGCGGTTCGGTCGTACTCGCTCGAGTACGCGTCGCACGAGTTCTTCAATGGCTTTCTCTTTGTTTGCTGCCGAGAGGGCGGCTACGCCTACAATTGACGGGCGGCAACGCGTATCGGTGTAGAGTTCTGAATCGCTTTGATCACTTCTCATCGTCGTATTGGTGACGATGGTAGGTGATCGGGCTCAACGCGGCAAGAGATCCCCGACGAGCACGCTCGTCGGGATTCGTTACGTTGGATCGACTACTGGTCGCTCGAGCGCAGCAGGCGGTATTCGCCTTCGGTGATGGCGACCGTTTCGCTGTTATTGATACTGTAGGTGGAGGCGTCGGTCCAAGAGACGATTCTGGCCGGATCACCGTCAAACCGGCCACGGCCGACATCGCCGATATTTGCGGCGCGATCGTTGATCCCAAACGAGGCGTCGCCGTACGGAGCGTCAAAACGGGACGCGACGTAGACCGTCGTTACACCCGGAGGGCTGTAGTAAAACGCACCCTGATCGGATTCGCCAAAACCGGTGCTTCCCATACCGGCGTCTACTGCCGTGTCGCTCGCCGAGTAGAAGAGAAACTCGCTCCAACCGTCAAAGAAAGCTGCACCGGCGAACCCCGGGTACGCGGTACTGTAGTCAAACATGCCGGCCGAATAGCCGCGGGCAAAAATCAAGCGCCATTCCTGATCCGCGCCGGGGTTATCGAGATAGAAGTCGATAAATGGATCGTCACCGGGCGTGGAACTCTCCTGAGTAGAGTAGCGGGTACCGTTAAACTCGACGTACAGCTCGCCCGGGCCACCGCCACCTCCGTCATCGTTATTGTCGCTCAGACCGAGTTCGTCGCATCCCGCGAGGACAATAACGACTCCGAGGACAAAGGCCACTGTCAAAATAGACTTGCTCAATTTAGACCCCCCTGTGGACGGCGCTTGACGCCGAGAAAATTAGTGAAGCGTTATGCTCATGTATAAGTATGTTGAGCCGGATCGCGCGCGCAAGTCCCGGGATTCCAATCCAATCGCAGCCGGAGAGCGGGCCTATCGAGATATCGATCGAGCTCCGCATTATCAAATTACAGGTATCCCCTCGGATCGCAGATCGAGGAAACGGTAACCCGCACCAACGAACGCGGAACCGCGGTTCCGGTCGTAATCCCGCAGCTGTGACCGTCAGTCACCGATGATCGTCGCGCGTACGACGGCTCCAGTAGTATCGTTATAGAGAACCATCTCGCCGTTGTTATTCTTCGTCTGTTCCTCGACAATTCGCAAGCCAAAACCAAGCTCACGATCCTTGACGACGCTGTCCGGAAATCCGCGACCGTTGTCCC
Organism: Alkalispirochaeta sp.; assembly: GCA_965601745.1. GTDB lineage: Bacteria > Spirochaetota > Spirochaetia > DSM-27196 > Alkalispirochaetaceae. The sequence goes on from OZ271836.1 coordinate 3,502,743, forward strand.
GGACCGCGATCGCGACTGTCCGATCCTCCGGTGCGGATATCTCGATCTGGATTACGGCCGGTCGATCGACGCCGCTAAACGCGTACTTCAGGGAGTTGGTCGCGAGTTCATTTACGATGATTCCCGCGTTTAACAGGGTCTGCGGATCGGACTCAAATTCGGCAATATTCGTTTCAATCGTTGCATCGACGACGCCTGAGAAACTCTCTTGAAGTAATGCGATGATTTCTCGCAAGTAAGGTGCTGCGGCAGTCGTTTCGTCGCTGTCCGTACTTTCAAAAACCTGCTCGTACAGACGTTGCATCACCGCCAGTCTATTGAGGGTGTCCTCGAGAGCACGAACGGTCTCATCGTTCTGACCGCTGAGTAATTTGAGTCGAATAAACATCGCAATCGTTTGCATGTGATTTTTGGCGCGATGTTTGACCTCCGCGAGAAGGCGGGTCTTCTCGTCGAGCAGCTGGCGGACTTTTCTCGCGTTTTGGCGCTCTATCGTGACGTCGCGAACGATACCGACCGCTCCACGCGGTGCGCCGTCGGTAGCGGCGACCGGGGCTGCCGAGACCTCAGCGGTAATCGGCGATCCGTCGGCGTGTACCAGGCGATAGTCGGTACGGACGATTTCATTGTTGCGAATGCGGTCCATGTTTTCCATCGCGCGCTCGGTTTCCGTTTGCTCCATAAATGAGAACGCACTCCGTCCGATGACTTCCGCCGCCGTCTGGTATCCGAGCAACGCGGCGTGGCGATCCGTACAGTACGTAATCACTCCGTCAAGATCGATCGACACAACCACGTCCGGAATCGTGTTGAGCAACGACTCGTACTGGCGTTCTCGCTGTTTCACCTGCGCGCCGAGCGATCGCGTTCGAACGTTGAGATCGCGGAGCCGTCCTACCGTGACGCAGACGCCGATCCAGACAGCGCTTACAAAGAACACCTCCGGCGAGCCGGAGATCGGCGTGCGTGTCGTCGAGATGACCACCGCGTGCAAAACCCCCAATAGGGCGAGGGCCAAGCCACGGCGCGCACCAAAGCGGGCGGCATACGCCACGCAATAGATCAAAAGAAGTGAAAACCAGCTCTCGTCGTCGAATCTCAGAACGGCGAACGTCGATCCGGTGAGAGTTAACAGGCCGATCGCTAAGAACGCCAACGACACAGGCCCAAATCGCCGATGAGGTAATTTAACCAATCAAAAACCCGCCTTCCCGATAAACTGTAATGCTTCTGCCGACAGGTCGCAAATCTCCGTCGTCGTATAAAAAAACTAAGATAACGTCATTTATGAGGTTTAATTAACTTTATCTTATCGTGAAGCGGTGTTGTCTGAGGCGGCTTCGCGCTAGCTTCTTGCGCGCCTCTGAAGCAGCGCGATTACCTCGCGGTCGAGCGGAAACGCAACGGCATCGCCGCCGCGGCCAGCTATCGGTGGGTTCTCGCGGCTCACGAGCACCCGTACCCCAAACGGCGTTTCCACCTCTTTGGCATCATCCGGCGCCCGTACGTGTTCACCGTCCTGACGCAGTGCGGCGTGTCCCGATGAGACGATGCGTCTCCGATTGGCGATTCGATCCTCACGGCGTGGCCAGCACACCGAACGACAGAATCCACAAACCGTGTAGTAATCGGTTTTGGGATCAAACACCGTACGGCGGTAATCGACGAACAGTTCCGCGCCGTCGGACATTTGCGGATCGTCCTTCTGCAGGCGTGTGCATAGCGCGTCGAGCTCATCCTTGTCGTCGGGAAGCGGTATTCCGAGGCGATAGGGGCTCCAATTAGACCACTTTCCCGACGGATGAGCGCCCTCATACCCAGTACATCCGATCCAGCAGCAGGTATTTGTTCGTTTTTTGGCGATCGTCTCGCTGAGACCCGCGATCTTTACCGTCATTGCCGCTCGAGTCGGAACCATTTCTACCGGGCAAACCAACGAGCACATCTTGCAAGCGTCGCAGGGGTGCTCTTCGTCCGGTATCGCTGCGTCGGGAGAAAGGTTTGCCGAGGTAATGACCGCGCCGAGTTCAACCATCGCGCCGTACTCAGGGGTCATGAGATTTCCGCTCCAACCCAATCGACCGAGCCCCGCAGCCAATGCGGCGTAGCGCAGCGAAAAGTCCGGGACAAACTCCGTCATCTCCGACACATCGGCAGCGCCGGCTTCCGGGCGATATGAGTTGTTAACCTCGACCTGGACCGCCCGATGCCCGTATTCGCGAAGTGCCGTGACGATCGCGTCGCCGATCTCGTATAAGCGTTGCACGACGTTCTTCCGGTCGCGGCAATGAGAACGCCAGTCGGACTTGTCTTGAAACCGACGGATCGCGTCGAAATCGAGCGCGACCGCGTACGCTACGACCGATGTCGCATCTGCGAGGAGATACCTGGGATCCGCTGAAGGCGGTTCCGATCCGAGAATCTCCCGCGTTGTACACGCTACGAGGTCGGCTCCAGCTCCGCGAGCGATTTCCTTAATATGTCGGGTCACGTCGATAGGCGCCACGGTGCTAAACGGAAACTGCCGCTTTTGCCGCCGCGGCGAGCGTCGTTCGCAGATCTTCCATATCTTTCAGCGACGCAAGTCCGCCGGCCTTAAGATCCTGGACGAGTGGCGTCACAAGGTGGCCGCCGACGTACACGGGGATTTCCGCCGGAAGGCCCCGCCGGACCCGAATCATTTCGTTTAGGACCGATGTGTCGTAAAACTCGGATACCGCGACAAGTACAGCGGCAGCAGCTCGAACTTGTAGCACCGCGCCGACGATCTGCTCCGCCGGTATCTGACTTCCGAGGAGGATCGGGCGCCAACCGGCGGCGTGGGCGTGAACGGCAGAAGCGATCGCCCCGACGTCACCGTGCTGCCCGAGCGGGTAGGCAAATGTCACGACGGGCCGACCTTCGTCCGCCGTGTTCGGCACGACGAGGGTGGAGAGAAACGAACGGAGCGTCGATTCCGCAAAACTCAAATGAATCGGCATCGCTCCGCCCCGCCGGTTCATTTGCTTGATCCGATGGATCAACGGAAAAACGAATTCATCAATAAGATCGAGGCGCCCGTAAATCGTCGTCGCATGTTCCAGCTCATTCCACACAATTGTGGAATCGAGCGACAGAATAGAGCGGACGGCACGTTCGATCGACGGGCTGGGAATAAAATCACTTGGCGTCGTGTCATGGGTATCGCTCACCATTCGCTTGAGCTCGACGTTGCTCCGATCCGCGAGCTCCCCGATTCGATAACCCGCGTCCACGAGAATAGAAAGCATGATGAGCTTTTCGAGCAGTTCGTCTGAATAAACACGGCGATCACGCCGATCGCGGTTTGGTCGAATGCCCTCGTAACGGCGTTCCCAGGCTCGCAGCGTCTCCGGTGGAAGCCCTGTCTTGTTGGCGACAACCCGCATTGGATGTGTCATCGTTTACTCCTTGTACACCTTTTGTATAAGTAAAAAATCGAAAAATGTCTACAGATGTTTGACGGAAACTTAACACGCTTACTACGTTTCGACCGCTAAACAAACACAGTCTGTGAAAGGAGTTTTCTAATGAACATGGACCTGTTTACGATCTCCGTGGAGGCGTTTGAGCTCGTCGGGCATATTCTGACGCTCGGTTACGCCGCCATGGCAGCCTCTCTTCTCTACTTTGTCTTGACCAAGAACGACAATATGCCGAAGTACCGCATGTCTTCGGTTTTGTCGGTCGTGGTTATGACATCTGCGTTGTTGCTGTTGTACGCGCAAAAGCAAAGCTGGAGTAACGCATACGTCTTTACCGGTAGCGCATACGCGCTTCGCGACGGAGCGGAGCTGTTTACCAACGGCTTTCGTTATCTCAACTGGATGATCGACGTCCCGATGTTGTTGATCCAGATTCTGTTTGTCGCCGGAATCGTCGGTGCGGCGCGAACAAAGTACATCACACAGTTTAGTTTCTCCGGTGTCCTGATGATCATCACCGGGTATATCGGCCAGTTTTACGAGCCGGGCCGTATCACCGAGAACGTAGCCGCGTGGCTTATCTGGGGTGCAATATCGACCGCGTTCTTCATCTGGGTGCTCGTCCTGATCACAAAGGTCATCAAAGAAGGTAAAGCCAACATGAGCGGCTCCAAGGCGCAGGGGATCTTTGGTGCTATCCTACCGCTCTTCTACGTCTCGTGGTTCCTCTACCCCGGCGCGTACTTGATGCCGGCGTTGATGAGTCTCGGTATCGCCGACTACGAGTTCTCGATCGTCGCTCAGCAGATGACGTACACCATCGCCGACATCCTCTCCAAGGTAATCTACGGTGCGATGCTCAACATCTCGTCGACGATTCTCAGCGAAGAGCAGGGCTTTGTCCCGGCCTAAATCGCGGCATCTCGATTCGCGGGCGGTCTACGCCCGCGGATCGGCCTCATGAGGTAAAGTCTTTGGAACGGATCATCATCGTTGGCGCGGGCGCGGCTGGTCTTTCGCTCGCGCACTACCTTTCTCATGTATCACCGGATGACCGTTCCTTTACCTGCACCCTTATCGAACCCGCAACAAAAGCTGAAAACGATCGAACCTGGTGTTACTGGGGGGATCATTTTGACTTTGACCACTTGGCTCACTACTCGTGGAGTGACCTCGAGATAGTTGACCGCGAAGGTAACCGTACGAGCTCTCGGTTCGTTCGATCAAAACGGAAAGCTCCTGGTTTCGAAGATCCGTACGGGGGTGACTACCGAGTCATCGCCGCCGACCGATTCTATGAAGAATGCCGAAAATCGATTCAAACCGACGCCCGGTTTGAATGGATTGTTGGTCGCGTCGAGAAAATTGAAGAGAGCTCGCGCGCGGTTACCGTATCTACGTCGTCAGGACGGAGCGTTGTATACGCCGATACGATTTTTGACACCGTTTTTGGGTACGGCGGACAGCATCGTTCTCATACGGATGGGCACCCGCCCAGGCAGAGTTTTGTTGGCTGGGAGGTGACGACACATCAGTCCGTCTGGAACCCGGGATCGGCGACGCTTATGGATTTTAGTGTCGCGGAGACCTCCGGCGCGTTTGAGTTTATGTACACACTCCCGACGTCAACGCGGGAGGCCCTCGTCGAGTTTACCGTCATCGGCAGCTCCGACGTCAATCACGGATACCTCGAGGATCAGATCGCGACTCACCTCGAAACAATTGCCGGCGTGGACCAATGGCACATCACGCGCCGCGAGAAGGGTGAGATCCCACTATTTATCGATCGCAGTCCGTTTTCGACTTCCGGAGGCGTTGTACGGCTCGGGGTTCAGGCGGGGGCGGCGCGTCCGTCGACCGGGTACGCGTTTCGATCGATTGTAGAAACGTCGCGATCGATCGTCTCGAGTTACGCCGCGTCGGGGAGATTTTCGCTGTCCGACGCGGCGCCGCACACGAGGCGACGCCCGCGTTTTTTTGACCGGGTGTTTCTCAACGTGCTTCGCTATGAATCCGACCGTCTCCCCGACGCGTTGTTCCGCTTATTTGATCGCAACTCGCAGGCGAGAGTACTCACGTTTCTTTCGGGCAGATCCACCTTACTCCAGGAGTTTGCGATCGTTGCCAGTCTACCGTGGGGGCCGTTTATTCGCGGGCTCTATCGGGAGATTCGCGACTCTATCCGAGATTCGCGCCCAAAATCGCGCCGGGTCAAAACCGCGGTCGCAGCGAGGTAGTTACGTGACGTTTCGAGAACCGCGAGTCTTTTTTACCGTTGTTACCGTAACAATCGTCGCGACAATTGCGAGCAGCCTCGGCTATGGACAGGTTGCCGCGTTTCAATACCTCGCCTTAGCGATAGGGACGGTCGTTATCGGAATACCCCACGGCGCGACCGACGATCGCATCTATCGTATCCTTAGCGGGTCATGGCCGATGTGGCGTTTTTACCTGACGTATACGGTCGTCGCGATACTCTACGGTGCGCTCTGGTTTGTGGTTCCGACGGTGGCGTTTATTCTTTTTCTCTTTATTTCGGTGTATCACTTTGGCCAATCCAACCTGTACTACGCAACGATCGCCGAGAGCACATTTGGGAAAAAGCTGATGTACGTCCTGTGGGGACTTTTTGTGCTCGGTACTCCGATTGTGTTCCGCTACCAACAATCAGTCCCCGTTATCGAGGCGATTATCGGTTACGTCCCAGTTGCACCTGAGACGATGGCTTCGATCGCGTGGCCGATCGCGATCGCGCTGCTCTTCGCAAATCTGGCAGTTGTTGCCGCTTTGGCCGCGTCCGCGAGGATATCGCCCGTCGATCTTGTTCGCGAGATAACTGCCTTAATCGTCTTATTTGGTCTCTTTGTATTTGCGCCTTTGTACATCTCCTTTATCGTGTACTGGGCGTTTTGGCATTCGCTTTCCTCGGTATTGGAGATTTCGAATTTGTGGGACCGCGGACGTTTTCTGGCTCGAATCCTCGAGTTTGGGCGCGCCGCGGCCCCACTAACGATCGTTACGCTCCTCGCCGTTGCTCTGATTTTTGGATTTGGCCGTGTCTACGGTTCACGCGACGCGCTTATCGCGCTGTTTTTTATCATTATCGCGGCGGTTACGCTGCCGCATATGTTTGTCATGGAAGCGCTTTACAAACGGATCGGCCTTGCGGCTTATTCTCGGTCTCGCCACGAATCGAGCGATTTCGACTAAGAAACTCTTGCAATGTCGGCCATCGACCGGTATTATTTCCCAGAGTTATGAGCGCACAAGCAAAAATTGACCGGAACAGCCTACTCGATCTACTTCTATCTCTCACCTCACGCTCACGGGGAGTTTGTGCGCGGTAAGATTTGCGAGTAGCGAGTCGGAAGACTTAGAACAAGCAATCCGCCACCGAGAACTCCTCGGCGGCGGTTTTTTTATGCCCCGGCAAAACGACGCCACGGGGACAAAGACTGTAAAGGAGGGCAAACGTGCCAAAGTATCAACCGTTCCAGACCGTTGAGCTCCCGGATCGAGGGTGGCCGCATCGTGAGATCACCGCGGCGCCGATGTGGTGCAGCGTCGATCTCCGCGACGGCAACCAGGCGCTGGCGATTCCGATGAGCGTCGAAGAGAAACTCGAAATGTTCGCGATGCTTGTCAAAATCGGATTTAAGGAAATCGAGGTTGGATTTCCGTCCGCGTCGCAGATCGAGTTCGATTTTGTCCGGCGACTCATCGACGAAGACCGCGTGCCCGACGATGTTTTTGTCCAGGTGCTTACGCAATCGCGGGAGCATTTAATCCGCCGAACCTTTGAGAGTGTCGCTGGCGCCAAAAACGTCATTATCCATATGTACAACTCGACGTCGGCGTTGCAGCGGAAAGTGACGTTTGGCATGGAAAAACCGGCGATAAAAGAGATCGCGGTACGGGGCGCGGAACTTGTGAAGTCGCTCGTTCCGACGCTTGAGGGGGCCAACGTTCGATTCGAATACTCGCCGGAGAGCTTCTCCGATACGGAGACCGATTTTGCCCTCGAGGTGTGCGAGGCGGTGATGGATGTCTGGCAACCGACACCGGACAACAAGATTATTCTCAATCTCCCGGATACGGTTGAGTGGATACCGTTTTATCGGCACGCCGACCAGATCGAGTGGTTTTGCCGAAATATGACCCGACGTGATCTGGCGATCATCAGCCTGCACACCCACAACGATCGTGGTACCGGCGTCGCTGCGACCGAGCTTGGCCTGCTTGCCGGTGGCGAACGGGTGGAGGGAACGCTCTTTGGTAACGGCGAACGAACCGGAAATCTCGATATCGTTACGGTCGCTCTCAACCGGATGGCCGACGGTATCGATCCCGGGCTCGATTTCTCCGACGTACCCGCTATCCGTCAGGTGTACGAACGAACAACACGAATGACGGTTCCCGAACGTCAACCGTATGCCGGAGAACTCGTCTTTACCGCGTTCTCGGGCTCCCATCAAGACGCGATAAAAAAAGGCATGGATCGACGAACCGGTACCGAGGACAACGAGACGCGCTGGGAGGTCCCGTACCTGCACATCGATCCCGAGGACATCGGACGTACCTACGATGCGATCGTGCGCATCAACAGCCAGAGCGGCAAAGGCGGCGTAGCGTATGTCATGTCACGCGAATTTGGATTTGATCTTCCTAAATCGCTCCACCCGGACTTTGGCGGCATGATCAACAAAGTTGCCGATAAACTCGGACGCGAACTCACAAACCACGAGATTTATGAAGTGTTTAACCGTGAGTTCTTACAGCTTACCGATCCGATCGCGGTTTTACGCACCAAATTCGCCTACATCGATACCGAGGAAGGAGACAGCCGGCTCAGCTCTACCGTCACGCTCAAGTATGAGGGCGCCGAATCGGTTGTCTCCGGAGAAGGCAACGGACCGATCAGCGCGTTTGTCGATGCGATCGACGGGGCCGGTTGGAAAGACTTTACCCTGACCGACTTTCACGAACACGCCATTGGCTCGGGCGCCGATACCGAGGCGGTGGCTTACGTGCAGATTGAAAAACACGGCAAACTCTGGTGGGGAGCGGGTATCCACGCCAACATCGACACCGCGGGAATTAATGCGCTCGTGAGCGCCTATAATCGCGCCCACGCGGCGGCAGATTAGCACGTGCGGCCGCGCTGGTCTCGGGTGCGAGCCCGAGACCGGAGTAGGCTATAGGACCGGCAGTTTCGCCTCGATCTGTTCACGACTGTCTTCGAGCCACGGCGGAAGCATGAGCTTTTGTCCCAACTCTTCTGCCTTCTCATCGATTGCAAAACCGGGAGGATCGGTGGCGATTTCAAATACAATTCCCCCCGGCTCACGGAAATAGATCGACCGGAAGTAGTTGCGGTCGAGCACCGGGGTGACGTCGACTTTGAACGAACCAAGTGTCTCGCGGATTTCGCGCTGGGCGTCGTCGTCGCCGACTCGAAAGGCGACGTGATGGACGACGCCCGCCCCCATTAGTCCGGGACGGGCGGTCGGGAGGCAGCGGAGATCGATGTAGTGCGATGGCATTCCGGGGCTGCCGACGATACCGAGTCTCACTGACTCGTTCCGTGAATCGATCACCTCAAATCCCAAAACTCCCTCAAGAAGCGCGGCCGTACGCTCGTATCCCGTAAGAAACAGCTCGGGAGCCGCAAACTCGACGATATCGTCGGCGGGAATTGCGGCGTTTGTGGTCTCGAGGAGGCGTAGTTGCATCCCAAACGGATCCGTAAAACGGATCTCGGCTTCGCCAAACGGGCTTTCCGACTCGGACGGTTCGATACCATGCGAGCGGAGACGATCGAGCCAGTAACCCGACGACCCGGAGGTAATAGCGTACGAAACCGTTCCAACCTGGCCGGTTCCGACGCGTCCGCGCGGTGCTCCGCTTCCCCACGGAAAGTGGGTCATTATCGTTCCCGGTGCGCCGCGGTCGCTCCCGAAGTAGAGGTGGTATGTCTGCGGGTCGTCAAAGTTAACCGTCTTTTTGACAAGCTGTTGACGGAGAACGTCGCGATAGAACGTCGCAGTCTCCACTGCGTCGCCGGAAATGGCGGTGATGTGATGGATTCCCGATACACCGGGCATTTTGGCCCTCCTTTTTTGTCTGCGCCCTTAAAAATGCCCCCCGTTTACTTCTCCTGGCAAGTTTAGTGCGCGCTACTCGATCTCTCAGACAAAACGGGCGGCACCGGCGCGAGACGTGAGAACGCGAGTCGCCTATCTTGCGTCGCGCGACGATCTAAACGAGGGCATCGTGTGCTTGTTGCTGGTTGAAGCGATCGTGCAAGTCATACGCAGAATTACGGGCAATCGGATTCTTGATTATTTCCGGCAGGTAACTGGCAAACGACAAACCGTTCGATTAGAATTTGCATGTAAGTCATTGTTTGGGTGGATTACCGAACGCAAAGGGGCAGGACATGAAGAATATAAAACTCGGGGTCAAGCTACTCGGGGGATTTAGTGTAGTCGCGGCTATCGTGCTCGTGGTCGCGTTTTTTGGCTGGCAGGGCGCCGGGCAACTCGAAGGGCATATCGAAGATATCGGGTCGGTGCGCTTGCCGAGCGTCCGCGACCTGCAGATTATCCAGATGGAGGCGGAGAACATCCGCGGAATCACGCGGACGTTGGTTAATCCGCTTGTCAATCGCGAAACCCGCGATGCGCAGTACGATCTACTCGTACATTCCCGCGAGCGCTATCAAGTCGCATGGGATCACTACGAGTCCCTCCCGCATACGGCCGAGGAGGAGCAACTCTGGGAACAGTTCGGAACGGCCTGGAACGCGTGGCGAGCGGCCAACAACGCCCTTGTGACCGTGTCGCGCGAAGTTGATACTGCGGCGATTCTCAATCCGGAACGACTAAAGTCCGAAATTACGGCCTTCGACCGTGATTACCACATCCTCCTCGAACAGGTTCTCGAGTTGATCGCCACGGGCGAGCAGTTTGACGGCGGAGATAACGCGGCGGCGAGTTCGTTTGGACAGTGGTTGGCTGGATACGAGACGAGCAACACCGAAGTTGTCGCGCGTCTCGGCGACGCACGTCGTTTTCACGAACCCCTCCACGCGAGTGTCGCTGAGATTAAAGCGCTTGCCGCCCAGGGATCGTTCGGAAGGGCGATTGAGGTGTACGAGACACGGACCGTACCAAACGCCGATGGGCTGTTCTCGGTATTCACCGCGATTGCGTCCGAAGCGGACCGCGTCACCGCCCTCTACGAGCGGATGACGGAGATCGGCCTCGGCGAGGCGTTTGCCCGCGAGACCGAGGCGCTTCACATTCTCGAGGAGATCGTCGATCTCAACATCACGCAGGCGGATCAGGCGATAGCGGTTGCGTACAGTGACGGTGACCGTGTCCAGTTTATTTCCGTTCTCGGCATGATCGCGGGATTTGTGCTCGCGCTCCTTCTCGGGTACGCGCTCACGCGCATGACGACGCGGCCGCTGTTTGCCGGGGTGAGTTTTGCGACGGAGCTCAGCGAAGGAGACCTCACGACCGACCTCGACGTACGCCAGCGCGACGAGATCGGAACGCTCGCCGACGCGATGCGCACGATGCGCGAGAAGATCGGTTTAGTCGTTTCCGACGTAAAAAATGCCTCCGCCTCGGTCGCAACGGGAAGTCAACAGCTCAACGCTACCGCACAGACGCTCTCCGAGGGCGCGAGTGAACAAGCCGCGTCAACTGAAGAGGTTTCGTCCTCTATGGAGGAGATGAGTTCGAGCATCCGCCAGACCGCGGATAACGCGGCGCAGACCGAGAAGATCGCCAAACAGACCGCAACCGACGCCGCTGAAGGTGGGCAGGCAGTAGAGAAGACCGTAGTCGCGATGCGTACGATCGCCGAGAAAATCTCCGTCATCGAGGAGATCGCGCGAAACACCAATCTGCTCGCGCTTAACGCGGCGATCGAAGCCGCGCGTGCCGGCGAGCACGGCAAGGGATTCGCAGTCGTCGCCAGCGAGGTGCGTAAGCTTGCCGAGCGGAGTCAAACCTCGGCGCGCGAAATCAGCGAACTATCCGGTTCAAGCGTAGAGGTTGCCGAGATGGCCGGCGAAAGGATCGGTAACATCGTGCCCCAGATTCAGCAGACAGCGGAACTCGTCCAGGAGATCTCGGCGTCGAGCGCTGAGCAAAACTCCGGCGCCGAGCAGGTAGCGATGGCACTTCAACAGCTCGATCAGGTCGTACAGAGGACTGCTTCATCGACGGAGGAGATGGCCGCGACGGCGGAGGCCCTATCCGAGCAGGCCGAGCAGCTCATCAACGCCGTCGGGTTCTTTAAGGTCGACGAATCACAACAGCGCCACGCGCAGCTTCCCGATTCTCGCGGCGGAGCCGGCTCGACGATCGCTCCGGAGCGACGGATCACCCTTGCACCACCGAACACCGTGGTCGAGCTGCCTGCCGAGGAGGAGGACCGACTCGCGCACGCGTTTGAGGAGTATTGATCCACGGACCTTGGTCGGCTCGTGATGCGATGATATGGTAGGCGTGGAGAAAAAACATGAACTTGCGCTACGCCTACCATCCAGAGAATGTACGTACTATGGATACGGAACAGCTACGCTCCGCATTTTTAGTAACCAACTTGTTTGCCCCGGGACGCGTCGTCAGCGAATACAGTCTGGAAGACCGTATGATCGTCGTCGGTGCCGTTCCAATTGATCCGCTTCCGCTCGAAGTCGATTTACGGCTGGTCGGCGCCGACTTCTTCCTGGAACGACGTGAACTCGGGATTATCAATCTCGGCGGATCAGGGACCGTCGTCGCCGAGGGTCACCGCTATTCACTCGCCAAGACCGATCTGTTGTACGTCTCGCGCGGCACGCGGGAGATCGTCGTTGAGAGCGACGATGCCGAAGATCCGGCGCGATTTCTCTGTTTGAGTGGACCCGCTCACGCGACCTTTCCAACCACAATGGCGACGAGCGAGGAGGCCAACATGGTCGCGCTCGGTGACTCCGACAGCTGTAATGAGCGGACGCTGTATCAGTATGTCCACCCCGGTGGCATACAGAGCGCCAACCTTGTTATGGGGTTTACGCTCGTGCCCACCGGAAGCGTATGGAATACGATGCCGGCGCATATTCACTCCCGACGTATGGAGCTGTACTGCTACTTCGATATCGATCCGGAGCATCGGATCTTTCATTTTATGGGTGAACCAACGCAAACACGTCATATCGTCGTTACCGAAGGCGACGCCGTGCTGTCTCCGAGCTGGTCCATCCACAGTGGGGTTGGGACCGCGTCGTACTCATTTGTATGGGCGATGCTGGGGGATAATCAGTCGTTTGGCGACATGGACAAACTCACGATTGGAGAGTTGCGATGAGCGCTGATATGTCTCGGGCCTTTGATCTCTCGGGGTCAGTTGCGATCGTTACCGGAGCCTCGCGGGGGATCGGGCAGGGAATCGCACTCGGTCTTGCCCAGGCGGGCGCCGATATTTCCGGAGTTTCTACCTCGTCGATGGACGAGACCGCGGAACTCGTGGCCGCGACGGGCCGCCGCTTTGTTGCGATTCAAGCCAACCTCTCCACCACCGAACCGATTAACCGGATCATCGACGCCGCGCTCGACGCGTACGGTCGTATCGACATTCTGGTAAACAACGCGGGAACGATCCGCCGTGCCGAAGCGCTCGACTTTTCCGAAGAGGATTGGGACGACGTGATGAACGTCAATTTGCGCACCGTGTTCTTTTTGTGCCAGGCGTTTGCCCGCTACCTCAGGCGTGAACAACGCGGCGGCAAGATCATTAACACGGCCTCGATTTTGAGCTTCCAAGGCGGAATCCTCATCCCGTCGTATACCGCCAGTAAAAGCGGGCTCCAGGGGATTACGCGACTCCTGGCGAACGAGTGGGCCAAGTACGATATCAACGTGAACGCGATCGCCCCCGGGTACATCGCTACTCCGATCACCGCGGCGCTCCGCGCCGACGAGACGCGCAACAGTCAGATTCTGACGCGCATCCCCGCCGGGCGCTGGGGCGAGCCGAGCGATCTCGCCGGAGTCGCCGTGTTTCTCGCCTCGGCGGCGTCGGCGTACGTACACGGAAGTACTTTTGTCGTCGACGGAGGGTGGCTCGCACGCTAGTCGGACACTCACTTCGCGTGGATACGTAGATTGGCTCGCCCGGCTTTTCGATCGTCTATCTCACGTTTTGAAAAAACGTAAAAAACGATTTGACAGAATTTCACATCACCCTCTATCCTGTTCAGGTACCGATAATCGGTAATCCAACACATCTTTAAGGAGTGGTTCGATGAAGAAGTTAATAAACGACGTCTCAACTGTCGTAACGGACGCAATGGCCGGTATGGAGGCCGCGCACGGTGATTTGCTTAAAGTTTCCTACGGCCCCAATATTATCGTTCGCGCCGACGGCGCGCAGAAAGGGCAGGTTGCGGTAATCTCCGGCGGCGGTAGCGGTCACGAACCACTCCACGGCGGATTTGTCGGTAAAGGTATGCTCGACGCGGCGTGCCCCGGAGAAGTCTTTACCTCCCCGACGCCCGATCAGATGGAAGCCGCTACTCGTGCGGTCGACGGCGGCGCCGGCGTACTCCATATCGTCAAGAACTACTCGGGCGACGTCATGAACTTTGAAATGGCCGCCGAGCTTTGCCGTGCCGACGGCATCAACGTCGAAGCGGTTGTCATCGACGACGACGTCGCGGTCCAGGACAGCCTCTACACGCAGGGTCGTCGCGGTGTCGGTGCGACCGTTTTTGCCGAGAAAATCGCCGGTGCCTCCGCGGCTCGTGGTGACAACCTCGCCAAGGTCAAGGAACTCGTCGAGCGCGTGAACGCCAACGGGCGTTCCATGGGTATGGCGCTCACCTCGTGTATCGTGCCGGCCGCAGGAAAACCGACCTTTGATCTCGGCGACGACGAAATTGAAATTGGTATCGGCATCCACGGCGAGCCTGGTCGCGAGCGCAGCAAAACCAAGACGGTTAAAGAGCTTGTCCAGATTATGACCGACGCGATCGTCAGCGACCTGCCTTATCAGTCCGGCGACAGCGTGTTCGTGATGGTAAACGGCATGGGCGGCACGCCGCTTATCGAGCTGTACATCGCCTACAACGAGATCGCCAAGATGCTTGCGGGCAAGGGTATCTCCGTCGAGCGTAAACTGGTCGGTAACTATATCACCTCGCTCGAGATGCAGGGATTTTCGATCACCGTCGTCAAGCTCGACAGCGAACTCATGGCGCTCTACGACGCCCCGGTTACTACCCCCGGTCTGAGCTGGTAGCGGAATGGCGATCACCATTGCTGAAGCGACCCGGTGGATCGCCGCGCTCGCTAAGATCTATCGCGAGCAGCGCGAGTACCTCACCGAGCTAGACTCCGCGATCGGTGACGCGGACCATGGAATCAACCTCGATCGCGGTTTTACCGCGGTCGAGGCCGCATTTGCCGACAAACAAGCGGAGTCGTTGACGGAGTTATTCAAGACAACGGCGATGACGCTGATCCGAACGGTCGGGGGAGCTTCGGGACCCCTGTACGGTACCTGGTTTCTCACCGCTTCCAAAGTTGTCGGCGATGCGGACGCGATCGATATGGCGCTTCTGGCCGCGATATGCCGCCAGGCGACCGACGCGCTCAAGCAGCGCGGCAAATCCGATGTCGGCGCCAAGACGATGATCGACGTCTGGGAACCCGTTTCCGCTTTGCTCGAGCAAATGGCCTCCGACGGACAGGAGATCTACGCCGCGCTCGACGCTGCGGCCTCGCTTGCCGACAAGCAGGTTGAAAGCACGATTCCGATGCAGGCTACCAAAGGTCGCGCAAGCTTTCTCGGCGAACGCAGCATCGGCCACCAGGACCCCGGGGCGACATCCAGCGCGATGATGATTCGCGCCCTCAAGGATACGCGTTGACGGGAATCGTCGTCGTTTCTCATAGCCGGGCACTCGCCAAGGCGGTCGTGGATCTCGCTCAGGAAATGGTCTCCGGATCGGAGGTCGCAATCGCCTACGCCGGTGGTGTCTCCGGCGAAATGGACGAGTTTGGTACCGACGCCACCGACATCATGGCCGCAATCGAGTCGGTATCCGGCGACGACGGCGTGTTGGTCCTCGTGGACCTCGGGAGCGCGATTCTTAGCGCCGAAATGGCAATGGAGCTTCTCGATGTAAGCTCCGACACCGTACGCATCTGCCCAGCCCCCTTGGTCGAGGGGACGATGGCGGCGACCGTTGCGGCCTCGCTCGGCCAACCGCTCGACCAACTCGTTGCCGAAGCAACGAGCGCCCTCCTTCCCAAACAGAGTCAGTTGGGCGGTGCCCCCGAAGCACAGCAATCCTCCGCCGTTTCCGCCGCCGATCAAGCGGCAGAATCGGAGACGTTTACGATCGATCTCAAACACGGTTTGCACGCCCGTCCCGTGTCCAAACTGATCCGTACGCTCGCCGAGTACGACGTACGGGCGATGGTGAGCAATCGTACAAAGGGACGTGGTCCGGTATCGGGCGCGAGCCTTAATCAGATTTCGAGTCTCGAGGTCACCAGTGGCGACGAGATCGTCGTCGAGGCCAGCGGTCCGGACGCGTCCGCGGCGCTCCGTGCAGTCGGCGTACTTGTCGCCGAGAGATTTGGCGAGACCGACGAGGAGATAGACGATAGTGTCGGTACGTCGACCGGCACCGGGCTCGAGGTACTTTCGCCCGGATACGCACTTGGTCAGGTTCTCTTTCTCGAGGCCGCACGAATCGATGTCGCCGAGCGCCACATCGACGATCCTGAGGCCGAACTCACGCGTTTTGACGAGGCGGTTTTACGGGTGGAACGGTCGATAGCGGACCGAATCCGAGACCTTCAAAGGCGAAAAAAGGATTCGGAGAGCGCGATATTTGAGGCGCACGACGCAATCCTCCGCGATCCCGACCTCATCGAGACGACACGCAGTTCCGTACGGGAGCGGCGTTGGGCCGCGGAGTACGCCTGGTCGCAGGCGGTGGACGTCGTCGTCGATCGCTATCGTGCCCTCGCCGATAGCTATCTCCAGATGCGGGCGACCGACGTGCGCGACGTGGCCGCTCAGGTTCTTGCCGAACTCGATCCCGAGTCGGCGCGTCCTGCTGGAATCCCGGACGGCGATGCCAGCTTTGTCGTTGTTGCCCGCGAACTTACGCCGTCGCAGACATTCGGACTCGATCCCAATCGCGTTGCTGCGATCGTCACAGAGCAATCGGGCGCGACGAGTCATACCGCGATTCTGGCGCGGGCGTTCGGTATTCCCGCTGTCGGCGGGTATGAGGCGATAGAAGCGCTTCGCTCGGCGTCGCTCGTTACCGTAGACGCGTTTTCGCCGGAGGTTGGCGTAGATCCCGACGAGTCCGCGATAAACAGCTTTAGGACCAAGCGGGATGCGTGGATCGCCGAACGCGACCAGTTGCGCGCCGTCGCGAGATCGGCGGCGATAACGACCGACGGCGTCGAGATCGATGTTGTGGCCAACGTCGCCGGAGCCAACGAAGCGGGTCCGGCTATCGAGAACGGTGCCGAGGGCGTTGGGCTCTATCGCACCGAGTTTCTCTTTGTCGATCGGGACCGGGCGCCCTCGGTGGACGAGCAGATCGAAGCGCTCTCGGCCGTTTTTGCCATGATGGGCGAACGACCAGTCGTCGTGCGGACATTTGACGTCGGCGGAGACAAGCAGATTCCTTATCTTGCGGTCGGCGATGAGGAGAATCCGTTTCTCGGCGTACGCGGTATCCGACTCTACGACGCCTTTCCTAACGTCTTTTCCGACCATGTGGAGGCGATCCTCAGGGCGGCGGTCGGACATAAGGTGTCGGTGATGTTTCCGATGGTATCAAAAGTCGAAGAAGTACAACGGAGCCGTGAAGTGATGGCGGCCGTTCACCGCACGCTTGTTGGGCGCGGTGTTGCCCACGAGTGGCCGCTTCCGATCGGCATAATGATCGAGACTCCTGCCTCGGTCATGATCGCCGATGAGCTCGCCGCAGTCGCCGACTTTTTTAGTATCGGTACCAACGATCTTACCCAGTACGTCCTCGCGGCCGAGCGCGGAAGTACGCGCCTGAGTGATTTTCTGGACTCTCTTGAACCCTCGGTCCTTCGGGCGATCGCCGCGATATCCCGCGTCGGATTGGAACGGGGGATACCCGTAAGCGTTTGCGGAGAGCTCGGAGCGCGCCCCGAGGCTATCCCCATACTGATCGGGCTCGGTATTCACAAGATCAGCGCCGGCGGGAGCGCGATTCCGACGGTAAAATCCGTGATTCGCACACTTGATTCGAGCGCCCTGCGTGAGCGTATTCCCGGGATCGTCGAAGAGTCCGCTAGCTCGGTCGACGTAAGGCAACGCCTTTCCGATCTCGCATAGAACCCGCATCGAGAAAAAAACCGAACGGTGTCCGCGCGAGAGCGCTCGTGAGATTGCGGAGCCGTATTTGCAAATCTGACTATTATGGTCATAATCAGCCGAAGGACATGCTGACTCAGGAGGTCTCATGAAACGTTTAAGTACCAAGATCGCCTTGGCTACGGGCGTGCTTTTTGCCGTCGTGACGATAGCCGTTACGGTGATAATCGGATATAGCATCGCGCATTTTCAAAGGGACAGCGAGACCGCGAGCCACGATCGCCAGCTGGCTGCGTACGATCTTCGGATCAAGGACATCGTGGAAAGCACGGTGTCATCGGTCGCCGCCGTCCACCGACTCGAACTGGACGGCCAACTTGAATCTGAACAGGCGCGACTCGTCGCTCGGGAGGTTATCCGCGACGCCTACTACGGCGAATCGGGCTACCTTTGGGCGGACGGCCTCGACGGTACCTTGATCGTACATCCTATCCTCTCCGACAACGAGGGCGCGAATCGAAGCGATCTCCAGGACGTCGACGGAAACTACATAATTCGCAATATCATCGCGGCCGCTGAGGCAGGGGGTGGATTCACCGAGTACTGGTTCCCAAAAACCGCGGACGGCGAGCCCCTACCCAAAAGGGCGTACTCGCTGCTTTTTGAACCCTACGGTTGGATTATTAGCACCGGTAATTACTACGACGAGATCGACGCGACGATTGCGGCGATGCGCGCCGAAAACGAACAGGCCCTTCGCGAGATCGTCATCTCGATGCTGCTTTTCTCCGTTCTGGGAATCGCCGTTGCCGTTGTTGTCGTCGTACTTCTCACGCGACGCCTGATGAGGCCGCTCGAAATCGGCGTCAGCAACATCGCCAAGATCGCGGACGGAAACCTATCGGTCGCTATGGCGTCACGCAGCCGCGACGAGACCGGTCGGCTCGCAAAGTCGATGAACACGATGGTTTCGCGCCTGTCCGAGGTCGTTTCCTCCGTGCAGGCGACCGCCGATGAAGTACTCGAAGGAAGTCGCCATATGGCCGCGATGAGCGGATCGATGTCAGATGGGGCTTCGAGTCAGGCGGCGAGCGCCGAACAGGTGAGTGCATCGATGGAGGAGATGGTTGCCGCAATCAGAACCAATGCGGGGCACGCCGAAGAGACTCGGTCGATCGCTCAGAACACGGTTAAGGATGCCGAAACCGGCGCGCGTTCGGTCGAGGAGGCGGGCGCGGCGATGCGTTCGATCTCCGAGAAGATTACGATCATCGACGAGATCGCCAGGAACACAAACCTCCTGGCTCTCAACGCGGCGATCGAAGCGGCCCGCGCCGGTGAGCACGGTAAAGGCTTTGCCGTCGTTGCCGCTGAGGTGCGCAAACTCGCTGAGCGGAGCCAAAGCGCGGCGGCCGAAATCGTCGATCTCGCCCAGCGGAGCAGTGCGATCTCCCACGACGCGGAGGAGAGTATTCGCACCGTCATTCCCAACATCCAACGAACTTCCAAGCTCGTCGATGAAATAGCGTCGTCAACGCGCGAACAGGAAATGGGAGCGGAGCAAATCAACAGCTCACTGTCCGAACTGCAGACGATCGTAGAACGCAACGCGTCTCTCGCGGTAAACCAGGCGGAGCTTTCAAGCGGGCTATCGGGACATGCCGAGGAAATGAATCGCGCTCTCGAGTTTTTTCGAATTCGCGCCAACGGCGATTCGCCCGAACTTGACGGACCCGTTGATCGATACGCGCTTCCCGCTCCAAACTAAGAGATACTCGTGGACGCCGGATAGTGCATAGCCTGCACGGACCGGCGTGGCTAGCGGGTTGTTATGATCTCGGAGGGTATAGATGAACATTGGTCTCGGAACCGCGAGTTTTGGAACGACGATCCCCGAAGATACCTCGTGGGCCCTGATGGATGAGTTTGTCGCATTGGGTGGGACCGTGATCGATACGGCCAACAACTACGCGTTTTGGCAGGGCGACGGCGGTGAAAGCGAGCAGGTTATCGGTCGGTGGTTATCGCGTGTGGGGCGAGACAGCGTTGAGATCCACACCAAGATCGGCGCGCAACCGCTCGATGGCAAGAATCTAGATACCGCGGAAGGACTGAGTCGCGCGACGATCACAAAGGCGGTCGAGGGCTCGCTCCGTCGACTCGGAGTCGACTACGTGGACGTTCTCTATACACACGTTGATGACCGCAAGACACCCCTTTCGGAGACCTGGGAGACCTTGTCGGAACTTCACAAAAACGGCGTGGTAAAGCGGCTCGGAATCTCCAACTACGTTGCGACGCGGGTGAAAGAGCTCATCGATTTCATCGCGGCACATCAGCTATCTCGTTTTGAGATCGCGCAGTACCGCTATTCGGTTATCCCTCCCCAATTGGGGGCAGAGTTTGGGATACAGATTTGCCTCGACGACGATCTCAAGCAGATTCTTGGCGACTACGACGCCCAGATCGTGGCGTACTCTCCGCTCTTAAACGGCGCATTCGAGGAAGGACAAGAGCTCCCTGCCAAATATCAGGGTAGCGAGAACGACGCGGCGGTCGACAAAATCCGCGCCGAGGCATCAAAGCGTGGCGCATCACCGTCGGCGATTGTCCTCAAGCGAATCGCGGACGAAGGTATCTTTCCGCTGACGATGACCGGCAAGATGGAGCGGCTCAGGGCCAATCTCCAGCTTTTTACCTAAACCCTCGATTGCGCTGGCGCCCACGCGAGAACACTGGCGCGTCCAAGGGAGGACGCGCCTTGGCGCCGATGTCCCCGCGTCCAAATTCCCGCGCCAACGTTCCTGCGATGGCTCGTCCGCGCGCGCCAACGCTGGCTAATGCGTACGCGGCACCAACCCACGTGACACGGTACTTCCGTCAAACGCTGTAATTCGCGCTGGATCGCGATCCGCTCAATCGCTAAAAAAAACCGCTTGACGGTTTGTCGCTCAATTTGGTATATAGGGTAGGGGGGTATGCTAAATGAAAGAAGTCCGAACCGCACATCATCCCTATGAAACCAAACGTGCGATGATCGCGCGTCTCAAGCGGATCGAAGGCCAGGTGCGCGGAATCGCGCGAATGATCGATGAAGACGTGTACTGTGACGATATCCTGCATCAGTTTATGAGCGTTGAAGCGGCGATCGGCGGAGTAAAGAACGCTCTCCTCGCCGCGCACGTAAAGAGCTGTGTCGTCGAGCAGGTTCGAGACGGCGACATGGACGTTGTCGACGAGCTGTTGACGACGATCGGCAAGATGACCAAGTGACCGATTGAGGAACGAGAGACGAGTTCAGGAGGACGGCCATGGAAATAGTTCAGATAGACGTTCACGGGATGACCTGCGCTTCCTGTGTCGCGCACGTCGAAAAAGGAATACGCAAGGTTCAGGGGATCGATATGGCCGCAGTCAATCTTGCCACCGAACGCGCTACCGTTAGCTACGACCCGGAAACCACGAGTGTCGAGGACATTATCGGCGGCGTCGTCGCCGCTGGCTACGACGCGTCGGTGGCTGCCCGTGGTGAGGAGAGCGAAGGAGATCGTCGCCGCGTCCGCGACGAGCAGAAGCTCAAGCGGCATACGATAATCTCCGCGATTCTCACAACACCGCTATTTGCGGCGATGTTCGTGATGATGGCCGAGTTTTCTCCGTTGATGTTTTTACACGACCCTCTCGTCCAGCTCGTTCTCGCGACACCGGTTCAGTTCTGGATCGGCTGGCGGTTTTATCGTGCCGCCTTTGCCACCTTGCGGGCGGGCAATCCGGGTATGGACGTTCTCGTTGCCCTGGGGACGAGTGCCGCCTACGCCTACAGTGTCTTTAACGGTTTTTTTGCCGCAAGGATTGGGATACAGGGAAGCGGCCTCTACTTTGAGGCGTCGGCGATGATTATCACTCTGGTGTTGCTTGGGCGTTTTTTCGAGGCGCGCGCCAAAGGTCGAACCTCAGAAGCGGTAAAGCAACTCATGGGGCTCCAACCTAAGACGGCGACCGTCGAGCGCGACGATGAGTTGGTCGTCGTCCCGATTAGCGATGTTGTACCCGGAGATCTCGTCCGCGTAAAACCGGGCGAACGGTTCCCGGTTGACGGGACCGTTACCGCCGGTGAATCAGCCGTCGACGAGAGTATGCTGACCGGCGAGAGCATGCCCGTAGAGAAGGGCATCGGGGAAAAAGTCTTTGGCGGATCGATCAACGGCCACGGCGCGCTCGTTTTTTGTGCCGAAGCGGTCGGTAAGGACTCTGTCTTGGCGCGCATTATCGCGGTCGTCGAGGAGGCTCAAGGTTCCAAAGCGCCGATTCAACATCTCGCCGACCGAGTAGCCGCCGTGTTTGTCCCCGTCGTCCTCGTAGTCGCCGTTGTAACGTTTCTTGTCTGGTGGTTGGCGTTTGGACTGGTCGCCGAAGGCATTATCTCCGCAGTTGCCGTTCTGGTGATCGCCTGTCCATGCGCGCTTGGTTTGGCGACGCCTACGGCGATAATGGTCGCGACGGGTATCGGGGCTCAGCGCGGCATCCTCATTAAAAACGGTGAGGTTCTGCAGGCTTCAGGAAAAATAGATACGGTCGTGCTCGATAAGACGGGAACGATTACACGTGGTAAGCCCGAACTTCAGGAGCTTGTACCTCTCGCCGGCCTCGACGAGGATTCCGTGTTGGCGATCGGAGCGGCCTTGGAGTCGAACTCCGAACACCCCTTAGCCCGAGCGATCGTTGCCGCGGCGGAGAACCGCGGTATTGTTGTCCCGGACGTAAGCGAGTTTGTCGCTCACCCGGGAAACGGCGTGTCTGCTGCAATCGCCGGAACCGGGTACCTTCTGGGATCCTCGCGATTCGTTGAATCGCACGGAGTGCCGCTCGGCGATGAAAGCGACACAAAAACCGACCTTGAATCGCGCGGACACACGGTCGTTGTTCTCGCCGAACACACGCGTCCGGTGGCGTATTTTTCGATTGCCGACGCGATCAAGGACAATTCAAAAGAAGCGGTCGACCTCCTCACGTCACTTGGTATCACGGTCTATATGATCACGGGTGACAATCAGCGAACCGCCCGCGCAATAGCTGCCGAGGTTGGTATCGAGAACGTACTTGCCGAGGTTCTGCCGGAGGACAAGGCGCGAGAAGTTGCGAAGCTCAAAGAATCAGGACGAGTCGTCGCCATGGTCGGGGATGGTATCAACGACGCGCCGGCTCTGGCGACGGCCGATACCGGGATCGCCATGGGCGAGGGCTCCGATATCGCGATGGAGAGCGCGGATATCACGTTGATGAGGGGCGATTTGCGCGAGCTGTTCGCCCTCATCCATTTGTCGCGACGAGCGATGGTCAAGATCAAACAGAACCTGTTCTGGGCGTTCTTCTACAACTCTGTCGGGATTCCGTTTGCCGCGCTCGGATTTCTTAATCCGATGATCGCTGGAGCGGCGATGGCGTTTAGCTCCGTCTCCGTCGTGAGCAACTCATTGAGTCTTAAGCGATTTTCGGTAAAGGTCGGTGGACAGGGCTCCAGAAATGGTTCGGAACCTGACGAGGTAGATATACCGCACCGAGGTAAACACATAACAGACAGCAAGCAAAACTCAGAGAATGGAAAGGAGTTCGATATGAGTGAGTTTACAATCAAAGTTGACGGAATGAGCTGCGAGCACTGCAAAAAGCGGGTTGAGCAGGCCGCCCTGGGCGTTTCCGAGGTCGAGAGCGCCGAGGTCGATCTGGACGCCGGTACCCTGACGGTATCCGCGAACGGCGACGTTGATTCGGCGCTGCGATCAGCGGTCGTCGAGGCCGGTTACGAGCCGGTATAAATCCTAAGCCAGCTGGATCTTAAATAGACGATATGACGTCCGGGCGTCGATCCGCCGTGGTGCGACAGATCGGCTTAGGCGACCACAACCGGTAGTCCGGCGTCGAGAAAACGCTGCCGTATCTGCTCCATCGCTTCCGCCGTTGGAGGAGGAGTACCGTCGAGCGGATACGGTATCCCAAGACGCTCCCATTTTTCCTTACCGTAATCGTGATATGGCAGCAGTTCTATGCGTTCAACGACCTCGCCGAGTGATCGGTCGAGCGCTACAAGCTCGGCGATCGTCCGAATGTCTTCGGTCCATCCGGGAACGATAACGTGCCGGATCCAAACCGGTCGACCGATTTCGGCAAGGTGATAGGCAAACGCGAGCGAGAGCCGGTTTGACGCTCCCGTTAGATCGCGGTGTTTCCGATCGTCGTAATGCTTGACGTCGAGTAAAACGAGGTCGGTGGCGCCCAAGAGGCGTTGGACTTCCGGCGTAAGTCTCGTGAGGCCCGAGGTGTCCAACGCGGTGTGGATTCCTTCGGTCTTGAGCCGCTCAAAGAACGTGGCGACAAAGGGGGCCTGGAGTATCGGATCTCCCCCGCTCGCCGTTATCCCACCGCCGGATCGCGTCATCCACGATCGATAACGCAACACCTCGCTTAGCAGCTCGTCGACCGTTTGTTCTTTGCCCGCCGAGCGAAGCCAGGTATCGCGGTTGTGGCAAAACTGACACCGCAGGTGGCAACCCTGAAAAAAGACGACGACCCGGATTCCCGGGCCGTCGACCGTGCCAAAACTCTCTATCGAGTGGATACGTCCACGCAGGTCGCTTCCGGAGGAAACCGCGTCAGACCGACGCATGAAAGGTGCGGTTTATGACGTCGAGCTGCTGTTCGCGCGTCAGTTTCACAAAGTTGACCGCGTATCCGGAGACACGAATCGTGAGTTGCGGATAGAGCTCGGGGTGTTCCATCGCGTCGAGGAGAACGTCGCGGCCGAGTATGTTGACGTTGATATGGTGTCCGCCTTGTTCAAAATAACCGTCGAGAAGCGCCGTCAGATTGCGCTGCCGATCGCTTGTATCACGACCGAGCGTCTTGGGCTCGATCGAGAACGTATAGCTGATTCCGTCCTGCGCGTGGCGATAGGGCAGCGCAGCGACCGACG
This sequence comes from Alkalispirochaeta sp., assembly GCA_965601745.1. Lineage (GTDB taxonomy): Bacteria > Spirochaetota > Spirochaetia > DSM-27196 > Alkalispirochaetaceae. Next base: position 3,527,535 of record OZ271836.1, read on the forward strand.
CCACCGACGCTAACGCGCCACGATTGTCCCTACCGTGCATCGGGTTGGCACCGGGGGCAAACGGTTCACCTTTTTTACGACCATCGGGAGTGTTACCCGTCTTTTTACCGTAAACCACGTTCGACGTGATCGTGAGAATCGACTGAGTCGGGACGCTATTGCGGTAGGTCGGTTGCACCGAGAGCTTGTCCATAAAGCGCCGGACGATATCCCGGGCGATCGCGTCGACGCGTTCGTCGGCATTGCCAAATGCTGGGTATTCCCCTTCGATCTCAAAATCGACGGCGATACCGTTTTCGTTTCGAATTGGCTTGACCCGCGCGTACTTGATCGCCGCAAGCGAGTCGGCTACTACCGAGAGACCGGCGATACCGCAGGCCATCGTCCGCTTGACGTCGCGGTCGTGTAGCGCCATCTGGACGCGCTCGTAGGCGTATCGATCGTGCATCGCATGGATGACGTTGAGCGTAGAGACATATAGCTCAGCAACCCAATCCATCATGTTGTCCAAACGGGCGTTGACTTCGTCAAAATCGAGATACTCGCCGGCGACAGGGGCAAGAGGCGGTCCGACTTGCGCGCCCGATACTTCATCGCGACCACCGTTGATCGCGTAGAGAAGTGTCTTGGCGAGGTTACAACGGGCTCCAAAAAACTGCATCTGCTTGCCGATCGGCATCGCCGATACACAGCAGGCGATTCCGTAGTCGTCGCCCCAGTAGCCGCGCATCAAGTCGTCGTTCTCGTACTGGATGCTCGAGGTCTCCTCCGACATGCGGGCGCAGTAGTTCTTAAAGCTCTGGGGGAGTCCCGCCGCCCAAAGCACGGTAAGGTTTGGCTCCGGCGCCGGGCCGAGATTGGTAAGGGTGTGCAAAAATCGAAAACTCGAGCGAGAAACCAGCGTCCGTCCGTCGAGGCCCATTCCGCCGATCACCTCCGTAACCCAGGTCGGATCGCCGGAGAAAAGCTCGTTGTACTCCGGCGTGCGCAGAAAGCGGACAAGGCGGAGCTTCATGACGAGGTGATCGATGATCTCCTGAGCGGCGCTTTCCGTGAGAGTAGCTTCGGCGAGGTCGCGCTCGATGTAGATGTCGAGGAACGTTGAGATACGCCCAAGACTCATAGCGGCACCGTTCTGCTCTTTGATCGCCGCCACGTAGGCGAGATATGTCCACTGCACCGCTTCTATCGTATTGGCAGCGGGGCGGGTGAGGTCAAAACCGTATGACGATCCGAGATAAATGAGCTCCTTGAGTGCGGCGATCTGCTCACTGATCTCCTCTCTGAGTCGAATCTGCTCTTCGATCGAACCCGCGGCGCCGTGTGCGCCGGATAGGCTGGCAAACTGTTCACGCTTATCCTCGACGAGGCGGTCGATACCGTACAAGGCAACGCGACGGTAATCACCGATGATTCGTCCCCTGCCGTAGGCGTCCGGAAGACCGGTGATAATCGCCGACTTGCGCGCCGCGAGCATGTCCGGCGTATAAGCCGAGAAAACGCCGTCGTTGTGGGTCTTACGGTAGGAGTGGAAAACGTTGGAGATATCGGCAGGCAGTTCGTAGCCGTAGGCCTGACACGCCGCTTCGACCATTCGGATGCCGCCGTACGGCATAATCGCGCGCCGCAGTGGGGCGTCTGTCTGGAGTCCAACGACGCGCTCTCTCTCGCCGGTACCGTCGAGATATCCCGGTTTGTGGCTTACGATCGTCGAAACGGTCTCGACGTCGATGTCGAGCGTACCCCCGGCGTTCTGCTCGTCGGCGAGGAGCTCGCGGCATCGCCGCCAGAGAGCCTCGGTATCCTCCGTCGCGTCGGCGAGAAAAGACTCGTCACCTTCGTAGGGGGTATAGGCTCGCTGGATAAAATCGCGCACGTTGATTTCGGTCTGCCACGGACCGGCGGGAAATCCTCTCCACGCCTGGGCGACGTAGTTAGCGGAGTCATTTGGTTCCGCGGTGGTTTTATCTGGCGTGTATGTGCTGGACATCGAGAATCTCCTTAAAATTGTCAGGTTTGTTAGCGAAGGCTAACTCAAATCGGGATTTTGTGTCAAGTATTCGATAAAAAAATATCTATACACGACCCGGCGAGGGCCGGTGCGAAATGGCGCGGGCCGGCGTCTTCCGACGTGGACGGGCGCCTGCACCAAAGTTGACCGGTTTGTGGGCCGTTGATAGGTTGGTACACACGGTCAGTCCGTTTGATGATATGGGTGTTTTTGTTCTTGTATTGGTACCAGTAGGTTTTCTCGCGCTCTCGGGTATCTTTCTGTCGCTTGTCTATCGCTCCAAACTTATGCTTGCTGGGGAAGTAGGGCGGACACCGATCCTTACGGAAACGATGGGCGGTCGTATCGGCCGGATCAGATACACGGCACCGTTTGTTCGTTTTGCGCTCTACGACGACGTTATCGTGATCAGCGCGTTTCGACAGTTCGCGCTTACCCTCGCTGACATCGACGCCGTCGATTTTGTAAAGGATCGAAGGTCCGGTAGCTTCTTTCGATCGGTACGTATTCTACACCACGCTCCCGAGTGTCCCGCCGATCTGTTCCTCTACTCATCGAGCGGCCAAGAGCTCGCCGAGACGATCGCTGCCGCGTTACACGGCCGATCCACCTAGCGTCTCTACGTGTAGAGATATCTCAGACCGTCAACGTCCCAACCGAGCGCCCGCGCAGGCTCCTCGTACGCGCTTGTGAAGAATCGGTCCAACTCTCCGTCGGGATCGGCTGAGGCCCGTACGACATCGTAGGGCAGGATCGCCCTGATCATTCCGCCTTTATCACTCCAGTAGGCCTCTTCCGGAAAGAGCGGGAACGAGGTGATCGAGTCGTCGGCGGGAAAGAGATAGCTGAAGTAGAACGGAAACGGGAACACGTCGTCGCCGGCTTTGAATCCCGCGCCGCCGCATTGGTGCGAAAACGCGTCACGGGCGCTCGTTCCGAGGCCGGGTGTCACCGGTAGCTTTTCACCGCTGTACACCGATACGGCAAGGTCCATCGCGTGCCAGAACAACTGCACGGGCGATCGTTTTCCGGTAAATCCCGATGAAAATCGTTCCAGCGCGAGTCCGGCTCCGATCAGAACTCGGCCAAACGACGTGGCCATCGCGGGATCAAAACCACGTTTTAAATCGTCTTCGGCAAACGGCGTTGTTACGCGATGATCGTAGGGAACCGGACGGTCGATGGAAATCTTGATTCCGGCGCGCGCCGCGAGTGAGGTAAACGCGCCAAGAAACTCGGCCACACTCATATTATTGGTCAGTTCAAATGAGAGTTCGTCCCTGGTCTCATCGAGAATCCGGAAGCGATGAGCTTCGAGGTCAAAAGAAAACTGGGCGATCTGGTCTTTAGCAACAAACGGATCGCTCGCCAAGCCGTGTGGCGTGATCTTGAACGTCGAGTGCCACCAATGGTTCCGCCGTGTGGTGAGATTAAGTAGCGCCTTGCCGACGATCTGCAAAAACAAGTGCAGCGTGGTTCGGGTGAGAACCCAGGATTCGTAGTCGCCAAAACCGGGCAGATAGCGGACACGTTTTGTAATACTCATCGTTTACTCCTTGCGCGGACACCATTCTATCCGGCGTTAGCCCGCGTCGTCATCGGGAAGGAGAATTGAGATCCCGCGTTGCTCCATCATATCGACAAAACAGTCCGCGAGGTCGGGATCAAACTGAATACCGCGCCGCTGACGAATGACCTCAAGTGCCTTGTCAAACGATACCGCAGACTTGTAGACGCGTCGTGAAACCAGAGCGTCAAAGACGTCTACGATTGCGACGATGCGCGCGGAAAGCGGGATTTCGTCGCCTCTCAGACCGTCGGGATACCCTTGACCGTTCCACCATTCGTGATGATGTCGGGCTATCTGCCGAGCCATCGTGAGAAATCCGTCGTCCTGCATCGTTGCGGCGATCGTCTCGATGACCCGGGCGCCGTAGACGGGATGTTTCTTGACCGACTCAAACTCGTGGTAAGTCAGTTTGCCCGGCTTGAGGAGGATGCCGTCCGGTATGCCTACTTTACCGATATCGTGAAGCAACGAGGAGACGCCAATATCGGAAATGTACTCGTCGTCGACATAGGCAGACAGTGATGAAACGCGCCGGGCGAAGGTCGCGAGCTCCACGGAGTAGTCGCGTATGCGGTCAAGGTGCCTGCCCGTATCGATATCGCGATACTCGGCGAGTTTGGCGAGTCCAGTGATCGTCGCTACCCGCCCCCGCGTAACCCGCGAAAACGCGCCTTCGAGGCCCGCGAGTAGCGATCGCACGGTGACAATTACCGCCGATGCGATTGCAAGCATGTTGAACGACACGACTATCCATATTCCGAATGAGTAAAGCGTATAGTCAGGCCAGGACAAATAGCCGTACGACACGATAAGACCGATAGCCGCGTCGGTCAGCGAGGCCACCATCGCGGTAAGAATCGAAAAGGCGATCGTTGTATACAACGCCGCAACTAAAACCGCGAGGAGAAGCCAGAGTCGAGCGTCACCGACCGGCCCGTAAGTCACGAGCAGATACACGCCGATTGCGTAGATAAACGCCGTGACGAAGTAGGTTTTGTCCCGATACTCGATCCGCCTCGAAAAGAGAACAACGCCGAAAACGACTGTCAGCAGAGCCATCACGATTGCGTTTGTCCAGCGCGCGTCCGAAATTGCAAAGCTGGCCCCGGCGATAAAGGTCGAAAACCCGAGCGCGTACGACACAAAAAAGACCGCAAAGAAGACCCGTTGCCGCCAATACTCGATGCTATTTCGGTCGCGGACCTCGACGTACCGCGCAACGAGTCGTTGATAGCGGTTAAACGCGAGGAGCGGAATTCGCTTGGTACGTCGCATAGCTCTATTACCCCCTATGCGACTCGTGGCGTTAAATTGATCACAGATATCACCCGAACCGGTACCCTTCTACAAAGTGTAGTATCACCTCGGAGCGGTTGCCAGCGCGGGCGGATTTTATTTAAGCCGGCGGTGAGAGTTCGGATGTACGATTTGGGCGCGCGCCGACACGGGCATTAATGCGCGAAAAACTCGGCAACATTTACGTTATGAGTCAGTTCAAACGAGAGTTCTTGTAAAACTTATCGTTTACTCCTCGAGCAGTTACCGTTCTATCCGGCGTTACCCTGTGTCGCCATCAGGACGCGGATAGGAGAGATCGCGGCGCTCGATCATTTCGACAAAACAGTCAGTGAGAGCGGGGTCAAACTGTACACCACGCCGCTCACGAATTATCGCAAGAGCTTCCGACGGAGACATCGCCGACTTGTACACGCGGTGCGACACCAGTGCGTCAAACACGTCGACGATTGCCACGATGCGCGCCGAAAGCGGAATATCCTCGCCGCTGAGGCCGTCTGGGTAACCCTGGCCGTTCCACCATTCGTGATGGTGTCGGGCGATGTGCCGAGCCATTGCAAGAAATCCGTCGTCCTTCATCGTAGCGGCGATCGCGTCGATTACTCTCGCTCCGTACACCGGATGTTGCTTAATCGAATCAAACTCCCTCTCGGTAAGCTTCCCCGGCTTGAGGAGAATTCTATCCGGGATTCCCACTTTGCCGATGTCGTGCAATAAAGACGAAACGCCGAGATCTGAGATGTACTCGTCGTCGACGTACGCAGATAACGACGACACGCGGCGAGCGCAGGTTGCGAGCTCAACGGAGTATTCGCTAATTCGATCAAGGTGTTCTCCCGTATCGGTATCGCGATACTCGGCTAGTTTGGCGAGTCCCGTGACCGTCGCCACTCGCCCTCGCGTCACCCGTGTGAACGCACCCTCGAGTCCGGCGAGTAGGGACCGTATGGTGACGATTACTACCGTCGCGAGGGCGAGCAAGTTGAACGACACGACCATCCAACTACCGAGCGAATCGAGGACATAGTCGGGCCAGGATACGATGCCAACGTGCATCGCGATACCAAATAGCGCGTCGGTTAGCGCGGCAAGAACCGCGACAACGATCGAAAACGTAACCGTCGTGTACAGCGCAGCGATAATGACGACAAAAAACAGCCAGAGTCGAGAATCACCCGCCGGACCGTAGGCAACAAAGAGATACACGCCGATCGCGTAGATAAATGTCGTGACAATGTAGGTCTTATCCCGATATCGTAGCCGTCGGGAAAACAGAACGGCGCCGAAGGCGATCGTGAGCGCGGCCATCGCGGCCGCGTTTATCCACTGGCGATCTGAGATGGCAAAGGTCGCGCCGGAGATAAACGTTAGGCACCCGATCGCATACGAAACGAAAAAGACCGAAAAGAAAACCCGTTCTCGCCAATACTCGATGCCGTTACGGCTACGGACCTCGATGTAACTTTCAACCAGCGATCGATAGCCGTTTATCGACCGTGGCACAAGTCGCTTGATTCGTTTCATAGCTTAAACGCGGTACGCTTCTACAAATTGTAGTATCAAGTAAAGTCTGTTGCCAACACGGACGAGTTTTAACCGGGCGGCGTCGCGGCGGTGAGAGTTCTGAGGTACGATCCGATCGCGCCAATCATCATCGCGCGGTAGTCCTGTCCCTCAGGGTGGATTCCCGCGCGGTTTGCGGCGTCGATCTGTTTGACGGTCGGATACATCGCTGGATATGCGCCGACGATCAACGACGAGCGCAAAAGAATAAGGAGATGGGCGTCACGCAGAGAGAGCGTCGGAAACACCCGTCGGACAAAGCGTATCTCACGCAAATGGATGACGCTCATTTGCTTTTTGAAACCGGTAAGGGCCTCTACCGATGTACCGGTCTCGAGCTTGGTTCCGAGAAGGATCAAGAGGCCAAGCATTCGTGACTGCTTTAGAATCGAATCTATCCATCCACGTGCAAAGTCATCTAATCCCGGCGTGTCGCTCGTAAACCAATCGTCAAGAGCGGCAACCCAGTCAGTCAGGTCTTCTTTGAGGATCTCAAGAAAAACCTCTTCCTTTGTAGCGAAATAGCGGTACAAATTGGAGCGCGTAAACCGCGCCTGCTTCGCGATCAAAACGAGCGATATCTCGTCGAAGCTGTGGTCCTCTAGGAGGTCTCGGGCGGCCTCGAGTATCGCGTTTACCCGCGTTTGAATCTGGTCCGGCGTTCGCGCTCGAACCCAGCCATCTCCATCCATCGTGTTCGATTGTACGCCGACGGACCCGTAGAGGAAAAGACATTTCGTCTCTTGCCGATAAGGACACCGGACGACTATATTGCAGACAAGGTGTCACTTAGGAGGAAGCTATGAACGAGAACAAGATAGAGAGCGCCAGCGCCGCGCTGGTTGGTGCCGTCACCGCGGACTCAGCGGCGATGGGTCTCCATTGGATATACGACACGGCACGACTGTCCGAGGTTTGCGGTGATACGCCCGAGTTTCGCCAGCCGGATGCAAAAAACTACGAGGGTGTCGTCGGGGTTTTCGCCCACGCCGATAGGCCGATCGGCTCGCTGAGTCGCTACGGCGCAACCGTAAAGATGGTGACCGAGCACATCGCTGCAAACAACGGTCTGTTTAACGCGCCTCGTGCCGCGGCCAACTTCCTGTCCGCCTTTGGCTACGGCGGCTCGTTTGTTGGCTACGTCGATCATCCGGCGGCCGGTGCCCTCGATGTAATTCGGCAGCGCGACGCCGACATCGAAACTGCTTTCCTCGAGTTGACGGATCGCATACCGTTTCACACGATCGTGGCGTTGGGCCCCGCGGCGCGCGAGATCGCCACCGATCCGAAAGCCGGCGACATCGGAGCCCGACTCGCGTCAGCGATCGCGGGTTTTGCGAGTATACAGCTCAGCTCCGAGCAGATGAAGCTCGTCGTTGATAAGGTAGAAAGCCTCAGAGCTGTGTACGCAAAACCCACCGGTGTCCACGATCTCCAGCTCCCTGTCCTCGCGGCGGTCATCCCGGTCGCGGTAGTCGAAAGTGCCCGGGGGACGGCCGACGAAGACTTTATTGCAAACGTCCGCGCTGCGGCACATATCACCCATATCGACGACGCTGCGTTGGCTGTCGGCGAGTTCTGCGCCTTCCTGATAAAGGACATACTTGCCGGAAAGGAGCTGGGAGCGACGATCGAATCACGCTTACCCATCTTGCCGGAGGAACTCGGTTCCAAAGTCAGTGACGCGCTTGCCCGGCCGTGGGAGAGTAGCGTTCAGGCAGCGGAGACGCTCGGCATGTCCTGTGTCCTCGCCGAAGGATTACCGTTGAGCATGGTGACGCTGGCCCGCGCTGACTCCTACGTTGACGCGATTCGTCACACGATACTCTCCGGTGGCGATTCCTGTGGACGCGGAATTCTCGTTGGTGCGCTTGGTGGTCTGATGTGGGGATTTGACGGAGATAAGGGGATTCCGTCAGCCTGGATCGAGAAAGTACGTTCGTCGGCTCAGCTGCGCGGAGCGGCGGAGGCTATTCTCGGAGGCTGAGCCGTCGTATCTCGGCTCCCGCGCTTGAGTGACTCTCTCGCGGAGCCGAGCGAACCTCTCGAGGAATGGTCATTTGGCCGGGAACCTGTCGACCGAGTGTTCTCCTAATTTCGGCGCCTGCCGCCGGAACTACGCCCGCCGGAGTCGCGCCCACCACCACTATCGCTCCGATCGTCGCGATCACCACGCTCGAAACGTTCTCGCGTACGATCCGCGGCGTCGTCGATTCGCTCAGCTGCTTCATCGAGCCGATCAGCGGCGCCCTCGAGTCGTTCAGTGACGCCCTCTTCTAGTCGTTCGCCCGCGTCGTCGATTCTTCCGCCGATTTCCTCGAGCGTATCGCGTACGCGTATCTCCGGGATTCGTTCGCGGAGATTCCGGATCGCGTCCGGATTCGGACGCCGAAACTGCACATCGGAGAAAATCTGCTCGAGTCGCTCCCGGGAGATCGATCGCGCCACGAGACGGCGATCGCGGGCGTCCGCAAACGCGCCGGATACAACGCTGACGACGCGGCTGTCACGCCGGCGACGGAACGTCACTTCGCCCTCGCGGACACATACCCAATCAGCTTCGTCACGATCGACAACCTGGGTGAAGTCGGTGCCTCGAACCCCCAGGACAGCCGAGGGCGTTTCCACCTCGTAGTTATCGCCGAGAAACGCAGAGACGACCATGCGCATCTTACCCTGCTCGAGCGAAAACCGATGATTGACCGTTTCGGGTCCGACGTCGATCGCGTCGAGCGTAAAGAGCGTAAATGGCGAGATATATACGATCGCGCCGGAGGGCTCGAGCTGCAACTCGATGCTCGTTTCCGCAGTCTCAATCGTTGATCCCGCCGGTATCCGGTCTCCGATATCGACGAGGGCGTACTCATCCTCGGCCGGAGAAACCACAACTTCTACCGGATCATCCACCCATAGAATAACGGCATTCTGAGCAGAGACGGGTAGGATCGAAGCGATGAGCAGTCCGAATGCGATATGCCACGACGCGAACGCGCGGCGATAAATCAGTTTCATTGTGGTCTTCCTCTGATGAGTACGATATCAAGGCACCTGCGCGAATAGGAAGGGGGCGGCCGGTTGCCGGACCTCGGCTTGGACACGATATACTGCCTCTCCCATGAATATCGATCTCACATACCGCAGGCTCTCTGATAACGAGTATCCCTGGTCATTGTTACTCGAGGCGGACCCGTCGCGAGAACACGTGGAGAGGTATCTGACCGATGGTACCTGTATCGGCGCGTTTGCCGATGAGAAGATAGTCGGCCAATATACAGTTATGCCGCACAGTGCCGATGTTCTCGAACTCATGAACATAGCGGTGAGCCCCGACGTTCGTGGTTTGCGCATGGGCAAGCGTTTGGTGGAGGAATGCTTTCGACAGGCGGGCACGGACGGTTTTACGAGAGTAGAAGTTGGAACCGGAAACTCGAGCATCGATCAACTGGCGTTTTATCAGAAATGCGGTTTCCGAATCGTCGGCGTTGACCGTGACTTCTTTGTTCGACATTATCCGGAGCCAATTTTTGAGAACGGAATCCAATGTCGAGATATGGTCCGGATGGCTGCACAACTGTAGATCAGGTTCGGATTCGCCGCGCGCACGATCCTTCGCCCCCGAACGATCCTTCGCGCCCGGGCGATTGAGCGTCTGATTAGGGCTCCGCGTGTACTCCGAGGTATTCAACCGGCGGATTTGCTTTCGAGATATTCCGCCAGAACTCATCCTTTAGTTCCACCGGCCAGACGGTTACGTCTTCAAAATCGTCTCGATCAAACCATCTTAGTTCTTTGATTAAAAACTCGTCGCCACCGAGCCCTCTGAGATTCTTTGTAGTCTCTTTGCCACGGTATTCGGTGATCAGATAAAAGACTTCCATGTGATGAATACCGGTGCTTGTCTCCGAATACTCGCGCACATAGCGTAATGGTCCGACTTCTACCGTTAGTCCAGTCTCTTCAAATACTTCTCGTTTTACGGTATCGATAGTCGAAACGTCCTGATCATCAAAACCACCTCCGGGCGGAATCCACCACTCTCCGGTATGGTCGACATGGCGAACCAGAAGTATCTCGTGATTGTCGTTTAATATTATGCCGGCCGCTCTGATTCGGTGCTTCATCGGTAACGTTTATAACACGGCGCGGGTGGCTCGTGCGCGACCGACGGCGCTTTCGACCGTTACAAATCGGTTTGGGCGAGGACCTCCCGTGCCGCCCGCAATCCACTTTCATACGCTCCGTGGGCGGTACCCGACTCCTCGGCCGTTTCCGTGCCCGCGAAGTAGACTGTGCCGGCGAGGGGGGCCGCCAGCTCGTCTACGATATCGAGGTCAAAACCAGGTCTTATGTAGGAGTATGGCCCACGAGCAAACTCATCTTTCGTCCAGTTCTGGGCGATAACCTCATCACGATCGACCGCCGCCAGATCGACGACTGCCGACAGCTCGGCGAGCGCGCGTTCTTTCGACTCCTCAGGGGAATGGCGACAAAACTCTCGGGCATACTCCCCGGTTATCCAACCGACGAGGACCTGTCGCCCGTCGGGCGATCCAGTCGCAAGATTGCGCCGCCACCACATCGGGACGATTTTGGCCTCGGGAATTATACCTTGGTCCTGGTCGGTTTTAAACGATCGTTCCGGGACCGGGACGATGAGTTTAACGATGTCGAGGGCCGTGTGGGCGGAGATTGCGCGTACCTTGGTCGCCGGTAGTTCCGGTTCGAACTCGAGTGCCGGGAGGACGCTGACTGGCACGGTCACGACGAGTTTTTCGGCACCATAGTCACCACGGTTGGTCCGGACGACAACGGCGTCGCGATTCCACTCGATCTTCGTCGCTACGTGACCAAAGCGAATGGGGATATCCTTCGCTAAATGCCTAAGTACAGTGGCGTAACCGTCCTTTATCAGAAAATCGTGGTCTCCATATACTTCACCGGTACAAAGCTGCCGACGAAAACGTTCGACGATGTGGAGTGCCGAGACTCTATCAAGGTTCTCGAAGTCCATTGAGCGTTGTTCTATCGATCGTTTTACCGATCGCGGGAGCAACCTTAGTCTATCGAGGTAGTCCTTGAGGTTCTCATCGACCCGCGGTTTGGCGTACCATCCGCTACGGACAAGGACCGCGACGATGAGCATGACGACGGTCTCGAGAACCGGAGTTCTTTCCGGTTTGGACTTGAGTTCTTTGATCTCGATGCCCAGGTCGCGAACCAACGCGTAAAGTTGATTGGTGGTGCCGTGGATGAGCTCACCGCCCCGTTCAAACAAAAGCCCATCCGAAAATCGCTCCGACGATAGCCTTCCGCCGATCCGATCTCTCGCTTCCAGGACAATGACGTTTTTGTTCGATTTGCAAATCGAATACGCGGCCGACAGACCGGACATGCCTGCGCCGATGATCAATACGACAGTCTCTGTAATTGCGTTCACACGTACACCTCCATTTAGGTCATACGACCTAATACAAGTTAGGTTGTTCGACCTAATTGGTCAAGCTTTTTTGCGAGAACTAAATGCGCGATCTGGTGGTGTCTTGTTTATTTCGATCGAAACGGAGGCCGATTTGTGACGATGAACTGGTTTGCGGCGTTTAGGTCGTCAGCGATGTCATGATCCTTCGCTCGCTCGGCTTACTGCATTCCGTCGTCGCAATCGAGCAAAAATGGATTATCTCGTTCGTAGCTGCTGCCGTCGGCGAACAGGATGTGATCGGCGTAGATTTCTCGACGTAACGAGAAAAGCCCGTCGTCGACGAGCCCGCGAACCGTGATGACGTCGCCAACCCGGACGCGCCGCGCGGGGAAACCGCCTTCCGAGTACACCTCAACCCGACCGCTCCCGTCTGAGACGAGAACCTCATCGTAGTCAAGAATTCGAACTACTTCACCCTGGATCGAAGCCGCTTCACCTCTGCGGATCTCGCCGATTTCCATGATTTCGACCGGTACGTCGGCGACAACGGCCAACGGTGTTAGTAGGAGTATCAAAACGACGAATGTCGGAATTTGTTTGCGCATGGGTATTTATACTACAACGGCCGTACCGCGAAAAGGTGATCTCCGGCACCCTCGAGGTCGTGGTCATGCCGTTTTTGTCTAAAGCTTTGGCTTCCTATAATTGGACTGTGGACCTGAAACTCAGCAGACAGATCAATAGGCCAATTGAAGAAGTTTGGAAGTTTGTCGTTGAAGAGTTTTCCAACGCGCACTTGTGGGCTTCGGGAACGACAGATTGTCGGAAAGGGACTAAAACGGAGGACTTTGACCGGGTCTGTGAAACGGAAACCGGTCGGCTCATGGAAACGATCACGAGGATCGATAACTACGATCATGTATTGGAGTTCTCCGTTCGGGGATTGCCGTTCTTTGTACGATCCGTTGTGAGCACGTGGAAGCTAAATGACCTGGCGGTGTTTATCGAAACAGGGAAACCCTCGGCAAGGAAGCAAATCGAGATTGACGGTAGCAAGAACACGTAGTAACGACGGTTTGTGTTAAGCGACAAAAATTGCGTCGATTGTGAGTTCAAGCAGACTCCGGCGACGTAAGGACTCATCAGATACCAACGGGTATACAACGCCTGGCGACGGACTCGAAACTCCATAGATCATGCGAGCACGAAAGCTCGTAAGCCGACACGCGGGAGGTGTAGAAAAAAATACTTGACCGATTGGTTCCTAATTCGTACCTTACGAGAATGGCGAGGCCGCGAGAGTTCGATACGGATCAAGCAGTTGAAGACGCGCTTCAGGCTTTCTGGCGGAACGGATACGAATCGACCTCTCTGCCGGACTTACTCGGCGCTATGGGCTTGTCTCGCGGTAGTCTATATAAGGCGTTTGGCGGAAAATACAGGCTATATCTTACGGCGCTCAGGCGTTACTTGACCGATGCACGTCGGGATCTTTCGCAGTCGTTAGAAAATAATCCCTCAGCGCGTGACGCAATCCGAGAATGGCTGACAATGGTAGCGGAGATGGCAACTCGAGACGGTTTTCGGTGCGGATGTTTCGCCGTCAACAGCGAAGTCGAGTTAGGACCGCACGACGAAGCCGTACGCGCCTTATTAAACGAACACAACCATACGCTCGAAGAAATCGTGGCAAGAACGCTTCATCGGGGCAAAGCCTCGGGCGAAATAGGAGATAACGTTGTACCCAACGCGGTGGCACGAACGCTGCGTTTGCTCATTTCCGGATTGCAGGTCGGCGGAAAGTCGACTCTTAGACGAGAGGAGGCGATCGAAACGGTAGATACGGCTATGCGGATGCTGGATTGATTTTTTTTAAGCAAAAGGAACCATTTGGTTCCTAATAAAACGCGGGAATCACATGGTTCTCAACAAAGGAGCTCAAGATGAGCAGGTTCGAAAATAAGAGAGTAGTCGTGACCGGTGGTACGAGTGGAATCGGCCGAGCGACCGCGGCCCGGTTGGTAAAAGAAGGTGCAAAAGTACTCGTCACGGGGACATCGGTGTCTCGTTTGCGGGAAACCCGTGATGAGTTGGGCGTTTTCGCGATCGAGAACGATGCCGGTAGCTTAGAGGGTGCGGCGGCGCTTGCGGTTGCCGCGAAAGAGCACCTGGGAGGAGTCGACGCTGTGTTTGTAAACGCCGGGTTCGGAGAGTTTGCGCCGGTTACCGACTTTTCCGTCGACTCTTTTGATCGCCAGTTTAATGTCAATCTGCGCGGTCCGCTTCTCCAGGTTCAGGCGCTGTCAGACTTACTGTCCGATGGGGGCTCGATTGTGTTTAATACTTCAGTCGTCAATCGCGTAGGAATGGCAGGGGCAAGCGTCTACGGTGCCACCAAAGCGGCGCTCCGCCACTCGACTCGCGTGCTCGCCGCGGAACTCGCCCCGCGAAAGATCCGCGTCAACGCGGTGAGCCCCGGCCCCATCGATACCAACTTTTTCTCGCGAACCGGTATGCCCGAGGAGGCGATTCAAGGAATGGCTTCTCAGATTCTGTCCCAGGTACCGCTCGGGCGATTTGGGACGCCGGATGATGTGGCCGCGGTGGCGACCTTTTTGTTGTCCGATGACGCGGCGTTTGTCACCGGTTCGGAATACGCGGTCGACGGCGGCATGACCGAGGTTTAAGCTCGCCCGAGGAGCTCGCTTCCTCAGTTTTTATCGACCCGGAGTTTTGACCCCGGGTCGACGCCTTCGACCGCGCGTATCAAAAGCGGTAGCCGAAGTTTAATCCCGGTTCAAACTTGTAGATCGGCGTTCCGTCGTCGATCTCGTCGAACTCATCCGGCACGTTCGTGTTAATCATCCAGTACTTGATGTGGTACGAGGGTTCGATAAACAAGCGCCGATTGCCGAGCTCGATTCGATATCCGACACCCGTTTGCAGGTAAAGCTGGAAGCCCGATTGAATCGCCTCGTGGTCCCGGTCGTAAAAGACCTGGTGAAATGGCGTTGCCTGCACTGAGGCGTACAGACCGCGCCATAAGAACCGCTGATACGCCAGGCCGACGCCGTAGGCAGTGACGCTCCCAGGGTAGTACTCGTCGGAATCGCCGTATGTTCCCAGGGCTCCCAGTAGGTCCAGGTTATCGCCTCCGCATAGAGGACGTCCTTCATGCTTAGGTGATACCCAAGATCAAACTGAACGTAGTACCCGGGGCGTTCATCGGGGATGTAGTTGGCGATCATAAAGAGACTGCTTCCGGCAAACCACGGGTGCTCCTCCAACAACTCTTCGTCGTCCAGTCGTTGGGCGAACACAGACGTCATGCAACCGATCAGCAACAACGCCATCAGTAATTTTGCTCGTTGTTTCATTACGTTCCTCACAGTTCTTGCGATACCGATTCTCGTAATCGGCGTTTCTGACTCGTCTTCAGCGCCACTGCCGACAACAACCCGTAAGAAATCAGGCACGCCAAATAAGTAACGAATCCAACGTCTGAGCCCGGATCGGCGAACTGGGCGAAGCCGGCCAAGAAGGCAATCGTGCCGAGAGCGATAACGGCGTAGCCCGCTCGTCTGCCGTAATCTTTCGAACGACTCGCCGCGATCCCGCAGACGCCGATTCCGAGGGGTACCACGACAAAGCCGACGTTCAAGACGCCGTAAAACACCCCCCAGAGTGCCTGCCACATAAGCGCGACTGTCCGTAGGTCCGTCGGGGCTATTCCGGGATCCTGCGCGAGCGCCGACAAGGGTGCGTGCGCTCCGTGAGGCGCCGCCACGGTCGCCATGATCACGATCCCGACGATCGCGATCGCGGGACCAAATAACGCCGATGCCGGATTTCGCTCGCGGAAAGCGCGGTGAACCGCGAGAAAAAGCGGCACTTGGAGAATTAGCCCCAACAGGTACAAACCGTTTTCTACGACTCTCGCCGACTTTATGCTTGGGAATCGGGTCACCCACTCCTCGAGCCCAACCGGGTCCGGGCCGACGCCGAGCAAGGCGGCCGGTACCGCAAGTACCAGGCAGGCGATTCCGACTACGCCCGAGATCCCGCCCCATCTTAGGATGCTGCGATCCTGTTCCATGACTCCTCCTTCGTCCTTCTTTGGAGATTGTGTAATTCGGGAACGGTCGGTTCCGGTGGACGCGATCTGCCGCATTGCCACAAGCGTCATCCCGGCGTCACGGAATCGACGGACAACGCCGTAGAGCATCGCCGGATCGGCGATTTCGCCGATAAAGCGAGTTTCGTTCTCTCGGCCGGAGCAAACGGTAAGTCCGTCGAAACACGCGCTCCACCGTTCGTCGATGACACCGCGGACACGAAACTCGTAGACATATGCTACGTCCGAGTACCCGCATGCGTTTTCGGTTTCCGCCACGTTTGTACCTCCGTTCCCTTTGGCAATCGTTGTAAGGAGTGTAGAACCCGCGACGGGGGCGCACATCACATGATGTGGTGATTTTGATGGTGATTTTGGTCGCGATGCGGTGCGACGACAATCCAGCGGAGACGTGAGTTGGCGCAGCCTACGAGATGATTCCTCGGTCTTTGGCTTTACGTACCGCCGCCAGGCGGCTGTTTACGTCGATCTTGGCAAAGATGCTTTTTGTATGGGTTCGAAAGGTGTTGAGAGACACAAAGAGGCTCGCGGCGATTTCGGGGCCGCTCAGATCCGAGTCGAGAGCCGCCAAGACTTCGAGCTCGCGATTGCTCAGGCCAAAGCGGTGACTTTGGACCTCGTCGGAGACACTCTGCTCAAGAAGTGTGTCCTTGATAAGCAAAGCGAAGCGCGCGGCATCCGCGCCAAGCTCCGGGGCGTCGAGATAGATCCGGAACCGAGACGGCGCTTCCAAAAAAGGACGAATCCATCGCTCGGGCGCGGCAAGCGTGAGTGCCGCAACCGCCGCTTCGCGGGCATCGCGCTCACGCCCCAGAAGATCCGCAAGAACGGTGCGTACGATGCTGATCTCGATCTCGCTTCCTACGCGGTCCTGATTCCGGGCTGATCGTGAGACTATTTGAACTCGCCGGAACGCCGATTCGAGCCGTGCTGCTGACGACGCGTTGGCGATCGATTCCGCGGCGCAGGTCTTGGCGTAAACCATCTCCTCGTACTCGTCCAGAAAACCGGGGTCGGAGGTTCGCTCCGTTTCATAGGAACGCGCCCATCTACCGGCGGCGTCAATCGATCCTCTACGGAGGTGCAGGTCGGCGATCATCGCGCCAACGGGTCGCGCGTTTGGTACCGGATTTCGGACGTAGAGCGACTTGGCTTCCTCAAGAAGATCGAGCGCGGCGCCCCAATCGTTCTCGAGGACCCGGGCGCGACCAACGTTCCAACGATAAGGCCAATCGGCGAGCGTGTCGTGGCCGCTCAGGACCTGTGCTCGATCAAGGTAGGAGTTCCGTTTTTCTCTTTCGTTCCGTTCGTGAAGCAGCAGTGCGATCAAGAGATAAAAATGGGCGGCGAATATCGTCGTATTCTCTTTGTCGGATTCGAGAGCCGCAATGGAACGTTCGAGCTCGGCTATTGCGTCACCAAGATTTCCGCGGACGCACATGATTTCGGCGAGGGGAAGATGGCTTGCCAACGCGAATGACGCGGCCCCGATATGGGACATGTCGTCAATCCAACGACGAATCGCGGCTTCGGCCTGTTCCGTTTCACCGCGTCCCCATGACGGAAAGCTCTGGGCGAGATTCGCCCGGGCCGAAAGAACCGGTTTGTCTTCGGGAATGAGCGAGCGTGCCCGTTTGGCAAATTCGACCGCCTTGTCGAGATTCCCGCCGGTCTGGTAGTTCTCGGCGCGCAATAGAGCGATCCGTCCCATCGTAGTCGAATCGGATGTATCGTCGCTGTGCGACGCCTCGATACCGTCCAGAAGTTCGTTTCCTTTCTCTAACTCACCCAGGTCACCTAGGGACTCGGCGCAGTAGAACGCGAGGTCAGGACGCGCCAAAATCTCTGATCTCGGCAGCTTCATCATCCAGTGGAGCCACGTGCGCACTTGAAACCTGGAGTTCATCGATTCCCATAGGCGCTCGCCGAGTTCGGCAAGCTCGGAAACGCGACCGGCGGCGTGGGCATGAGCTAACGCCGACTCGAGCATGCCTTCCCTTTCGAACCATGCGCTCGCGGCGACGTGGAGCGCGGCAACCTGGTCCGGATACCGGGAACGAAGAAGACTCCTCAGGACTTCACCAAATAGGTGGTGATATCGGTACCAATTTCGCGTTTCGTCGAGGGAAACGATAAAGGTATTGGCACGGTGCAGCTCACCGAGAAGCGTTGCGCCACCGTCGCTTCCGGTGACCGCATCACACAGCGGTCCCGTGAGATTCTCGAGAACACTTGTCCGCAACAGAAAGTCGCGCGTGTCGGGTGCGAGGTTTGCAATCACCTCCTCGCTGAGATAGTCGAGGACGAATCGGTGACTACCGGCAAAGGCGTCCACAAACTCGTCGGGCTTGTCGCGTCCGCGGAGAGATAGCGCCGCCATCTGTAAGCCCGCGATCCATCCCTCCGTTCTTCGATCGAGGGAGTCGACGCTCGCCGGCGAAAGATCGAGCCTCATCTGATCGTTCAAAAGTTCGCCCGCTTCAACGGCGTTAAAACGCAAGTTCGCGGCGCGGATTTCCGTAAGTCGACCGCTGGAACGAATCCTTCCGAGAGGAAGTGGTGGATCCTCCCGAGTCAGGAGGACAAGACAGACTCGCGGCGGAAGGTTATCGATCAGGAACTGAATCGCTTCCATTGAGATCGTCGATTCGATCCGATGTAGATCGTCCAGAACGAGGATAGCGTCACGTTCGTCCAAGACAAGGCGGTTGATTAAGGCCGTGAGGTAGTCGGTGACCGACGGGGGCGCGCCGGAGTCAAGGAGCGGGATGATTGCCGGATCGATACCGGGCGACAGCTCGCCGAGTGCCATCGTCAGATGAGCGAGCAGACGCGTCGGATCGTCGTCTCTTTCATCCAGGGACAGCCAGCTCACGGTATTGCCGGCGTCTTGCCAGAGGGCTATCCACTCGGCAATCGCCGTGGTTTTCCCGAAGCCGGCGGGCGCCGAAATCAAAACTATCGGTCGGTCAAATCCGGTGTTTATTCCCGTTCCGCGATCGAGCGCCGTTCGCAGGCGCTGTCGAGAGACGATGTCGCGGCGGACGGAGGGAATATGGAGTTTGGTTCGGAGTACGTAATCCAACACGGCCGTTGGCAAATTGTAGAGCGACTCAATGTGACGAGCAAGTCGGGCGATAGTTTTACTCGCTTCGATTCATTATCGGCGCGAGTAGTCGAGCCCATCGATTTCTCTCGATCGAGGACTCAGGATAATTCTTGAAAAACGCCGGAGCGCTCAGTGTCTACACTCGCAGGTTTTCCGATCCGTTGGCGACGATCGCGACAAAAAAGAGCGGCGGCTGAATGCATTACTGCTAAGGCTCCCAACACTGAGTCTCGTCTGGCAAGGCAAAGCCCTGCGCCGAGTGTCCCATAAGGAGGTAGGTGAGGGCCAACGATGCGTTGATCCCCACGGGCAGAGCTGCTTGGAACGCGGTATTGCCTCTCCTCAAAACGACGAGCCCACGCGCGGCTGCTCTTTTCGCCAGAGCGTACCCGTACCCCGGAGAACGGGCAAGAGGTTAAGAGTACACATAGCGTACCCGGTTGCTACGCCGACGCGGACGCACGGCCGAGAATGCCTCGATAACTGCTTAATAGTCACCTCGGATTTCGAGACAGCAACCAGAGCAACGTTCCCGACGACGCGATCGTTACGTACGGAGCCACACCGTGGAACCGGCTTACCCATGTCGGGCGGTCGTCGTTTACGGTCATAAGAGCACCCGTAGCAATCGTTCCCGCAAAACAGAGGTTCATAAAAATCGTTGCCGAGAACTCGGACGGTGACAGCGGCTCGATTTGGTGCATCTTGACCGCCGTGTAGTTGAGGAGAACTAAGTTGGCACCCGAGCTTATCTTGTGCCCGGCGAGGAGTGCATCGTTAGGCGTAGCGTCCGAGCTCATCCAATACCCCGTGAGCAATGTAGGTAGGAACAAGGCACCCGAGACGGCCGCAGTCGTACCGAGATTCGGCCCGGATTCCTGCGCAACGGTGGCGCCGTCAACTATGACCAGTGCGATCAAGGTCCAGAGGCGTAGAAGGACGTCTTTCCTACCAATACGGTTGTGAAGTCGCTTCATACCGTCCACCGCGATTGTCGCCGAGCGTTTCGCGTTGTGACGACAGTTAAAGAGCCGCGTGCCCATCGATAGCAGCGTGGGTCGACGAGATCCAGTTCTTTCATCGATTCCTCCGGTGATCTTTTTGCTATTTTTGTGGCGGAACGCGCGCAAAAAGTTACGGTTGCTCAGAATTTTCGATGACTTTTCTCAACGTCACTCGTCCTTTGAAGTCGAGCATTGGAAACGAGGAGACGATGTCGCTTTCCGTATCAATTCTTCTTTGTATCTGCTGCGCGACAAGACGGTTGTACTCGGGACGGGTTGTTCTTCTCGCCAGAGTCCGAGCGAGGGAGGGGTACATTTTCAGAACGTGGTCGGCGCGAGTTTCGCAGATACACGGGTTTCCCGGCTTGATCCAGGAGCACCGCTCGGAAAAGTGCCGACGCAAATTGTCTCTTGCTCGTACAAGTCGAGATCGAACGACATCTTCGGTCGTGTCGAGAAGATAGGCGGTGTCCTTGTAACTAAACTCAAACAAGTCCTGAAGGAGTAAGGTTACGCGTTGGAGTTCGGTCAACTTGAACATCATGAAGTAGTGACACTTCTCGCGAATCTCGGCGACCATCGCGCGCTCAACCAGTTCGTCGGCCGGATCGAATCGCGCATTTGCGTCCGCATGTTGGTCCCGAGCTCGCGAGCGCTCGGTCAGCTGCAAGCTGACGCGGGCGTCGTGTTCGACGTTGCGGTCACGGATGTACCGCCGACACCGACGGAGGGTGATCTTATATGCCCAGGTAAAGGTTGAACTTTCGCCGCGGAACTTCGGGAACGCTCTGTAGATCTCGATCAAGCTTTCCTGCAATAAATCTTGAGCCAAATCCGGATCGCCACAGATACGATAGGCAAGGTTGTACAGTCGTTTGCCTTCGGTCTTGAATAGGTTCTCGATTTGCGCAGCCGCCGAGGAATCCATGAATCTATTGAATCGTAAACCGTCTACCGTCCGCTGTCATGTACTCTTTTTCGAGGACATGTCGTCTACGGAATCAGATCCAACGTAGGCGGCGAAGTGCATCCTCGGATCATCAAGCGACCAGAGGATGTCGGGACGGATGGAGGTTAACGGAGCGGAGAACCACTATCTTCTACTTTTAGATCGGGCTTCCCGATTTAGTGACACAAGCCTATAGGTATTCGTAGTATGATCCCGATTGTCGATGGACAGTAAAGAACCTTTTCGAATCCGCCAGGAAACGCCGGCCGACTATCCAGCAGTGTACAACCTCGTCCGGCGATCATTCGCAACGGTCGACTACGCGGACGGTGACGAGCAAGAATATCTCGGAAGGCTGCGAGGTAGTGATGGGTTTATCCCCGAGCTTTCTCTGGTCGCGGAGGGAAGCAAAGGTCGGGTCCTCGGACAGATCGTATTGTATAAAACTGAGATCACTACGGGTACCGGAAAGATCACGGAGCTTTGCCTCTCCCCTCTTTCCGTCGATCCAGAGCGCTTTCGAAAAGGCATTGCGCGCGCCTTGACGGATGCGGCGTGCGAAATAGCGCGTTCGATCGGTTATTCGGCCGTATTCCTCTGCGGTAGTCCTGAGATCTATCGAAAGCTCGGTTTTCTTCCGACTTACCAATTTGGAATACGACACGCACGCGACGACACCGGATCGGCCGAGTGGTCGATGGTACGGGAGCTCAAAGCAGGCGCGCTCAAAAATATAACCGGCCGGATTGACATCGTCTAGGCGGAGAAAGACCGCGGTCGATCCGTACCCACACGATTCTCCGCACCGCAGTCTAAAGCGTCTCGCCGACAGCGGGACCCGCCGAGGACTTCACCGCCTGTTACGCGACGATTGCGCGACTCACGTATCTACGCTACACTTAGAGCGTTAAGTACCAGTCAGGGAGGCTCTATGAAGGCGATTCTTACACCGGTCTATTTTGAACCAGGTCGCGATAGCGACTTTGACAAACACCTCGCTCTGCTCAAAGAGCTGCTTGTGGAAGACGCGACGTTTACCGAATCGGTGGCGCTTGGGTCTCCGCTCCCAGCGACCGACGGTGTCATTTTTCCGCAGATGCTCGGTGAGGCGTACTCACGAATCGACGACCTGCGCGCCATCTCGGTCCCGAAACTCGTCATAACCTCGACCTTTGGTACGGTTAACATGTGGGATTGGGAAATCGTGAAGTACCTCAATCTCAACGGCATTACGACGATTTGCCCGCCAAGCCTCGAGTCGACCAAAATGGCGTGCCGCGGTCTCGCCGTGAAGCGGAAGCTCGGGGAGTGGAAGTTTGTCGTATACAACGACGATCCGGCCGGTCCCACCGGTAAGCAATCTGAAATCTTCAAGCGTTTCTATTGGTTGGAGTCCGAGAGCACGGAGATGCTCGAGCGTCGCTTCGGCCTCAAGATCGAGTTTCGAAGTTTTCGCGAGCTCGGCAGACGGGCCGCGGCGGTATCGGATGCCGACGCGCAGCGGGTTATCGACCAGTGGCCCTCGAACAAAAAGAGCGTGGCCGGAAAACCGCTTATGAGTGCCGTAAAGCTCTACATGGAGCTCGATAAGGACTTTCAGGCCGATGATCACATCCTCGCAATGGGGCTGAACTGCCTCAACGAATCGACGAGCTGCGATACGACGCCCTGTCTTGCCTGGAACTTACTCTACGAGCGCGAAAACCTCGTCTGGGGATGCGAGGCCGATACGCTCGTTATGATGACTGAGGTGTTCGTCGACAAAGTGATCGAATCACCGTTTTTTATGACGAACCTCTATCCATTTATCATGGGGAAGGCCGCGCTGGCTCATGAGCGGATTCCGCACTTTCCGGACGTGGATGAACCGGAAAATCATATTCTCGCAGCGCACTGCGGCTACTTCGGCCTTTTGCCGGAGAAGTTCTCAACGGAATGGCGACTCGAAAAGAAGGTTCTCGCGATGGTCGACGACAACGCGACCGCGATCGACGCCAAAATGAAGACGGGGCCGATCACCCTTGTCAAGCTCCAGCCCTACCTCAACAAAATTTCGATTTCCGAGGCTGAACTTACGGGTTACATCCAGTACGAGGATTCAGATTGCCTCAACGGAGGGATCATCAAGGTCAAGGACGGTCGTGGCTTTGTTGACCAGGTGGCCTCTCACCACTACGTCGTCGTTGCCGGCCACCAAAAGTCGGCTTTCCAATTGATTTCCCGGATCTTTGGATTCGAACTAGAAGAAATCTGAGATAAAAGCCGTTTATGGTTAGTGCGTAAACCTTTGACATATTCCAAAAAACCACGTAAAGTTAGAGCGTTAGGAATTCAACACTAACCACCAACGTGAGGTATTGCTGTGCACATCCATAAGATCGAACGGGTAGCCGCGACGATTCGTGGCTTGGCAGCGGACGCCGTCGAGGTGTCGGGGACCGGACATCCCGGGATGCCCATGGGTACTGCGGACATTGCCGCCGTTCTGTATGGCGAGATCCTACGGCACGACCCGAGTCAGCCCACCTGGCTCAATCGCGATCGTTTTGTTCTGTCCGCAGGCCACGGTTCCGTACTGTTGTACGCCGTCCTCCACCTCGCCGGCTACGCGCTTCCGCTTGAGGAGCTCAAACACCTACGCAGACTCGGCTCGCTTACCCCCGGGCACCCCGAATATGGTTTGACCGAGGGTGTAGAGACAACAACCGGTCCGCTCGGGGCGGGCTTTGCGACCGCGGTCGGGATGGCGGTCGCCGAGGCGCGACTGGCGGCGGAGTTTAACCAAGGTGGCTTTGACATCATCGACCACGTGACCTGGGTTCTCTCGGGCGACGGTTGCCTCATGGAAGGCGTAAGTGCCGAGGCGGCGTCATTGGCCGGCCATCTTGGACTCGGAAAGCTCAACGTCATTTACGACTCCAACTCGGTCTCAATCGAGGGACGCACCGATATCACATTTACTGAAGATGTCCAGAAGCGTTTTGAGGCCTATGGATGGCACTACCTCTCCGGAGATGGACACAACGCCGCCGAAGTTCTCGCTCTTCTCCAAAACGCCCGAACGCAGACCGACAAGCCGACCATCATTGAGTTGCGCACCAGAATCGGTGAGGGGAGTCCTAATCTCGCAGATACTCACGGCGTTCACGGTACCAAGCTCGGGGCGGATGAGCTTGCGGCAACCAAGCGCGGCCTCGGGATCCCCGTCGAAACGTCGTTCTATCTTGATCCTATGGCCGTGGACTACTTCGCCGAGCGTAGACGAGCGTGGACAAACGATCGAGAGCTATGGGAGGAGCTCTACGCAAAATGGTCTGCAGCGTACCCCGAACTTCGATCGCGGCTCGATGTGTATCTATCCGGCGCACCCGCCGCACTCGGGAACATAAAATGGCCGGAGTACGATAAAGGATCAAAAATCGCGACGCGGACCGCCAGTGGTGTTGTCATCGAGGCGCTGGCGGAGGGATTACCCAACTTTATCGGAGGATCGGCGGACTTGTCGCACTCCAACAAAACCGAAATGCCCGGTCACGGCGTCTTCCAAAAGGAGACCCGGATCGCCAAAACGCTACGATTTGGGGTTCGCGAGCACGCGATGGCCTCGATCGTCAACGGCATCGCTCTTCATGGCGGGCTCGTCCCCTTTGCAGCTACACTGTTTGTGTTTATCGATTACATGCGACCGGCAGTTCGCCTCGCCGCTCTGATGAAACTGCCAATTCCCTACGTACTGACGCATGACTCTATCTACCTCGGCGGCGATGGTCCCACGCACCAGCCGATCGAACATCTCAACGCGATTCGTATCATTCCTAACCTCGCGGTACTCCGTCCAGCCGACGGCGAAGAGACGGTTGAGGCGTGGAAGATGGCGCTCGAACGCAGCGACGGACCGACCGCGCTCGTCCTCTCGCGGCAGGATTTACCGACTTTGGACAAGGCGACTCCGGATTGGCGGTCGATCGTACGGTTATGGGGCGCACACAGCGTGAGGGAACCAGCCGACGGGCCCGAGTGTGTCGTGTTGGCGACCGGATCGGAGGTCTCG
The DNA here is from genome assembly GCA_965601745.1 of Alkalispirochaeta sp. Taxonomy (GTDB): domain Bacteria; phylum Spirochaetota; class Spirochaetia; order DSM-27196; family Alkalispirochaetaceae. The sequence continues at coordinate 3,552,642 of OZ271836.1, forward strand.
CTCGCCTGCGAGGCCGCCGATGCGATTTCCGGAGCCAAGATACGTGTCGTTTCGGTTCTCGATCGTGAACGATTTGCCGCAAACGCTGCGGCGCAGGAGGCTCTTCTTCCGACCGGCGTTCCCGTGGTGGTTGTCGAAGCTGGATCGAGGCTGGGCTGGGAGCGCTTTACGGCTGGTCGTCGCGACACAATTGTGGGGATCGATTCGTTTGGCGAATCCGGCCGACCTGAAGAGCTCGCCGAGCACTTCGGCTTTACCGTTGAGAACGTCGCCTCGGTGATTCGCGCCCAGCTCGACGAGGCGGTCCATGCCGAATAAATCCCAGCGCCCACTTCGTTTTGTCAGTTTTGGCGAAGCACTCTGGGACCTCCTTCCCGACGGTCCCGTGCTTGGCGGCGCGCCGCTCAATCTCGCGTATCGGATTGCCGAGATGGGCCACGAGTCACGCCTCGTAAGCGCCGTCGGATCCGACTCGCTCGGTGATCTCGCCTACGAACGAATGAGCCAACTCGGACTCTCGATTTCCTATGTTTATCGAATCGCCGATCTACCAACGGGCGTTGTTAATATTCAGTTTCGCGACGACGGCGAGCCCGAATATGAGATCGTCGCCCCGGTGGCGTACGATGCGGTCGAGTTTGATGAATCCTGGACAACTGATTTCGTCGACGTAGACTGTATCTGCTACGGAACCCTCGCCCAACGTAACGTCGTTTCGCGCGCCACGATCAAGCGGCTACTCGAGACTGTCCCTGCCCAGACGCGGTTTTGCGACGTTAACCTGCGACCGGAGTGCTATACCAGAGAAATCGTAATTGCGAGCCTCGGTTCGGCAACGATCGCCAAACTTAACAACGAAGAGTTGATCGAGGTGTGTTCGATGGTCGGGATCGCACAGCGTGCCGACCAATCCGTTTTGATCGCCGAACTCTTTAACGCGTTTCGCAACCTACGGGCGCTTGTCGTGACCCTTGGCGCGGATGGTGCCATAGCAATCGAGCGTGGTGGCGACGTCGTTACCGCGCCAGTGCCTCCCGTCGTGGTAGTCGATCCGTGCGGAGCCGGCGATGCGTTTGCGGCAAGCTTCCTGGTCGCCTATCTGAATGGAGCCTCCCTCCACGAGGCGATTGCGCTGGGGAACACGAGCGGTGCACGTGTCGCCGAGCACCGGGGAGCGACCGTCGCTCTGGACAACGGCGGACGTCCCGACGGTCTCGGGTCTACCTTACCGAACGCTCAACGAGATACCCCACGATAGATACAAAGGAGACGGCAATGAACAGCAATACAGGACTAAACGTCCAACGAGCGCGAGGTAAAGAATGAGCCTGCGCGCAAAACTGGCGGCTCGCGCCGCGGACGGCCGAACGATCGGGGTGGGTATCTCCGGTGCCGGATGGCTCGGTTCAGGCTTAGTCGATTCTCTGCGTCATACCCGGGGTATGAAACCCGTGGCGCTCGTCGACCCCGATCCCGACCGTGCCGTCGCGGTCCTTCAGAAAGAGGGGCGGCTCGACCGTGCCGATATCGAGACCGTTTCCTCCGAGGACCGCGCCAATGACGCCGTCGCCGCGGGTAAGGTCGTCGTGAGCGATGATCCCGTAATTCTCGCCGGACTTGACGCTGTTGACGTCGTCACCGACGCGACCCCGTCACCGGCATCCGGTGCCGCAACCGCTTTTCCCGCGCTCGAACGTGGGAAGGACGTTGTCCTCGTAAACATCGAGGCGGATGTGACCGTCGGTCGTCAGCTCCACCGTGTCGCCCGCGCCAACAACGCGCTCTATAGCGTTTCTTCGGGGGACGAGCCGGGGTGTCTCGCCGAGATGTGGGATTACTTTCTCGCCCTGGGATATCAGCCGATCGTTATTGGAAAGGGAAAGAACAATCCTCTCGACCCGAGTGCGACTCCCGATACGGTTATGGAGTCGGCTAGACGAGACAACAAGGATCCCTTTCAGGTAGCCAGCTACGTCGACGGTACAAAAACGATGTTCGAGCTGACCTGCGTCGCCAACGCGACCGGGTGCTCACCGTCTCGCGCCGGTATGACGGGACCGGACGCCGACTTGACCACGATCGCCGATACGTTTCGGCTCAAAGAGGACGGCGGCGAACTGAGCTTCGCGCCAGTTGTGGACTACGTACAAGGATCCGCGATGAGCGGTGGCGTCTTCCTCACCGTTAAGGCTCCCAGCGATCGGATCAGTGCAGACCTGACCTATCTAAAGGTGGGGAAGGGGCCGTACTTCACCTTCTTTCGGCCATACCACCTCTGGTTTCTCGAGGCACCGCTTTCGATCGCACGGGCGGTCATCTATCGTGAAACCACTCTCGTCCCGCTCGACGAGCCGGTCGCCGAAGTTGCGGCGATCGCCAAACGTGATCTTAGCGCGGGTGACGAGCTTGATACCTTTGGTGGGTACAGTTTCCGGGGCGTAAACATGAAGGCGTCGGAGCTCTACGAGGTAAACGCGTTACCGGTGGGGCTTGCCCCCGGCGCGATTATGACCCGCGCGGTTGCCCGTGGTGATACGATTACCTGGGACGACGTGAGGCTGGAAGAGAGTAGTCCGCTCGTGCGCTTGCGACGTGCACAAGACGCGGTCGATATGGGGCGGAGTCCCCGGTAATACGCAGGAGGAGGAAGGAATGAAAACGATCAAAGGACCGGGCGTTTTTCTGGCGCAGTTTGCTCGGGAAGAAAAACCGTACAACACGATCGACGGACTCGCGGATTGGTTTGCGCGACTCGGGTATTGCGGCGTGCAGGTTCCCAGCTGGGACGGTCGTCTCTTTGATCTCGAGACAGCAGCGACCTCAAAAGCGTACTGCGACGAGCTAAAGGGACGATTATCCGAGCTGGGTGTCGAGCTTATCGAGCTCGGGAGCTATCTCCAGGGCCAGGTTCTAGCGATGCACCCGGCGTACGCGACCGGTTTTGCGGGTTTTCATCCGGCCGGACTTTCCCCGACGCAGGTAACCGAGTGGGCGACGGACCAGCTTAAGAAGTCGGTTGACGCCTCGGTAAATCTCGGCACAGCCAATATATCGACTCTTTCGGGCGGATTCGCCTGGCACATGGTGTACCCGTGGCCGCAACGCCCGCCGGGTCTGATCGACGAGGCGTTTTCAGAGCTCGCGGCGCGTTGGCGTCCCGTTCTGGATTACGCCGCCGACCACGGGATCTCGTTTGGATATGAGTTACATCCCGGCTCGGACCTATACGATGGGGCTACCTTTGAGCGTTTTCTCGAAAAGGTCGACAATCACGAGGCCGCCCGTCTGACCTATGACCCGAGTCATTTTCTGTTGCAGCAGCTCGACTACATCGACTTTATCCGACGCTATGGCGATCGTATTGCCGCATTCCACGTTAAGGACGCTGAATTTCGGCCTGACGGTCGTGTCGGTGTCTATGGTGGCTACGAGGATTGGAACGGACGCGCCGGCCGCTTCCGGTCGCTCGGCGACGGACAGGTTGATTTCGGCCGGATTTTTACGGCCCTCACGGAACGCGGATACGACGGCTGGGCGATCATGGAATGGGAGTGCTGCGTCAAAAGCCCCGAACAAGGGGCGCGCGAGGGAGCTCCGTTTATCGCCGGACACATAATCGAGGCGACCGACGTCGCATTCGACGATTTCGCCGGCAGCGCGTCCGACCGAGCCAGCCTTCGCGCGATGTTGGGCTTGGGAGGTGCGTAAGATGAGGAAAATCAGATTAGGAATGATCGGCGGAGGTCAGGGAGCGTTTATCGGCGGCGTACACCGCATGGCCGCGGCGCTGGACCAACAGTACGAGTTGGTGGCCGGCGTCTTTTCGCGCAGTCACGAGAACACGCTGGAGACCGGACGGCAGCTCTCTCTCGACCCGGCCCGCTGCTATCGGAGCTACGATGAGATGGCGGCGGCGGAGGCACAGCTCTCAGTCGATGAACGTATCGACGTTGTTGCGATCGTAACTCCTAACAAAATGCACTTCCCAGTCGCCAAGGTTTTTCTCGAAGCCGGTTTCCACGTCATCTGCGACAAGCCGATGACCTTTGATCTCGCCGAAGCCGAGGAGCTGGTACGGATCGTCGAAACGGGTGACCGCGTATTTGCACTCACCCACAATTACACCGGAAATGCGCTGATACGAGACGCGCGAAGCCTGTTTACGTCTGGGTCATTGGGCACCGTGCGCAAGGTCGTCGTGGAATATCTTCAGGACTTTTTGATGTACCCCCATGAGAAGGAGGGTATGAAGCAGGCGGTCTGGCGGACCGACCCCAGTCAGAGTGGACTTGGTGGAACGCTCGGAGACGTCGGGACGCACGCTCTCAACCTCGTTGAGTACGTGACCGGCGATACGGTGACGCAGCTCTGTGCCGATCTTTCAACCTTCCTTCCCGATCGGCGGCTTGACGAGGACGCCAATATCCTCATTCGCTTTGCCGGCGGCGGGAAGGGCGTTATTACGGTGAGTCAGATCGCAACCGGCGAGGAAAACGGGTTGCGTCTAAAGGCATACGCATCAACCGGAGCGGTATTGTGGGAGCAGGAGAATCCGAACTACATGTCCGTATGGCGCTACGGTAAGCCGCGAGAGACTTGGACGCGTAATGCGCCGTACACCACCACGGCGGGACAAGGCGTTTCACGTGTGCCGACCGGTCACCCTGAAGGTTATCTCGAGGCATTTGCCACGATTTACCGCGACGTCGCCGAAGCGATACGCGCGGTTGACGAAGGCTCGCCGCTCGATACCGCCGGATATCGGTTTCCCACGGTTTACGATGGACTACGCGGTATGAAGTTTATCCAGACCGCCTATGAGTCCGCCCGGGATGGATCGGTCTGGAAGGATATGTAGCGCGGTAAGGTAACTGTGGGTACACTGGTAAACGTGACGCGGAAATCAACGACAGATCTCGCCAAGTACCGCCAAATTACCGAGTCGATCATCTCGCGAATCGAAAGCGGCCAGCTCACGCCGGGAATGCGAGTTCCGTCGGAGAACGAGATCCGTGACGCCTACGGGGTGTCCAACACGACCGCACGCAAGGCGCTGCAGGACCTTGAGGTCCGCGGATTTGCCGAACGGCAAAAAGGACGGGGGACCTTTGTGCGAGAACGAACGCTCCCCCGCGCCGCCAACAAGATTCTAAGTTTTACCGCCAACATGATTCAGGCGGGGCGCGTACCGACGACCCGCCTTCTGTATTCCGGACTCGTATCGACCGGGTATACCGTACGACTCATGGGTCAGACAATTGAACTACCCGGACCCGCGTACAAGATTCATCGGCTGCGCCTCGCCGATGACATTCCCGTCCTGCTTGAAATGCGCTATATCAGCCGGGAACTCTGCCCCGATATCGATCAACGAGATCTGGAAGGTTCGCTTTACAAAATCTACAGCGAGGTCTACGGGCAGGTCCTCTCTCGTGTTGACCAGAGTCTTGAAGCGATATTGCTTGGCGAGAGCGCGGTCCAGTTCTTTGGGGTCGACGCTGAAACTCCGGGTTTTCTCGTCGAGGGTGCGACCTACGCCGCCCCGGGGAAGCTGCTCGAGCTCGAACATTCGATCTACCGCGGTGATACCTACAAGTTTTTTGTCTCGGCACAGGGCGAGTAGCCAAAAACGACGATAACCGGTTGGATCGCGACCTCCGAATCTTTTGTAGTCAACGCACAAACAATTCGCCATTACACGCTTCTGGACACCGAATCCGGGTAACGGTCGGTAACTTAGAGCGTAAAGTACCAACTTCTCATTGACAATTCGGCCCTTTACCGGTCATACTTAGTGCGTAAGGTTACTGCAAACACTAAGGAGGTTCATATGAACACCGCAGGAAAAATCACCGTTGCAATGCTCGCATTGCTCCTCGTTTCCAGCTTTGCATGGGCCGGCGGCTCCGATGAGGCGGACAGCGACGTACCGTTTATCGGCGTATCGGTTCCGAATGCAACTCACGGATGGACGGGCGCCGTTATAGACTATGCCGAGGCGGCACTTGAGATTTTTGGGGTGGACGGTCGTGTCGTTACGGCCGATGACGTCAATCAGCAGTCCAACGATCTCGAGGATTTGATCGCCCAGGGCGTCGACGCAGTTGTTATTCTCCCTCTCGAGGGTAGCCCGCTCACTCCCGCTGCGCAGTCAGTACTCGACGCCGGTATTCCGCTCGTCAACTTTGACCGCGAACTCGATAACCAGACCTATACGGCGCTCGTTCGCGGGGATAACTCCGGGATCGGGACCAACGGCGGCGCGTGGCTCGTCGACAAGCTGGGCGGCGACGGCACCGTGTTTATGCTCTCCGGCCCTCCGGTATCCGTAACAACCCAGCGTGACGACGGTTTCCGTGAAGCGATTGAAGGCACCAGCATCACCGTTGTTGGTCTCCAGGACGGCGGGTACAACCGTGAGGGTGGCTACTCCGTAATGGAAAACGCCCTCGTCGCAAATCCGCAGATCGACGCGGTGTTCTCGATCGACGATGAGATGGCTCTCGGTGCACTGCAGGCGATCAAAGAAGCCGGACGGACCGACATTCAGTTTCTCACCGGCGCTGGTGGTAACACGGAGTTCTTTGAAACGATTACCGCCGAGACCGATATTGAGATGGCGACGTTCCTCTACAGTCCGCAGATGATTCAGGACTCGATCGAGGTTGCGATCCAGATCGTTAACGGTGAGAATGTCGAGAGAGTTACAACGATCCCCGCCGCGCGCGTCGACCGCGCCAACGTTGACAGTTATCTCGTCGAGGGCGCACCCTACTAGGCCCGGCGATACAAAAACACGTTAACGCGTACGGGCGCGGAGGAGGTCGATGGCACCCTCTGCGCCCGATTTTATGATTTGCTGTATGGAGGCAACATCTCGTGGGTAGCGGCCAAACGTCCACCCCTCAGCTCGCACTTTCGATGGACGGGATCTCCAAGACATTCAATCATACCGTCGAGGCACTCAAGAGTGTAAGTCTTCACGTGCGTCCCGGTGAGATTCATGCCCTTCTCGGGGAGAACGGTGCCGGTAAGTCCACGCTGATGAATATCCTCGGTGGCGTTCTTCAATCAGACAGCGGCACGATCCGCCGTGGGGACGAGATCGTAACGATCCACGATAGCCAGGAGGCCGAAAAGCTCGGAATTGCCTTTATCCACCAGGAGTTAAACCTGGTTCCGGACCTCTCAGTCTACGAGAACCTCTATCTCGGTCGGGAGATTTGCACGCGCCTTGGGACCGTCGACAAACGCGCCATGATTCATGGCGGCTACGAGGTCTTTGAAAAAATGAAGATGGCGATCGATCCCACTGCGATCGTTCGCGATCTCCCCGCGACTGAACGGCAGATCGTCGAGATCGCCGGTGCGCTCCTGCAAAACGCCGAGCTCATCATCATGGACGAACCGACAACCTCTTTGACGAGTCACGAGATCGAGTCTTTGTTTGAAATCATGCGGACCCTTCGATCGCGCGGGGTAAGCATAATCTTTATTTCGCATAAACTCGGTGAGGTAATCACGATTTGCGATCGCTACACCGTTCTCCGTGACGGCGAACTGAGCGGTAGCGGTGAGGTCGACGAGATTAATGAGCAAGATCTCGTTCGTCTTATGGTTGGGCGTGAGCTCGCCGCCGTTAGTTTTCATAGTCATACGAGACGTGACGCGACGGCACTCGAGGTCGATGGTCTCAGCTGTGAAGGTGTTTATCGGGACATTTCCTTTGCCGTCTCTAAAGGCGAGGTTGTCGGCTTTACGGGTCTCGCCGGCGACGGACGCAGCGAAGTCTTTGAGACGATTTTTGGCTTTCGCAGCGCCGAGTCGGGGACGGTCAAGGTTGACGGCGAGCCAGTTACGATCCATCTGCCCGCCGACGCCACCCGTCACCGGATTGGGTACGCACCTAAGAATCGCAAAGAAAATGCCATCGTCAAAGATCTCTCGATCGCGCATAACGTATCGCTCGCGAGTCTTGACGCACTCAGCAGAGGCGGCGTAGTCCAACAGAAACAGGAAATCGAACGGGTTAAGAAAAACGTGACCCGTATGAGCCTCCGTTACTCATCACTCCATGATCCGATCACCTCTCTCAGCGGTGGTAATCAACAGAAAGTTATTCTCGCCCGCTGGCTTGAAGCCAACTCGGAAATCATAATTCTCGATAACCCGACGCAGGGAATCGATGTCGGCGCTAAGGCGGAGATCTACGAACTACTTTCCGAACTTGCAAGCCACGGTAAATCGATCATTGTCCTTTCGTCGGAGTTTTCGGAAATCGCTCGTCTCTGCGATCGAACGTACGTCATGTATCACGGGTCGATCGTGGCGGAACTTGGACGGGATGCGCTCACCGAAGAGGCGGTGATGGCGTACTCGACAGGGGTCCGTGCCGAGACGGGCTGACACTACCATGGGAGATACTTGATGCAACAAACAGAGCAATCCCGGCCGACGCTACGTAACCGGGTCCGGGGAACATTCGCCTTTCTGTGGAAAGACTACAGCGTCTTGTTTGCTCTGATCCTCATGATGGTAATCGCAAGCGTCCTGAATCCGCGGTTCCTTACGTTTCGTAATTTGACCAACATACTTCGGCAGGTCTCGGTCATCGGGATCGTGTCGATGGGCATGACCGTCGTTATTCTTTCCGGCGGAATCGATCTCTCGGTCGGCTCAGTGCTCGCGTTGTCCGGCGTGTTCGGTATGCTGACCTTGAACTCGACCGGGAGCATCGCCCTCAGCGTGGCCGTGACGCTCGGCGTGGGCGCGGTGCTCGGCGGCATCAACGGCCTGTTGATTACGAAGGGACGAATCGCTCCGTTTATCGCAACCCTCGGAATGATGGCCGTGGCTCGATCGATCGCGCTTTTCACGATTCGTGGGAGCAACGTTGTCGGCGAGGTCGAGGCCTATGCGCTGATCAGCCGCGGGACCTTTCTGGGATTGCGCTATCCGGTATATTTCTTTGCCGCCGTCGCCCTCTTGGTCTGGTTTACCGCGACCAAGACACGATTTGGGCGACACGTCTACGCGACCGGAAGTAACGAGCGCGCGACCTTGTTATCCGCCGTCAATGTTGATCGGGTCAAACTCGGGGTCTACATGCTCTGTTCCAGTCTTGTAGCGCTCGGAGCTGTTGTCGAAAGCGCAACACTTAACTCGATATCCTCATCCAACTCCGGCATCCAGTACGAGCTGGACGCAATTGCCGCCGTAATTATCGGCGGGACGCGCCTCGAAGGCGGCCGAGGAAAGATCATCGGAACGGTACTCGGCGTTGTCCTTCTCGGGGTTCTCAACAACGTTCTCAACCTCATGAACGTCTCTCCGTTCCTACAAGGTTTTGTAAAAGGACTCATTATTATAACCGCCGTTTTTGTACAGCGCCGCGACTAGGTCGAAGGGTCAACATGACGAACCCGATCGGTTTCCTCGTCCCGACCTACTCCCGTATCCAGGTAAACGGCGAGTCTTCGAAGGGGCTGTGGCCCCCTTGCCGAACTACATTGGCGAGACCAGTGATTGTGGCGCCGCCGTCCGAAATAGCGATACTGTACAACTCTCCGCCACGATCGATCGCCGGTTCTTCCCACGTTCCAATCCATCGGCCGTCCTCCATCCAGAGCGTTAGGTCTCCGTTTTCTGACTGCCAGGTATCGGTGTAGGTTCCGGCAAATCCGTCTGAAGTTTCCCAAAGCGTTACGACACCCCAGCCGCCGCTGGTTGTATATGTACCTTCCAGCGGTGGAACGAGAGTCTCGTCGCTCGTGATGAACGCTGATTCCGGGATACCTGCGCATCCAATCAAGAGTGATGCGAAGCAAACTACTACCGTCAGGGCCGCAAACATCCGTGACATTTTCCGTACCTCCATTCCGTCGTTAGTCGATAGTAGTCGATACGTCCCGGACGTTCGTCTCAGATTACATTTTGAGACGTCGATTCTCGTTCTTCGCTATTCGTGGTGTCTCCAGCAAGAAAGCTATCTCGAACAACGTACGGTAACGCAGGTTTTCGACCGCCGTTACGTGTACCGATTTTCACAATAATCGGTCATTTTTTTTGCAATCGAATAAAAGCCAAATTATAATTTATTACATGAGATTTAAGTCTAAACTCTTTAGTCTTTCGCTCTGCCTAATTCTCCTTTTTATAATGATGGTTGCGACGTTCTTTCTCGGTTTAGGTGGCGTAGTGTCGCGCAGCAGAGAAGTCGACTTACTCGTGGAGTCCGGTCTTGTCCGGGCTTTGGAGCTTAACTCGAGCATGCTCGAAGCGAGACGGAGAGAGAAAGACTTCTTACTCCGCCGAGACGTCTCGTATCAGGCAGATGTTCACGCCCATGTCGCCCGGATAGAGGAATCGGCGGAGACCATTCGGGCGATGGGCGACCGGATCGGTGACGCCGATATCGTTGCCGCCGCGCAGAACGTACGATCCTCGGCCGAAACCTATCGTGAGAGTTTTGATCTCGTCGTCGAAGGCTGGATCACTAAAGGCTTGGACGAAAACTCAGGTCTCCAGGGTGCCTTTAGGGAGGCGGCCCATAATCTCGAAGACGCATTTGAGGATATTCAAACTCCCGAATTGACGATTAATCTGTTGCAGATTCGGCGACGCGAAAAAGACTACCTCCTGCGCGGTGCCGAGAGATACGTCGCCAGTACAAACGAGCTGGTAGATAGCCTCAACATCGGCATCGCCGCGTTATTTATCTCCCGCGACGAGGTCACCTCGCTCCAGGGACTCGCTGAGGCGTACCGAACGAGCTTTAACGCCCTCGTCGAGCAGGACCGCTACGTTGCCGCTCAGGTCGAGGCAATGAGAACCGCTGTCCACCAAATCGAGCCGCAAGTTGAGATTGTGTTGTCCGACGTGGGTGAGAACGTCGACGGAATCCAAGCGCGGCTCGCGACGTTTACCCGCATAATTCTGATCGGACTGTTGGCTGCGTCGATCGTCAGCGTCGTACTCACCGTCGTCCTTTCGATCTGGCTTTTTCGTTCTACCCTGAGAGCATTTGGAACCGAGCCGGAGACGATCCAAGGGGCCATAGCAGCACTCTCCACCGGTAACTTGAGAGCCTCCTTCTCCCATAGCAATACCGGCGTAGCGGCCGACATTGCTCAGCTTCAATCTAACTTGGACGAGATTATCGAAGGCATCGAGGAAGGAGCCGATGAGTTTGTGCACGGATCCGTACAACTCAGGGATACGGCCAACGCTTTGGCGCAAACGAGCAACGAACAGGCATCTTTCTCGGAGAATATGGCCAGTACGATGGAGGAGATACGAGCAAGCGTCGCCCAGAGCGCGGACGTTATTCGCGAGACCGATAAAATCTCATCGCAGTCCGCCGGCCAGATCGAAGGTGTTGAAAGCACGATCGGATTTACCCTCGAATCGGTTCGGGAGATCAGCGAACGTATCCAGGTGATCGAGGAGATTGCACGGCAGACAAACCTACTCGCCCTTAATGCCGCGATTGAAGCGGCCCGGGCGGGAGATCACGGGAAGGGATTTGCCGTTGTCGCCTCCGAGGTGCGAAAACTCGCCGAAAAGAGTCAGCAGGCGGCAACGGTTATCACCGATCTCGCCAGGTCTTCTTCGGAGCGGGCCGATGAGTCCTCGACGGTTATTCAGACGATAGTCGATTCCTACCGCCGGTTGAGCGAGTTTATTCAGGAGATCGTTGACGCCAGTAACGAGCAGACCACGACTATCACCGCGTTGTCCGACACCGTTACCCAACTCGACTCGTCGGTACAACAAAACGCCTCGTCAAGTGAGCAGATGGCGAGCATGGCCGAGCATCTGGACAATAGAGCGGAGGAACTGCGGCGCCGAATCGGATTCTTCCATAAGGACGAGGAGCTTCACGCGTTGCCCGAGCCGGTCGTCAACGCGTGAACGAGGCCCGCGCCTCGTAATGTAGTATATTCTGCTCATGAAAGCCGTTGGAATTTTGGTCCTGACGATTGCGCTCACTGGGTGCTGGTCGCTACGACCGTCTGAGCATATCGAGTTTATTGAACCTGTCGCTGCCGAGCGATCGATCCTTGACGACGCATCCCCGCTGTTGCTCGAGAAGGACGACGTCCGTTTGGTTGGCGCCGCCAATGTCGGCCCCGGTCAGACAGCGTTTTACTACGTTCCCCGGGCAGCAGCGCTCGACGCACATCTCAATACCGCCGATGTTGTCGAGATCGACATTTACGCTGACGGCGACGTCCGTCCTGCGGATTCTGCTATCGAGTTCGCCGACGCCCGCGACCGGTTTCCACGCGTGTTCGATTATCGAGAGAGAAAATGGGGGTACGAAGTACCTGAAGAGGACGATGTACCGGGTTTTGTCGATCCCGCCGCGTTTACAACCGACCGACTCCGCTGGGAGTTTACTTTCCGTGTTGCCGCCTATTCGCCTGACGTCGATGACGAGAGTATGCTTTCCGTTCACGTGGTTGCGGAAGGGACGCAGGAGGACAACACTCAGCGGATACGCGCGTATTTTTCGACCGAGGATCACGAAAACGTCCGTGTCGATCTACCGCGTACGACATTTGGTATAAAGCGCGGGATGGATGCCGAGATTCAACGGTTTATGCGGTCGATCGTTTGGAACGGGCGCGACACCGCGATCGTTTCCGATCGCGTCGTCGATCTTGATCGCGGCAACTCGTATCGACTGGTCGATCGTGCCCCGACCGAGTACATCGAACAGGTTATCGCAGTTCCCGGCTCTCAGGTCGTGACGTTTGTCTTTGGTGACTATCGCGTCACCAAGCGGGTCGTCGACGCACCGCTTTCGCGCCCGCTCCTCTAGACGGGGGGCGCCTGTTGATCCTCCCCGTCGTAGATCGCACTTACCCAATGGCACGCGTTGTCGACGGCCACCGCTACGTGGACCTCGGGCACAAAGTAGGAAACGTCCTTCTCGCGGTTTCCGACGACGCTGGTGGCGTCGCTTGACGAACAGCTAAAGCTTCAAAATAGTAGTTACCGTGCCAGAGACGGCCGGATATTCAGGAACGCCGCTAGCCAAAAAGCTCGGGATAAAATCGGGGTTCAGAATTAAGGTCCACTCTGAACCCGACTACTACTTCAGCCTGTTCCCTGATTGGCCCGACGACGTCGAACTCGTGGATTCTCCCGATCAGGAATCTTTGGATTTTATCCACGTGTTTGCCGTAAATCGGGCCGCTCTCGAGGCTCTCGTCTACGATGGGAAACCGCTATTAAAGAAAAACGGCATCTTCTGGGTTTCCTGGCCAAAAGGAAGTTCTGGGATCGCGACAGACATAAACCGGGACGATATTCGCGAGTTTGTTCTAGAAATAGGTTTGGTAGACGTAAAAGTGGCCGCGATCGACGATCAGTGGTCCGGGCTCAAGTTTATATACCGGAAAGAGGATCGCTGATTTACTCCGGGGGAATTTTTTCCGACTCGACGATACAGTAGAAGGGCTCCGCTTCGAGTTTCTCTCCAAACTGGATATAGCCAGTCATCCTCAAGCCCGTGGATCGTAGGAACGACTCCACCGCACTTCTTGGTTTAGCCGACATGTCGATCCCGAACTTCCATTCCTCACCCATCTTCTCGATGACGCTCTTGAATCTCCTGGCCGCCGCCGAGAAATCGCCATCCACAAAATACTGGGCGTAGAAGTCTTGTGCGACCACACTTCCCTGGGTGCACAAATCACTCATCCGCCGCAGGGTTTCCGTAACGGCGTCGGGATCGAGGTACAGCGACACACTCTGCCAAATAAAAAGAGCGGGTTTTGCTGTATCGAATCCGGCGTCGAGTAGTTTTGAATCCCATGATTCATGTGAAAAATCGACGGGAATGTAGTTGATCCAGTCGCAGGCAATACCGGCCCTGTGCAGGGTGGCAACTTTGACGTTAAGCGCATTTACCTGATCTACCTCGTATACCGCGAGACTATTACCCTTTGTGAAGTGATGCGCAATCAAATCGAATCCAGACCCGAGTAGGACCACCTGTTCCACGTAGTCAACGTGCTTACGCATTATTTCGTCAAACGTGAGCACGCGAACTCCCGCGAGGGTGTCCAAGGTCTCCTCACCACGTTTAACGCCGGTGCCCAGCTTCTTGGGAAATCCAAACAAGCGAACTGAGATAATAAGAGGACCCAGAATCAACAGCATGCCGACGTGCGACTCGCAAGGAAAGTATCGGGTAAACCGTGCAGAAAAAGAATCCTGCCTCGTGTTGAAGTAATGCATCATCCAACGATATTGCAAAGCCTTAACTGCCGAAAAGGAAACGCCGAGCCGTTTACTGACCGTAAACTCCCGATACAACGCAAAGGCAAGACCAACGATTGCCGGCGGAATGAAGACTACTTGAAGGCATACATAGAAGGCGACGTGAAGGATTCTGACGACCAGCTTCAACGGCTCACCCTCCTCTTGGCGCGGCTCGCGTGCGCGGGGGCAGGATTTAACGGTATTGTACAACGAGTTACGTACTCTTCCGATCGAAAATTTGCGCTTTCTACCGTGCTTCGGCGCCCGCTGGTTTCCGGGCACCCCGGTGACGTTTACCCGACGCCGTCGATGCGTTTGGCGATTTGGTTTAACTCCATCAAGTCATGGATGGTAAACATAGGGTCGACACCGCTCGGGGCGGCGCGCCGATTTTTGTTATACCAGCAGAAGTCGATTCCGGCTGCGATCGCTCCAAAGTAGTCGTCTCTGATCGAATCGCCGACATACAGCACCTCTGCCGCGCTCAAATGCATCCGATCGAGAGCGATTCTAAAGATCGCCGGATCGGGTTTCTGGAAACCAACTGTGTCGGAGACGATTACGTGATTAAAGTGTGCTCCGATCCCCGCGGAAGCGATGCGTCGTTCCTGGAAAGGAGATACTCCGTTTGTGATCACTGCCATCGGCAGGTCCCTGGATAGAAAGCTCAGCGTGTTGATCGCATTTGGTTCGAAAAAGGTTGTTGTCGAAAACGCGGCGATGTAGCACTCGGCAAGCAAGGGAGCGATCATACTGTTTAATCCGACGGCGTCCAGGGCAGTTGAGTAGGAATCGGAGACTATCGATAGAAGTCCGATTTCCTCTCGGCGGGCCCACAACGAAGCATTGGTGTACTCGAAATGCTCGAGAAACTCTCCGAGCTTATCGTCGGGGATAACGATGTGATTATCGAGTAGGGCCGTTTGGATTGCGTGATTCTCACAGCGCGAAAAATCCAGAAGAGTGTCGTCCAGATCAAAGAGGATCGCCCGATAGCGTAAACTCGTTTCCACGAAATCGATACTGCAAATCTCTTCTCCAAAAATCAATTACGTCCCAACTCGGAATCGCCGCTGTAAGATGTGTTACGTGGTCGCGGTACACACATGCCACATCTTGCTCGGGAGCTCGACGGTGCGACGATAGCGCGTTGACAGTTCGCTTTGTTCGATCCAGGAGAATCGCCGGTAACCTAAACGGCGTGTCATTGATTGGGCGCCATCGGGCGTAACTCCAAATACGTACGGTTCCCCGTTTTTTTTTTAGGTTCTCGACCCATCGAATCCCCGGGATGGAGCTCTTGGGATCGAGCATCTCGGGATAACATAGATCAAAACAGATCCTCGTCCCGGCGGTACAGGTCGCGCGAACAAATCGAAGGATCGTCCGGGACGTACTCTCGCCGACGTAGTAGAAAACGCCTTGCGCCAAAACACACGTCGGTTTATTTGGGTCAAATCCGAAGTTACCCAGCGTCGACAAATCGTCCGAGGCGAGGTCGAACGGTACCAGGGTCAGTCGATCACCATTCTCCTCGGGATGAGCGGCGAGGCAGCGTTTCTTCTCCTCAATCGTCGCCGGCAGATCGAGTTCGAACGTATGCACGTTGCTTCCTGACTTTCGGACGATCCGAAAGTGACGGGTGTCGAATCCGGCCCCCAGGTTTAATACCTGCGTACATCCGGTATCCAACGCCCCCCGAAGTTGCTCATCGATATAAAGTTCGCGGAAGATCGTGTACCAGTATGCGATTGAGGCAAAACGGGACTCGGGCGTCGACTCCGAACAGTCGTGAACACTCTTGAGGACGTCCAGTTGACGGATAGTATCTGACGGTAAAAACCAAGCGGAAAAGGGGTCTCGGAGGAGCGGATCCGCATGGCGTTGATGAAGCGCTTTGAACAGCGCGACGCCTTTGTTGGTATGATCGCCTAAGTTAATCACCGCCCGTCCCGATTATACGTGGACGCTGAGCCGAACTCCGTCCAATTCCCGTTCCAGTCGTTCGACGATGTTGTCGTAAACCAGAACCTACTCGGCGGCGCAAAAGCATCCTTACGTATGATAGAGGCCCTCACTGGCGGGCGCAAGTTTACGGATCTGCTTGTCGTGGCGGTAATCGAGTCCCTGCTCCGGACGCAGGATTGGAGTGAAGCGCCGTCGGCCACGCGCGACATCTTTCGCCCTCTCCGCGTTCCCAAGAGGGGGCAGTGCCTTGTCGCCGAATAGAATTACTTTAACAAACGCGATCCGGTCGGCGTGATGATCCGGTTCGGGCCGCCGTACTATCCGTACCACCGGGGCTCGGTCAACGCTTAAATGAAAGTTTTATGCACTTTTTGACTCGGTCGGTTTGCGGTTCTTAGGCTGTCTCGGTTTTTGGAGCGGCGCCGTCTCCTACAACAAAGTAGAGAATCCCCGATAGCGCAAAAATCACTCCCGCAATTCGCCATGAAAAGCCGATGGAATAGCGCTCCGACAACACGCCCCAGACAACGGCTGCAATTCCCCCGCCGAGTTGCATAAAAAGAGATTGAAACGAGAGTAGCGTCGACCGCGCTGAGGCGGGAATTGACGAATTGAACAATGCCTGCTCTGGTGAGTCGTTTACTCCGTTGAGCATAAACAATCCGAGGTAGACCACGGCAAAACCGGCGACGCCCGCGGTCAACGACAGGCCAATAAACAACGCCCCGATCACGATTCTCGATACACCAACCACTGAGCCGTACCGCGGTCCGATCGCTCCGAATATCCAGTTTGCGGCGACCGCACCGAGACTTGCGACCGCGAAATAACCCATAGTGAGATATCCAAAGATGTCGGTTGGACTGTCGGTTGCAGTCACGCTATCCACAAACGGCTGCCAGAACTGTTCAAGTCCGGCAAACGCGATCCCCCATGCCGCCGAACCAAGAAGCAGCATAAAGACACGACGATTGGCCAGTCCCAAGCGCACGGAATCACGGAATATCGCCGAAACTCCGGAGAACGCATGATGTCCCTTTTGGATCGAATGGGCCGGTTCATCGCGTTCGACCAATACGAGCGTTGACGTCAACTGGAGCAGGGTGACGGTCAATACCCCGAGAAACAGTACTGAATACCGATCAAACCGACCGTCGATTTGTAGGAGGGAGTCTGCCCAAATCGGAATCATTCCGCCGAGAAATCCGCCGATCGCAAGAGAGATCGGCACAAATACACCCACCCGGCCCAGGAAACGTTGAAGCTCACCCTTACGTGGCAGGGCGCCAAACGCATCAACAAAATAGGCATCCATGCTCCCGGAGGAGAGCGCGCGGGCGGCCCCAAACAGGACAAATCCGACTGCCAGAACGGTCGGCGAGTAGGCGAACGTGAGGGCGGAAGCCGCAAGAATTGAGAAAACAAGGGAGACAAGATAAACGGCGCGACGCCCTAATGAGTCCGATAATCCGCCGGTTGGTAATTCGAGAACAACAACGGTGAGGGCGTATACCAGACCGTTGAATCCGACCTGGGTTAGCGATAAGCCGCGATCTATTTGAAATATCGCCAGAACCGGAACCACCAGCCCGATAGCGAACCAGTGGCCAAAGTGATTTACGACGGCGATTAAAGTCAGTCGACGTTCGGTCAGTTTGATCTCCCCGGGCAAGACCGTACCCGGAGCGGATCTATCGGTCAACGGGCGCTATGACGCCGGAACTGGACGATCGTCTTTCTGTCTATTCAAACTCAAAGGTCACGGGAAAGTGGTCGGATGCGTCACGCAACTGCTGTTTTATGTCGTCGGCCTCCTCCAATTGCCGGGGATTCCAGATCCTGACCGCTTCGGCACCCCGGACAGT
This sequence comes from Alkalispirochaeta sp., assembly GCA_965601745.1. Taxonomy (GTDB): domain Bacteria; phylum Spirochaetota; class Spirochaetia; order DSM-27196; family Alkalispirochaetaceae. Next base: position 3,570,749 of record OZ271836.1, read on the forward strand.
AAAGTCGTCGGATACAATGATGTGATCGATCAACGCGTTGACGCGGTCGCCGGTAAAAGAGTCTGTAAACCGTGCCGTTGACGGCTCCCAACCAGATCGACCGAACTTCGGTTTGCCGAGGTGGTACTTGAGGAGGGTGTCGCGGTCATATATGTCGCCGATGATCAGCTCCACGGCGCTTTTGCCAAATCTGCTTTCGTAGAAATCGAAACCGGGGCCATCGTTGATGTCACCCATAACGATGACTTTCCGGCCCGCTTCCAGCCATTCCTGGACTCGTTGCCGAATCGATTGGCACTCGGCAAACAGTTTTCGTCGATTTCGCTCCGACGTTCGGTCAAAGTGAACGCGGTCCATGGCGCTAAATATCCCTTTTGATTTTGCGTGGACCACCAACACCCAGAAATCATCCCCACCGTCGACACGCGTGATCTTGGCCTCCAGCGGCGGTCGGTAATGCTTGTAGACTTCCCTAATCCCGTCGCCATCGCTGTCGGCCCGAAACTCTTCGTTAAATCGCGGATTCCTCACCGTTCCCTCACGGCCGCCGGGGTCGTGTTTGGCCGTGACAACTCTAGGATCGTAGAGCAACGCGATCTCCTGCCGCCCGGGCGACGGAAATCCGATCATCGCTTTGTTTTGGCGGAGGTCGAATCGGGACGCGAACGTTTCCAGGGCCGCTACCGTATCTCGTTCGCCGGTTGTCGTGGTCGTGTTCGGGGCCTCGGTGATTCCGATGACATCAGGATCGACGCGCGAGATAACCGCAGCTACCGCGTCGAGCTGTTGCTGCGCTTCCGATGAGGTCTTGAGGCTGTTGTCCGGCTCGAAGCAGTCATCAAACCACTCGATGTTGTACGCCATTACTTTCATGGAGTCGTCACCTCACTTTACCAGGCGGCCTGGTTCTGGAACTTTCACACTCCGTAATTCTAACATGACCAATGGAGTAATAATTATGAGAAGTCTGCTAGTCGAAGTCCGATGCCATATCCACATATCAGGCGGAGCGATAGTACTCTGACACAGGGAGGAACTCTATTACGTAGCGGCTCGCACAGATAAACTTCGCTACTCTCTGATTTCTCCATTCCAGGTGCTGTACTCTACAACGCCGGGATCAAACTCAATTCGTTCACCAAAAATCAGAAAGTGAGAAAACATCTCGTTTTGCTCCCTCACGTAGCGAACGCGAAGGCCGTAGGGGCGCAACGATCGTCGGATCGCGATAGGTGTTTCGTGGTCTGCGTCGATAAGCTCCAGGTCGGCTGATAAAGTTGGCATTCTTTCAACTACATCCCAAACATTGTTGGGAGGTATTGCGACAAGAGCCAAGGGTAATATGTAGTCTTCTTCGTCCTTGTACAGTCTTAGGTTCTCTTCGCTACTAAATTCGTAGTATCGCTCAGGATTATCGCTCATGTGCGCGATTATATTTCCTCGGATATCTATCGTTTCCTGGGTGGAATCCTTCACGGGACTTATGACTACACGGTCAAGTTCTACCAATAGTGAGTCATTGTCGTACGATATCTCCTCTTGAATCGCTTGTCCCTCAAAAGTAGAAACACAACCAGAAAAGAATAATAGCAAAATACCGGCTGAAAGCACGTGAATTAGATTTTTCATTTTAGACCTCTATGACTTTGGTGTTCGGTTGTCTTAATAACTACTTTAAATCATTTAATAACAATTCTACCAGTACTTACACTGTGGGAAGACCACAAATGAGTCGAATTCCTTAAACCGTCAGAGTTGTATCTGAAGTAATTTGTTTTTTAACCTCATCGTAAGCGGGAGTTACCCCAGTTATCTGCACCAGCGTAGCTTCCATAGCTGGTTCTCTGTTTGGTCGGATTCGTTATGAGACCGAATCAGCAGCCAGTTTTTGACCGACGGGGCATGGGTGATTGGTTAAGCAGTTAACTGCGAACGTACGTTTGGATACGTATAAAGCTTAGCCACCAAAACTTGAGGTAACGACGATCTACATAGTTAACTCACGAAGTGGAAAACCTCGCTATTGTAGAAACGACCTAAGGTCGTCGGTGAAGGCTAGATCTGCGGCAACCTCACCAAAGTCGTTTTCGACGTTCCTTAACATGGGGGATCGCTCCAATATAAGCTGTGCGGAAACCCCTTGATTCCTGAGAGCAGCAAGGTGCAGCACGGTGTAACCATTTTTATCTACGAGCCCAACATCCGCGCCGGATTCTATCAACAAGGTGACGACGTTCTGTCGTCGCGTTCGGATATTGGTAACGCCTTCCGGCGAGTAGGTGATATCAGGTCCGCGTGCTCCAGAGCGAAGCTCGCCATCACCGGGCTGAATGAGTGCGGCGTGAGCGATGCCTGGAACTCCATGAAACAATGCGTAGAATAACGGTGAGTATCCACCTTCGTCTTGCGAGTTAACGCTCCCCCCTTGTGCTATATAAGCGACTAGGGCCTCCGCGTCCCCGTCAAACGCGTAAATATGGGCCATAGTAACGCCAAGCGTATCCGCATCCAGCGGATTGAAACCGTTAGACTCAAATTCTCGCTGTGTCATATCGTCGCTAACAGCGTAACTCGAAGTGAGCAAAGGGACGTCGTTGGCGACCAGCCAATTGACCAGATCGATCTTTTGACCCGACGTGAGGATCTCCGCGCTGAATAGAGTATCCAATGCGCCAAGAGCTCGCGCTGCGCTACCAGCATTTGGATTACCACCGTACTCGACCAATAGGCGATAGATTTCCAGTATCGCCGCACCGTTGCTTTCGTTGTCCGCAAAGGAGATCATACCGACCGCCGAAGTCCGAAGAAGGTTGTCCGCACGATTGGGATCGGCGCCGTTCTCTAATAGGGACCGAACTATCGAGGCATTGTCATCCGCCACCGCGCGGGCTAGGGCTGTCGCGTAGTACGGATACGCGTCCGAATCTGACTCGTTGATTCTCGAGTCGGCCCCATCGTCAAGAATCGCATTGACTGATTCGAGATCACCCGCGGCGACCGCGCGATATAGGGGCGTATCTAATCCCCGCTCCCTTCCCGACCCGCTTCGAGATGCTACGGAATAGCATGCCGTTAGCGCTAGAACGAGCGATAGTAGACCAGTAATCTTAACGAAATTAATTTTTATGAACTCCTTAGAGATATATATTTCCAAAAATATATCACCGCTCTATGGTAATACACAAGCCAACGTCGGGTTAGCTGGTTATGTCAGCGGAAGAAAGCCTCGTGCCCTATAACAAGGGGTGGATAGATCACAGGAGCGTTCGTCTCGCTTATCTGCCAAACGCGCGCACGCGCATCACGGCGTCGACCACGACCTCGGGTCGTTCGTCCTGTACCCAATGGCCAACCGACGCGTCGCGCCAGACCCCGGCCACAAATCGCTCGTCCCAGTCTCCCAAAAACCGCTCGAGGGGGTACCAGTAAGATTCACCGTTTGGATCCAAACAGTCGGTCCGAACGGTTGGCTCGGCGTCGGCTGGACGAAATCCTTCGACGCATAACCGCCGTTCGTCTCCCAGAAAGCCGAGATCAACTTTGTATGGGCCAAAAGCTGTGTCGTCTCCAAAGGCGAAGAAAACCGGCGTCTCACGAAGCGCGTCGAGCGCCGAATCGAGCTCCTCGAGAAATGCAGCTTCCGACACTGTCGCCATCGCGGAGATGTGAAACGAATCGGTAACGCCGTCGTAGAGGAGGGGATACGGCTCCTCGAGAACAAAATACGGTGCCCACATCGCGTCTCGAATCGCGAAATACTCGTCGCTTTCCGGCTCAGCGTTTCGCCGAGCAAGTCCCTCGCCACCTCGCCTGATCAGCATACCGCTACGATACAGATCGGGCTCGCGCGTCGCGTGGATCCCGCGATCGTGGACGGCGTGCATAAAGGCTGTTTCCCCCGATGCGATCGCGGGCAGTTGCCATGCCCAGGTGTTCATTAAAACGATGCCCGCCACTCGCTCGGCGTTCTCGACTCCCGCGGCTAATCCGATCGGTCCTCCCCAATCGTGTAAAACGAGATACAGCTCTTCCAAATCGAGGGCGCGGATAAAGTCGGAATGAACCGCGGCGTGTGTGCTCGGTAGATAATCAAACTCCGCCCGAGGCGGTTTGTCCGAAAATCCAAATCCAAACTGGTCGGTCAAGATGACTCGAAAGCCGGCCGCACTCAGGGGGGCGACGATTTTTCGATATATCAGGCTGTACGTCGCGTTCCCGTGTATCGCGAGCACGGTTCCTTGAAAGGCCGTTCCCACCGCCGGTGGTACGTCGACGTAGTGAAGGGCCCAGCCGTTCCACCGGTAGACGTTTGACTCAAATGGATATACCTCCGCATCAATCGCGAACGGTCGAGCCCACCTGTCAACGGGAAGCGGCTCAGTAACTGAATCGCGTATGGACGTTCGACTCGCGCATCCCCCCATCGAGAGCGCAATAAACGCGGCGATCAGCAGTGAAAACTTAGTCATTTTGATTGCTCCTTGAGAATCGGTAAATGAGGATCAAGGCACCGAGAAACTGGGAATCGGATTGGACGATCGGGCTGTCGGCGACGTCCGGAAACAGGTGGGTGTAGTAAAACGCTCCGCTGAGAATCCAGTTTTGGGTGAGCGGATATGCAACTTCGATGTCGAGCGCGGCGGACTTTACTCCGGGTCCCACGTCGTAGAGCGACAGTCCGGACCGCCCCGCTTGCCGGTCATCGATCCCGAAATAGGCGTCCATATAGCGCTCGTCGGCCCAAACCAGCGACGCGCGCGGCATAATCGCGACCGGCGGCCGTGGACCGTGGCGACGATCTTCGCGACGAATGAGGATGGTGTAGCGTAAACGTGCCGTAAGCTCCGTGCCGTACGCGCCTCCCAGATAGTGCCGACCACCGACCGTTGCCGTGACGTTGTTAAGGCGATAGTCGAGATTCAGGTTGGCGGTCGCGGCAGCGTCGATGTTGCCGAGTCCATCGAGGTCCCGGTTGGCGTCTTCGGCCCGGCCCGAATCGAAGCCGATAACCGGCGTTATGTAAAAATCGCCGGCACGAAAGTTTACTCCGAGTCCCTCGCGAACGTTGAAGAACACTCGGTCGTTCCACGTCGCGACGAGGGTCGGCACCGGCAGTACACCGTACTCGTCGGATCCCTCGTAGTCGGGCGACAGCGCGGCTCCCGCTCCGAGCAGCACGCTCCACCTCGCCACATTTTGGTTTGTTTTATCCTCGGCCCAAACCGAGAGTCGAGTCACCGCGAGCAATAACGCAAACGCCAACCCGATGCCGCGTTGTCGGAACATACGTCTCCTCCTTTCTGTGGCGGTCGCGCGCTCAGCGTGCGCCACACGACAAGAATCTGCAGCGATGGGAACGAACGTTCGTCCGAATACGCGTACTCGTACGTTTCTTGTCCGGCGAGCGGTGTAGAATACGAGCTAACGAACACAGCGCGTTGGATCGCGCGTTGGTCAATCGGTCAGGTGGCGACCACGTTCGCTTGCTGGAGGCATGTATTTCGTACGTTCTGTTGGTAGGATCGGTCTGGGGATTCACGATATCGTCGGTTCTGGCGATTTCGAATCGGAATCAAAGCGCGAATCGGGTTTTGGCGCTCTTTCTGTTTCTCGTCGCCTGGGGTCTTCTCGCTGAATACTTTGACGCGCTGGGGATCGATCGGCGTTACCCGCATCTACTCTGGTTGGCGGCGCCGCACTCGTTTGTTCTCGGTCCGTTGCTCCATCGATACACACGGGTGCTCACCCGTAACGAACCGATGTTTGATCGTCATTTCGCCGTCCATCTCGTCCCGTTTGTGGTGGCCCTGACGTACTTCGCGCTCTCGTTCTATCGCCTTCCGGCTGCGGTAAAGTTGGAACTTGTTAACGGGATCGAACGTTTTGGGCCGTCGCTTACCATTCTTGTTATCCGAATGCTGGGCCGAACTTCCGGTCTTGTCTATTCGGGCCTCGCCTTACGCGAAGCCGTCCGATACCTGCACCGCACTCGGAGCTACTACTCCGATACGCACAAGGCGAGCCTTCACTGGTTAATTGTGATACTCGGATTGGTAACGGTCGCGTGGACCTTGTCCGCGATTTCGTTCTCCCTGGAGGTGGGCGTCGGTATCCAGGCCGCACCCCTGACGTTTCTAACCAACGTTGTCGCCCTTGTACTGCTGTATCTCATGTCGTACCTCGCCATCCAACAGCCGGATTTGTACAACTGGGTCGACCATATAAATCGGGAACAGCTTGAGTACGATCAAGGTCGTCTGGCCGCCACCGGCGCGCCGCGAGGTCGGCCTGTAAATCTGGATGATAGCGCCCTCGAGCGGTATCGTGCTCAGTTGCTCGAGGGTATGGAACGCACGCAGCCCTATCTCGATAGCATGTTGACGATCAAACGCCTATCCGGCGTTGTAAAAATTCCGGTGCGAGTGATTTCGTACATCGTGAATGAAAACGCCGGGAGCAATTTCTATCATTTTGTGAACCGTTACCGCATCGATCACGCGGCCGCTCTGCTGCGAGACCCGGCTCAGCGCGGTGTCGCGATTCTTGAGATCGCTTACTCATCGGGTTTTAACTCCAAGTCGGTGTTTAACACGATGTTTCGCAAGTTTCGCGGGATGACACCGCGCGAGTTTCGCAGTCGAAGCGATTCCTGAGAATTACGGGTCATCGTCCGCGCTTGCGACCTCGGCATGACACGCCTTTTTTTGACGACCGTAAAGTTGAGATCTATACTATTGTTTTCCGCCGTCAGAGTGCGATTGGAGGAGGAGCTTGGCATGCCTGACGTACAGTTCTCTTCCCAGGAACTTATTTCCCGCCTGGACCGTCCCGACACGAAGATGGGCGAAATCAAGAGTATCGCCAAACAGATAAAGCGCGATCACGATCTCGCTCTGGAATTGTGGGAGTCGGAGAAGTACTACCCGCGCCTCCTCGCGGTGTTGATACTGGATAAAAAACTGCTCGACGAGAACCGGATCGACCGGATGATGAAAGACCTGCGATCCAACGGTTACGACGAGCGCAACCGTGTCAGCGAATGGTTGATGGCTAATCAGCTGATGAAGGACAAGAGGCTTACCGAACTTGTACTGGGCTGGCAGCATCACGAGACTCCCGATTTACGCAGGATGTTCTGGTACCACCAGGCGCGCTTGCGCTGGACGGGACAGGCCCCACCGAGAAATACCGCAGAGCTGGTGGACGCTATCGACGCGGACCTCAAGAACGAAGCGCCGGAGGTCCAATGGGCGATGAACTTTACGGCCGGATGGATTGCGGTATTTGACATCCGTTTTCGTGAGCGCTTAAAAACGATTGGCGAGCGCGAGGGCCTCTATAAGGGCGTCCCGGTACCCCGGAATTGTACGCCCGATTACCTACCCGAGTTCATCAGGATCGAAGTCGCAAAACGATCGCAATAGCTGCGCTAACGGTTTTCGCAACGCTTGACCCGGCCAGGTGTCATCCGTAGCGTGTCGTTACAAACACGGTAGCCGGAGGACAAACATAAAGCGGCACGTCTACGCCATCATCGCTCTGGCGAGCTTCGCGGGGCCACTCGCCTTGAGTTTCGACCGCCGGGTGTACTTTATCCAATACCTGTTACCCACCCTCATAGCCACCGTCGGCGTTGGCACGGTCTACATCGTCTGGGACGTTCTGGTCACGCGGGCAGGTCACTGGCGCTTCAATGACGCGACCGTAGGTACGATCCGAATCCTCGATCTGCCGCCGGGGGAGTGGCTTTTCTTTTTGTTGATTCCGTATGCGTGCCTGTTCACCTACGAGGTAGTTATCGAGTACTTCGGTGCCGGAACGCCGGCTCCCTCGCTGAACTGGTTTCAGTTTGTCCTCGCGGCCGCGTGTGTCGTGCTGGCAGTCGCTTGGCGGAAGAGAGGGTACACCTCTCTGGCGATGATCTCCGCGACAATCTATTTCGTCGCCTCCGGTATCCTCACTCCCGGTATCGTCGCCGCCTCTGGTTACCTTCTCTCGATGCTCTTGAGTTTTGTCGCGTTTACCATCGTAAACGGCTTGTACACGAGCATTCCGACGATCTTCTACAACGATGACGCCATCCTCGGAGTAAAAGCGGGAACGATTCCGCTCGAAGACTTTGTGTACAACCTGAGCTATATCGGACTTATCTATACGGTCTATCTCGTGGTGAAACTTCGACTCGGAATCTAACGTTCGCGTATGTCGACTTGCGGCGTCGAATCCTCATTTCCGCGAGTTACGCATCGCGCGAATCTTCTTGATCGACGTATTCGCGAGGAGGCGCCGATGCTCGTCGGAGCCAGTTTCAACAAGTGCAATCCTACCTTCGGCGTTGCTATGTACCGACCAACCAAATTGTTTGGTGAGCGGCGAGGCGCGGAAGCAGGGTTGACCTTTGGAGAAGTATTCGGCGCGTAATTCGTCGTCGGGCTCTAATCCTTTGCGTATCGCCCAGACGGTAAAGAGTACGTCGTCCGAGTCGTATTGGTACGGCCGACCGGCCAGCATCTCAAATTGCATCGTTGCCACCGTCGGCTTGCCGCCGCGCGCAGTCGGGACGGTCGGCGCGACCGCCTTGCAATCCTCGGCCGGTTCGATCAGGGTGTTTGCATAGTTCGTCGTTGTCATGCAAACAGGATAGCGACAGCGGTGGCGGCAAGAATTGCAAAAAAGCGCAGAGTTTTCGTTTGATTCGCACCTCCCCTTCCGCGTCCTGCGTCCGCGGGAGGCCGAGCAGCACTACGACCAAATGCTATATAAGGTCGATGGACGCCTCGCGTGCATCGCCCGGCTGTCATGGACACTCCGCTGGGACCTCCCGCCTAGAGTGAGCTTTGCGGTGCAGGTCGTACCATCTGCCTATACCAACTTCACCTGCATGCCCGAGGGGGCACGCGTTACGGGCGTGACCCGCGGACTGTACGACTACGAGGTAAAGGGATCCGGGGTGATCATCGGGATTATGTTTCGGCCCGGCGGCATCGCCGCGTTCCACCCCGCGCCAAAACAACTGGTCGACCGTTTTGTTCCCGCACACGAAGTCTTTCCGGGTGTTGACGACGCGTTTAACCGGCGAGTGATCGCGAGTCCCGACGAGGATGCATTGGCTATGATGAACGACCGCGTCATCGCCCGCCTTCCGGATCCCGATCCCGATATCGATTTGGTGAACCGAATTATCAAACGCGCTCAAGAGAGTGACGGGATTACCGTTCGCGCCGTGGCTCAGGAGTTCGCCATGAGTCTTCGAAAAATGCAGGGACTGTTTGAGCGATACGTCGGCGTAGGAGTAAAGTGGATCATCCTGCGTGACCGATTACAACGAGCGACACTACTCGCGGATACCGAAGTAAATCCAGACTGGTCACAGATCGCGTACGATCTCGGGTACAGCGACCAGTCGCACTTCATCAACGACTTTAAGCGCATTATTGGGATGTCGCCGCGGCAATATGCGCTTGGTCGCCGGGCCCAGACTAGATAAACCGCGCGACTCCCGGGATTTTACGAACGACAAACGCGACGAGGACGGATACCGGAACGACCACGATCGAGACAACCGCTGTTTTTGGAATGGTCGCCAGTTCGAGTCCGCGCATTGCGTACGCGAGGAAGATGACGACGGGCATGTGCAGAACATAGACGGCGTAGCTGTGTACGGACAGAAACGTACCAATCCGGCTTCTGCTTGCCAGCAAGCGTTGTGCCGTGGTGAGGGCCGCGAGGGTTATCCCCACGGCAAACACTGAATCAAACAACGCGCTCACGGCCGATTGCCAGTGGGCGCCACCAAAGCCGTTGGTGATCGCGTCGGTAACCTCAAGAGAGAACCACTCGCCGGTAAATGCCAACGGCAAAAGAAAGATCACCGCCGCCAACGCAACGATTCCGCCGCAGACACCAGCCATCGTGGAAAGCGACCTTAACCAATTGAAGCGCTTTGCCGCGATGCCAAGGAGAAAAAATCCAAGGTACTGTGGTAGATAGGCGAGCGACGGAAACCCGATTACCGACCGACCTATCGGAATCACGTATCTCCAAAGGTAACTCACTCCCGCCAGCACAAGAGTCGCGACGATAATCACGAGGACGTTGGGAGCGGCGATATGCCGTTGCGCGGATCGACCGTCGAACAGCTGACGCCACCCCAAGTAAGCGACGCTAAAAACGAGGAGCAGCGCGAGGAACCACGTTGGGCCGACGCCGAGAAGCTCAGGATACGCGCTTACCCAGGAACGGAAGTTAAAGCCGCCGGTAATCCCCGTCAGCTCTGTGGGCATCAGCCAGTAACCGATGACGCAGATCGGATTTAGCACAAAGTAGAAGATGAGGAGGGGAATGCCGAGCCGTACCACACGATCTGTCGCGAACGCCTTTGATCCCTTGCGGTCGTAGGAGGCGGGAACGAAGTAACCGGCAAGAAGAAAGAAGGCGCCCATGAACCAGGATTGGTTTACCGTCGCGAACACGATGAGGTCTCGAAACGCTCCCGGATCATCGTACGGTGGCTCCACATAGTAGAATCCAGGGACAAACGCGCCGTAGACAACGGCTACATGGTGAATGACAACCAGGATCGCCAGGAGGAACCGCAGGTGATCCACATAGTACAGGCGGGAGTTGTCCGGTCGGATCGCCGATACGTCTGGACGCGAATCTTCTTTTTTGTCGTTGCTTTGAGCCATGTAATTAGCTCCTACGCAATGAGACTCCGTCATCCGTGCACGTGTCAAGCGAAGCGATTTCCGTGCCGTGCAGTCCGCGATCGGCGACGCGGTTCCGATCTACCGGGTTGAGTTTAGCCGGGACAGCAAAACGAGATTAGAAAACGTGCCTTAGACTCGGCGACACGCGAGCTCGGACATCAGGTGCGTGTTCAACCTTTGCTTAACGGCTCGGAAACAATCGAACGCTCGACATACTAAAACGGTGTGAGATGCTCAACGATGACGCCGTAACGCTCGGCTACGTGATCGTGCCGAAGCGCTTCTTGCTCGATATATACCGTGAGTCAATAACACCTTTACGCGATCGTTGCCTCCCGGGAACGTGACCGACTTACTTGCTTACATATTCCAGTGACTCAGTTGCCAGCGCGATCCACGCCCGGCCGTTCGACACCGGGATCAGAATCCTATCCTTCATGGGCGTACCCGTCCCTGGGTCGTGCGGCTCTCCTTGTCCCGAATCGATCAGTTCCGCAACCCTTTCGGGACTGAACTTCAGCGTAAGATCACCTTTGTAGAACATGGCAAACATCTTGCCGGCGTACTTGATTCCTTGCGCGCCTTTTCCATCGCTGACTGTCACGATCTCGATTTTGGAAAAGTGCTCTTTAAGATCAGAGTAAACGTCATTCATCCCTATTCTCCTGCGTCGACCGCGAAAAGACCACGCAAAACGTGTCAGATCCCGCGTGATCTCGCCCGTACACCAGCGACGACGTCTAGTCGGCGGGCAATCTCGGCTGCCTCTTCACCACGACCTCGCAATACAGCATATGTCACCGAGCGCATTACCGACAGGGTTTCTAGTGCCAGTACCATTCGGTCCGCCTGTCGGTCCTCAACGTCGAGTTCTCGGAAGTACGCTCGATAGCAGTCGCTTGCTTCGTCACCAAGCCTACCCCTGAACCAACGCGAAAAACGCGCCGACCGGGTCTCGAATGACGGCAAACTCCCCTTTGGTCCCCTTTGACGCCTTGATGATGGTCCCGCCGTCATCTCTGACGCGGCGAAGGCTTTCACCGAGATCACCGACGGGAAGGTGCAGCAACCAGACAGGCGGGAGACCGAGGTTTATACCGTAGGCGTGGCAGATCCCGGCCGCGGCGCTTCCACCGGTGTCGAGCATGTTGTAATCGGCGTAGCGACCATTTTTTTCGTCCATTTCGACCTCCTCTGCCGACCAACCAACGACCTGTTGATAAAAACTGCAGCTGGCCGTCGCGTCGGGAACTGATAGATCGAGCCAGGCGATACAACCGGCCATCGCGTCGCCACGAGACGCCGTGACTTCCTCGCTAGCCGCGACGTCATCGTCGGGCAGGTATTGAATGATCCCAAAAGCGGCACCACTTATATCGATGAGCACCGCCCACTGGCTCGTCCCGAGTTCGTCGCGTTCATGAAGTAGCTCGGCTCCCCCCAACTCCGCCGCTCGGCGTGCGCTACGCGCCACATCACTGACGTAAATATGCGGCATCCATTGCAGCGGAAGTGCCGCGTACTCGGGCGTACGTTCTCCCAGGCCGATGATCGGAATTCCTCGGTTGTTCATGAGATCCTCCCGCCACAGCGGGACCTTGCCGGTCGTGAGTACGCTCGAGTAAAAAGCGATTTCGCGTGAGTGTTGAGGAACCGCAATATCGGCGCTCACCACTGCGCCGATCCGCGGAGTAAGCCGGTCCGTCATCGTTGTGATGAAGCAGGATGGTCCATGTTCATATAGACGCCTCCTACTTCCAGCTCGTAGAGCATCTGCGTGAGCCGTTTTTCTTTAGTCTCTTTACGTTTTGCTCGCTCAATCCAGCCTATGTAGTCATTTTGCTGATACGCGGGTCGCTGATAGAACGACTCAAGCAAGCCTCTCGCTTCAAGCGATTCCCTGACGTTGTCCGGCATCGGATTGATCTTCCGACTTAATTTTGAATAGTCCTGTGACAAACCATCGCCTCCTGCTACCGCTGAGCGCCTCCCTCTTGGCCCCTTGTCAGTCTGGAATCAGTTACCTGCCGCGTCAAGCATCGCAAGTTGACTGCCGCGAGGCTCATAAATGCGACACAACGTCACGTTCTCGAAAGCGTCCATACTGAACAGATGTTGTGAGATGCCCCGGGGGGCGGGACGGGAGTTCTTTCTCGGGTTACTCCTCCCAGCGGCCGTTTTGGCGCCTTCGTCGTGATTTGTTCACGTATCTTTTACTCGATGAACGCTTTTTTTAGTGGGCGCAGGCGAAGTCGTCAAAAAAATCGCCCCTTGCTCGCCCCATGATGTCCTCCTACGCTGAGCGCAGGCTACCGGTACGCCACACCGAAACACTGGAGGTATCAAAATGAAACTGCTTCGCAATGTGATTGTCGTCCTTCTGGTACTCCTGCCGCTTGCGACGATTGCGGCTGGAGGAGACCAGGAATCGGAGTCGGCAGAAGAAGGGATCGAAGTTTATCAAACTCGTCTTGCCCATATCTTCCCGCGCGAGAATCCGTTTGGCCTCGGCGCGGAGTTCTTCGCTGAGCGACTCAACGAGTTGTCCGACGGAAGAATTGAGGTTCAGATCTTTCCCAACGAGCAACTCGGAAACGAAAAAGACTTGTTTGATGCGGTCTCGGCCGGCGCAGTTGAGTTCGCGGTTACCGGGTACGGCGAAGCGGGTAAGCGCTATCCACCCGCGTTGATCGTTGACGCGCCGTATATCTCACGGGACCGCGAACACCATATGCGTATCATCAACAGCGACGTATTCGCGGAGATTGCCCAAGGCGTGCTGGAGGCTTCCGGCGCTCGCACGATCGGCGCTGCGTACTACGGTACCCGTTTTCTCACCACGACCAACACGCCAGTCGAAAGCCCCGAAGGTCTGGATGGGCTTAAGATTCGCGTACCGGGCAATCCGATGGTTCTCGCCACGGTCGAGGCGATTGGCGCAACGCCCAATCCGATGTCGTTTTCCGAAGTATACCTCGCGCTCCAGCAGGGTGTTGTCGATGGTCAGGAAAACCCACCGGCTACGATTTTTACCAGCAAGTTCTACGAAGTGCAGCAATACATCGTGAACACGGGGCACGCGATCCAGGCGAACATGTTTTACGTCAGCGATGCGTTCTATCAGACGCTTCCGGCAGATCTACAACAAGCCGTCATTCAAGCGGGCATCGATACTGCCGAATGGACGACGCGGGAGAGCTTTGCCCTTGAGGACGCCTACTTAGAAGACTTGATCGAGAACGGTATGACCTATATCGAACCCGATAAGTCGCTGTTTGAGGCCCGGGTCAGCGAACTGTATTCCGAGTTCGAAGAGACGTGGGGTGTCGGACTTCTCGATCGCATCAAAGCGGTCAACTGATCCCGGAAACCTCGCTCAGTTATCGCGGTTGGCGGTGTCGATCGACTCGTTCTATCTACACCGTCGCCGCAGGAGAACCGCATGTCCGTTCCAGCACGTTCTGTTGGCGTCGTTCGCGTCCTTTTTCGCATCGAAGATTCGCTTCTCATCGCGGCGACAATTACTTGCGTGGTGGCATTGTCCGCCCAGGTCGTATCGCGTTATCTGCTCAACACTCCGCTCAGGTGGAGCGAAGAGCTCGCCCGATATCTCTACGTATGGATGACCTTTTTCGGAATGGGATTTGGCGTCCGGCACGACTCCCACGTTCGGATGCTGTTGATTCGCTCGCGTTTACCGCAGCGGGCAGGGAGGATCGTCACCGCAGTCGCGGACTCAGTTCTTTTGATTCTCATAGTTGGTCTGTTTCCCGGTTTGATCGAGTTTACCCGGAATCAGTTTGGCGTCCTTTCGACCGGTATGCAACTCGACATGGGATTAGTCTATCTGTCGCTCCCTGTCGGATTTGGCATTCTCGCCCTGTACCTGATCTCGCAGATTGCTCAGGCGTTTGTCGCTGCTATTCGCCCTAAAATAGATCTGGAGAGGGAGTAGTAACATGGCCGTAGTCGCCCTTTTTGCCGTGTTTATTCTGTTCCTGTTTCTCGGGACGCCGGTCGGTTTCGCCATGCTCGCGGGCGCGCTCTCCTACATCTTTATCGAAGACATCTCCCTGTATATCGTCGCTCAGCGACTCGGTCGTGGTGTCGATTCCTTCCCCCTTCTCGCCATGCTCTTTTTCGTTCTAGCCGGCAACCTTATGAACACCGGCGGCATAACTCGAAGAATCTTTCGTTTTGCCAATGCGGTGGTCGGCCGGTTTCCGGGCGGTCTCGGCCACGCCAACATCGCGGCGAGCGTGATCTTTTCCGGCATGTCCGGCTCAGCGGTGGCTGATACCGGGGGCCTCGGGGCGATAGAGCTAGAAGCGATGAAAGATGCCGGCTACCCGGAGGACTTCAGTCTTTCGATAACGGGAGCTTCGGCAATCATCGGGCCCATCATCCCGCCAAGTGTTCCGGCAGTGGTCTACGGCGTCGTCGCAAGCGTGTCGATCGGGCGACTGTTCGCCGCCGGTCTCATTCCCGGTCTGCTCATGGCGGTGGCTCTCTCTGTGGCGATCCTCATCACCAGTCGGATTCGCTCGTTTCCCAAACCGGAACGAGCGCCGTTTAGGGAGGTCTTAAAGAGTTTGGGCGATTCGTTCTTCGCCCTGCTTACTCCGGTGATCATCATCGGAGGTATTGTGTTTGGAATCGTCACGCCGACGGAGGCGGCTATCGTAGCCGTCGGGTATGCCCTCGTACTGGGTTTTTTCTATCGCGAGATCCATCCGCGCGATATTCCCCGGATCGTCCTGTCATCACTGAAGACGACGCTAGGCATACTGTTTATCATTGCCGTCGCCAGCCTGTTTGGGTATCTCCTAACCGTTTCGCAAATCCCGCAGCGCTTCGCCGAGTATCTGTTGAGCCTCTCCGACAGTCGCATCGTATTGCTGCTGATCATAAACGGTGTCCTATTAATTGCAGGCCTCTTTCTCGAGCCTGCGGCAGCCATGGTCATCCTCGTTCCGGTACTCATGCCGGTCGCCGCGTCGATCGGTCTTTCACCGGTACATTTCGGAATCATCGTAATCCTGAATCTCATGCTTGGTTTGATGACGCCGCCGGTCGGACTCGTGCTCTACGTGCTATCGGGGATTTCTAACGTGCCGTTTGAGCGGATATCACGATCAATTCTTCCCTACTTGATGACTCTGCTCGTTGTTCTCATGATAGTCACGTTCGTTCCAGCGATCTCTATGACGCTTCCGACGTTGCTATTCGATTAAAATAAACGGGAGGGTACGCACGAACGATACAAGAAGAAGGCAGCGCCGTCCCGCATTTCGTCGCAAGGGGTTCTTTCTCCGGATTCTGGTTGTCCTCTCGCTGACAATGGTGGTCCCCGTCGTCGGAACCAACCTCGTGGTTCTTCGGCAGGGACAGCGGTACTTTTCCGAAGACTACGCGCGGCAACTCGGTTCGACTTTTACCGGTGCCCAGCGAGCCGTAAACCTGTCACTCAATACCCTCGACCGTTCACTGCGGGTTCTCGCCTCAAATCGAGACGTCATTAGGACGGCGATTCTCGGATCGGATGGCGACCTCCTACATGTCCGCGCCGCCGTTGATGCGATGAGCCAACTATCGACCACGTTTGACCTGGTATTGTCGGTATACCTGTACACCTCTCATGACGGAATAGTTCTCACCTCAGACGGTGCCCGTGTCGAGCTTCGCGAGTTTTACGACAGAACGTGGCTCGGTGAACTGGACACGTTCTTCCTTGGTACGCTGAAGACGGAGCCTCGCGTCATCTTTGACTCCAACCGAAACTCCTTTCACGTGCTCTCGTTCATAGAGGCCGTCCCGAGGGGTACCTGGGATACCGATGGATTCCTCGTCGTCAATATTCTCGTCTCGCAGCTGGCGACGCTATTGGATTCTGATCCGGTCGCGGATGCCTCGATGTTTGTTGTGAACGAAGTCGGCACCGTGCTAAGTCACCCATCGTCTTCCCACATCGGTCGTTCCTTACCCGAGGTACAGTCGGTTCTCGGTAACGGATACATTTTTGCCGAGACGTCGCTGGAGTTGTCGCCGTGGTCACTGGTGCTTGCCGCCTCGGAGAGCACGCATCGCGAGCGACTCCAATACCTCGCCCGGATTGTGGCGTTTCTCACGCTCGCGTGGGTGGCCGTCGGCGTCGGAATCGCGTATATCGCCGCGGCGCGTCTTTACGTCCCAGTTTCACACCTTACCTCCGTGTTTGCCCTCCCGGCAAAGGCGTCCGGCTATCGTGATGAAATCGGGCAGGCCGAACAGGCCTATCTTGAGTTGTCCAACGATCGAGATACGCTCATTACGGAGAACGCTCAACTCCAGACGGCAGCCCAACAGCACGAGATTGCTTGGGAGGTTTTTGGCGCCGAAGCTCCGCCACCCCCTGACGTATCGTCATTTCCTCCTCATCCGATCGTCGCCCGGCGGATGGCGGTTATATGCGATATCGACGTTGACGTGTCGTGGTCGCCGATCCTGTACCGCGGACCTTTAAACCCCAGCTGTCAGATCGCCGTTCTCGGTGTCGACGACGAAACGGAGACGATTGCCGGGGCTCTTCTCACTGCGCGGCGGGAAATGGGTCCCGTCGGGCTCAGTGAGGTTACCGGACCAGACGGCATGCTCACGCTGCTACGTGATCAGGCGCTTGCGGCGTATCGCCACGCGCGCTTCGCCGGTTTTGACGGTCCGATTCGCTACGGTTCCCTCCCTACGGACGAACGGGCTACGGATCTGGCGGCTGATCTCGGGCGGGTTGTTGCCGCCGCTACTGTTCTACCAGTGTCCCCGGTCGCAGAAATGAAGACGATGACCGAGGACCTCCTGGTGTATGCTACAGCAGTTTCGGAACGATCGTTTCGACGCGAAGTAGCGCATGCGATCGCTCAGATCGATCTTCGTCAGGCAACGAATTACGTCCTCGAAATGGAGCATTGCGTGACCGCCCGACACGTCCTCGCGTTGTTCAACCGAGTAGTCTCGGAACGCTACGGCCGGGACCTGTCGCAAACGCCGCAATCGGCTCACGTAAACAGGATGCAGGAATTCATCGAGCAGAACTATCAATCGGATATCGGCCTCAACGATGCGGCGGAGTTTGCGGGAATCTCGCTTGCATATGCGAGTACCTTGTTCAAACGTGAGACTGGTTCCTCGTTTGTCGACTTTGTGGGGCAAGTGCGGGTTTCCCACGCGATGGGAATGCTAAAAAGCGGATCGAGTAACGTCGCTTCGGTCGCCTCCGAATGCGGATTTTTAAGCGTTCAGTCATTTATCCGGACGTTTAAACGTCACGTCGGCATGACCCCGGGCCGTTTCCACGACGCCAACGGAGGATCCGTTTGAACACGAAACGATGGATTCCGCTTTTGGTTCTTGTCATCGGCGTTGTCTGGGGGACCGTCTCCTGTAGCCCGAGTCTCGCCGAATCGCATCCTTTTAGTGAGGCAACGGTAGGCGTGTATGCTCCCTTTCCGGCGGCGGTCTCTCGACCGCAGATTCTCCAGATCGCCCATCCGTTGGCAATCGGCTCCGAGCTACATCAGTACTTGTCGGCCGATTTTGGTCCGGAAATCGAGCGCCAAACGCGCGGGGCCGTCCGCGTTGAGGTATACCACGGTAGGTATCTCAGCGACACGGCCTCGATCAGAGCGGCGGTCGATCGGACAACCGTGGAGGCCGGTATTCTCTCGCGATCCGGCGGTCGTTTGGAGGCAATCATCGACGCCCGATTTCTATCCGAACTACCGGCTCTGCACCGCGAAATCGTTGAGTCCGAGTTAATTCAACTTCGGGACATGGAGTTTATGAATGGCAACCGGTAAAAGAGCTTCTTCACCGGTTTGGGATACTCATGCTCATATTTTTGCGGGTCGAGACGAGTATTCCCGAGATCCGCGCCGCACGTTCGATCCCCCCGATGGAACGTTGGATGAGTATATCGGCCGGTATCGCGATCTTCACGAAAGAATCGGCGTTACCCACGGAGTGCTGATTCAATCGAACGTTTACGGAGAAGACAACTCCGTCACCAAGACGGCGCTTCGTCGTCTCGGGTCGAACTACTGTGGTATTGCCCTACTGCGCGGCGACGAGACCGTGGAAGAACTTCGGGACCTCGATGATGCCGGATTCCGCGGTTGTCGCCTTAACCTCCGAGTGCCCGGCCAGTACCGGCCGACGCATATCGTCAGACACGCGACCGTTTTCCGCAATCTCCGCTGGCATATCGAAGTGCTCTGCGAACCCGCCTCGTATGTGAAATACGCCGATATCCTCGCCGCCGCCGATGTCCCGATTGTCCTCGATCACCACGGATTTGGTCGCGTCGATCGGGAAGAAATGGCGCGAGATTTCCAACTGGTGCTCGGCGCGCTGCGTAGTGGTGCCATCTGGATCAAAGTCTCAGCGCCGTATCGTATCAGTTCTGGTCCGCCGCCGTACCGTGACACGGTCGCGACAACGATCGCGTTGCTGGAAGCGAATCCGGATCAAATCGTCTGGGGGTCGGACTGGCCGCATATCAACTACAACGGACGCACGCCGGATACCGAATACCTTTTCTCGAATGTGCGAGGAATCTGTGAAACGCGCGGTATCTGGGGACTCGTTGCCCGTGATAATCCACACCGACTATATGGGTCGCGGTAGCGGTGAGAGGTGGCAGATAACCTGTCGATACTGGGCCCGCTCGCCGACCGCGGAACGTTCGTCCTGGTTCCCGTCCGCCTTTGGCGCTTGTTCTGCGGGTTTCTGTTATGTAAACGACCTTTCACCCTCGTCGCACCCAATCGCGTAACAATCCGATGTAAACTACTGGGGAAGAGTAAGGGACTGTCGCGTGGAACGAGTATTAATCGGGTTCTATACCGTATTCTTTGCCACCGGATTTATGGGCGGCACGGCTTTATTGCTTCTGAGCATGCGCGTCAAAAGCCGGGTCATTTATCCTCTAATGGTGATCCAGGCGGCATTCCTCGTCGCGACGGGTTTGATGGTAGCGTACTTCGTTGCAGTCGCGCAGCCTTCCGGTGTCACTCGGGCGGTTGAGATCACACTCATCGTGTTGATAATGCTGTGCTCAATCGCGGTTTGGGCATCTGTCCTTCACCTCACCCGATTCGTTGCGCCCTCTCCAATCCGACAGGACCCGGTTGCCCTTGTATCTCGAATACTTGTGTATCTCGCCTTGGTCGCGGCAGTTCTCGAGTTACTAAATCTCGTCGCGGCAGCCGCCGGCTCGTCGGTGGCGTTAACTGTGCGGGCACAGCGCGCCTGGGACTTTGGTAGCATGGTAGCGTTTGGCCTCGGGATGGCGGGGTTTGGTATAACGATTCTTCGTAACAAGCTCACCTCGGAAACGACAGCGATTCGGTTCCTTTTGCGAAACTACGGCCTCATCTCGCTCCTCTTTGCTCCGATTGGTGTGATCGAATACGTGGTTACCGCAGCGAACATACCGTGGCTTTCGTACGTTTCTCTCGATCATGCCTTTTTCGCCGCGTGGAATATCGTCTCTATGGGTGCGGCGGTTCACGTTTTTCGGACCTCGGGAGAGCGATCGCGGCTGCTCGACGCCATCCCGGATGCGAGGATTCGCGAACTCGGGCTCTCGGCGCGCGAATCCGAGATTTCCCTCCTGATTGCGCGCGGGCTCACAAACAAAGAAATCGCCGCGGATCTCGGCATCTCGCCGGCCACCGTGAGAACGCACATCTACAATCTCTATCAAAAGGCGGGTGCCCGGAGCCGGGTAGAGCTCCTTAACGTTCTCTGCTCTTAGGACTACGACGAAATTCGTAGGGAAGTTCGGCCAAAACACGACATTTGTTCGATACTCGGATGCCGAATCGTGGCGTACCGTTTGTCCATCACATTTTGTGGAGGTTCAAATGGTTAGGTTCTATCGAGTTTTGTTTACCGTCGTCCTTGTTGCTATCCTCGCTTTACCGACGGCCGTCGCGGACGATACGTGGAGCATTCGCGCCGGAGCCGCGGCAGCCGGCACCGTTATCTACGACGGATCTGACGACTACGTCAGTGCTGTTTTGCCCGAAGTCGAAGTTGCGTATTCCCGCGAACGGATTTCGCTGTCCACCTCCGTCATGGACGGCATCGGCGTCACGTTTTTTGATCCCGGACGCGGACAGCTCGTCTCGGCGTCGGTCAACGTTGGAAGTTCTCGTCTTCGAGAATGGAACGGTGTGCTGTCCGCCCCCGGGTCCTACAGCGACCGCGCGAAGCGGCGCCTGAGCGATACACCGAATGTAGAGGAGTTCGTCGCCGTTGACCTGACGGCGGGATACCTCACCCCCGTAGGCGTTGTCGGTGCCGTTGTGGGGTATCGTCCAGCGCGCGTGGATCCTCCCGCCGATCGCGGCCGAGATCGGATCGAACAGGGGCTGCTGCTATCCGCTATGTACCTGCTCCCGTTGCCAATAGGAGATCGCGGCGCGGTCGAAGCGATCGTCCTGTTTGACCTGATGAACGAATCCTACGCGGACGCGTGGTACGCGCTGCCATACGAGACCGACGAACATTCCCGTTTTGACGCGGTTGCCGGGCTCCGTTCCGTCAGAGCAATCCTAGGCTTCGAGCACATATTTGCGAGCAATCTTGGCGTCGGCGCACAGCTGGGCGGGACTGTTCTGTTGGGCGACGCCGCCGATTCACCTTTCACCGTGAGCCGCGTTCAGTCCTCGCTGGTGATTTCCACCTTCTATTCGTTTGGATAAAGGAGAACAACCATGACTCAAACCAATACATATAAGCCGATCCGCTACTTCCTCATTACGTTCGCAGCAACATTTGCACTCTGGTTTTGCGGTGCTTACGCGAGCTTTCACCCGACGTTTGAGGATTACTACATGATCCTTATGTTGGCCGGGCTCCTCGCACCATTTGCCGTTTCATTGACGATGATCTTGAGATCGCCGGACCGCCAGATTCGACGTGACTTTTGGAAGCGCGTTATTGATCTCCGGCTCTTCAACGTCCGAACAATCCCCTTGTTCCTTTTTCTGATGCCCGCGATCGTCGTCGTTTCCGCACTCTTATCTTTGCTCGTGGGCGAACCGGTTAGCCAGTTCCAACCTACCGGCGGCTTCTCGTTCTCGAGCGGATTCGTCCCCGTCTTGATACTGTTGCTCCTTACGGCATCGTTTGAGGAACTCGGCTGGCGCGGATACGCGTTCGACAGTATTCAGAGTCGCTATAACTTTTTAGTCGCGTCGGTGATCTTTGGCGCTCTGTGGTCTGCGTGGCATCTACCGTTGATGTTCGTCAAAGATTCGTACCAATACGAAATCTTGCAGCTCCATCCGATCTTCGCGCTCAACTTCTTTGTATCAATCGTACCTCTCGGCATCGTCATCAGCTGGGTTTGGATTAAGAACGGGAAGAGCGTAATTGCGGCCGTACTGTTTCATCTGATCATCAATTTGTCGCAGGAGCTCCTGGCGATTACCAATGTGACCAAAGTGGTTGAGACTGTGGTGCTCTTTGCGGTCGCCGGCATAATCGTGGCGTCCGACCGGCAGCTGTTTCTCTCAAGAGCTAATTGGCGGGCGGCCACGGCGGCGTAACAGGTTGATCGATCCGTTTGATTGAGAACAGGTATACTCTGTCCTCGTGGAGGACAGCCATGAACATCTGCGTCTTTTGCGGAGCGAGTAATGGGAACGATCCGGTTTATCGTAGCTATGCGGAAAAAACGGGACGGTTTTTTTCGGAACAGCGAATCACCCTGGTGTACGGCGGCGGTCGCGTCGGTTTGATGGGCGCCGTCGCTGACGGCGTCCTCTCCGGTGGGGGAACGGCAATCGGCGTGATGCCGAGGGCTTTGGTCGAAAGAGAAATTGCGCATCCAGGGCTCAGCGAGTTAATCGTTGTTGAGTCGATGCACGAACGAAAGGCAAAAATGGCCGAGATGGCATCCGCGTTTATCGCCCTCCCCGGCGGATTGGGAACGCTCGAAGAGTTTTTTGAACAGTGGACCTGGGCACAACTCGGCATCCATCACAAGCCGTGTGCGTTGCTAAACACCAAAGGTTACTACACGCCAATCGTGACCTTGCTCGGCAAGATGGTCGCTGAAGGATTTGTCAAACAAGTTTACGCAGACATGCTTATCCTCGAGGAGACGATTGAACCAATTGTGGAGCGAATCGTGAACTACGAACCCCCTGCTCCCAAGTGGTCATAACCACCGAGGATGTAACCGCCACCATCGCGAGAATAGCGATCCCGGTGTACTTTGGATGTTCGCTTTAATGTAAACCGCTACCGGCACGACGTAATCAAAATCGAGCGCGGGACTGAGGTGAGCGTGCTATGATCTGGTGAGGAAATCAGTGAAAATCCTGACAGAAGACCAGTATAAACGCGCGAAAACCTACGTCGAGCGTAACGCGCGACCGGTAGACAGTGCCCTGTTTCGGTATTTTTTTGAACGTGGTGAGGCCGACCACGTTATTGAGCAGGTTGCCGAATACCAGAATGACGATGGCGGTTTTGGTCACGCGATCGAGCCCGACTTTCGTCTTCCCGAATCGTCGCCGGCGGCGACCGTCGCCGCGTTTGCGTATCTCCGCGCAGTGGATGCGCCGCCCGCTCATCCTGTGGTGACTCGGGCGATCGATTACCTCCTTGCGACGGTCGATCGCCGACGATGGTCGTGGCGGCCGGTCCCACGGACGATCGACGACTATCCCGCCGCCCCGTGGTGGACGTACCAGGAGTGGGTCGGACGCGGACCTGCGGAGTGGGGCAATCCCAACGCTGAATTAATCGCCGCGCTGGTCGCGTACGCGCCACTTGTCCCGCCCAACGATCTGGACGATGCGGTCAGGGCGGTAGAGCGTGCATTAGATGTACTTCCTGATGCACCCGCGATGCACGTATTTCTATGCTTTCTCCGCCTCGCGCGTGTTGCCCCGCCGACATTGCGGGAGCAACTCGTGCGCCGGCTCCGCCCGATCGTCCGGAAAATCACCGCGCTTGAGGAGACAGAATGGTGGGAATATAGTCTCCGCCCCTGCTGGGTCGTTCCCCGCCCGAGTGCGATCTTTTACGACGAGTTAGCCGATGAGCTCTCGCGCAACCTTGATTTCGAGATCGCAAATCAGACCGCAAACGGCTCATGGGTACCGTTCTGGGAGTGGGGCCGATTCCCGGAGGAGTGGGAACGCGCCTGCAAAGAATGGACCGGAGAGTTGACTGTTCGCACCCTTCTGACGCTCCGCGCGCACGGTCGGATCGAGGGGATTGCTTCGGAATTGGCGTAACGACGGAGGAGAGTACGGGGATTCGTTCATCGACGGACGCCGGTTGAGCCAGGATACTCGCGGCCCTTTCCCTCGCGCGATGTCTTGAAGTACGCTTTTTGTCGTCCTGATCAGCGTTTTATCCGTGGCAAGTCAACATAAAACGGAGCGAATAGGGATCGTGGCGCAGTCTATTTTGGACTATTACACAAACGACTTCTCGGAGGATGATCGGCTGACGGACCCGTACGGCGACGTTGAGTGGGTTCGTACGATCGACATTCTTATTCGTTTCTTACCACATCCGCCGTTGACCGTGCTGGATATTGGCGGTGGTACCGGACGCTACGCCGCCTGGCTGCGCCAACGCGGATATGAAGTTTACCTGATCGACGTTGTTCCGCGGCACGTGGAAATCGCAAAAAAGCGGATTGGCGCCGTCGAGTCAACTATAGACTGGTCCGCCGAGCTTGGCGATGCGCGGAACCTCAGGTTCGCGAACAGCTCGATCGATACCGTTCTTCTGCTTGGACCGCTTTATCATCTCCCGGATGTGACCAGTCGTATGGCGGTCCTTGCCAATGTCCACCGGGTGCTCAAACCGACCGGTATCGTCTTCGCCGCGGCGATCAGCAAGTTTGTGTCGTTTATCGACGGTCTATCGAGCGGATTTATCCATGACGACGCGTTTCGCAACATCGTCGCCGACGATATCGAGACCAGCAGGCACCGAAATCCGACCGGACGACCCGAGTACTTTATGGATGCCTACTTTTACCATCCGTTCGAACTCGAAGAGGAAATGACAAAAGCGGGATTCAATGTCGACTTACTGGCGATAGAGAGCGTGCTTTGGGCGGCCCAAGATCTAGATCGACTAAAGGCGGACGCTCCGGCGTGGCAGGCAGCGCTTGACACCGCGCGGCGCGTCGAGGCCGACCGATCGATAATTGGGGCGAGTCCTCACATCATGGCCATTGGCCGTAAGGTCTAAAGCTGCGGCGATCTCGATCGCCATTGCGATCATGACCAAGAAGCATCAACAGACCACCAAGGGGGAAAACCCACGTCAGCAGGAAGTCGATGATACCCCGGCTAAACCGTTCGATAAGCTACATCCCTCGGTCCACCTCACTCTCCGGTTCAAAAACCCCGAGCCTAACCGTCCTGGGCAACGAGAAGACCGCGAGGGTCTTGCCTACCCAACAAACGAGCCCCGATCGGATTGCAATTACGCCGACTACAAAGCTCCTCTCAACCTCCGGCTTTTGCCTGCTCGCGAGATCCGCTACGCGGGACTATGCGCCGACCAACGACACGGTTCGATTGTAAAATCGGTGAACAAAGCGGAAAACGAGGAATCAGCTGGACTACAGGCGTACACGCCAAACCGGATCGAGTTCCGGGCAGGCATTGGTGGATCGACCGCGCCCATTTCTTTCGTTGTTTCGCCGAGCGCATGTAGATGGAAAACTCGCATTTGCCGAAAGTCAGTTCCGTCCAGCGAGTATTCGATCAAGAAGTCTGGTCCCCTACGGCTCAGGCGATACCAAATCTCGGTAGGTAGATTGATATCGATCGTTGCCCAGTCAGAATATCCAGCATTGGTCACGACGCTGCCGAGTCTTGAGAAGGTTTCATTTTCAAACTCGATGGACGACTTAAACCAGTTCTCATCGTCGATGCGGATTATCAGTCCGCACTGATCGAACTGTTTTTTGTACGTAAACTGGGCCTTGATAGTAAACGTAAAGTTCTGGTCGCTCGCGAATAAAAGCGCCGGAGCATTGTCGTTTCTAAAGCCGTAGTACGACCGCTGCCAAAAATCAGTATTCGGCTCTGTAACGATCTCAACAGAGTCGCCGGTAACTCTGCCAGACGAGGGTCCGTTGAGCCACGTTCCAGTTTGTAAATCGAGCTTCATCGCTAAACTCCTTACCACCCAAAACGCGGGGCTGTCCCGAATGATCCGCGAAAACGCAATGGGTGGCTCTAACGCAACGCTATATCATATCACGAGTTACGCGGGATACTGGAGGAATCGGTGGCGCGCTGACGGTCAATTCCATGTGTTTCTCTGTACAGGCGTGACTATCGGAGCGATGATAAAATCGTGCGTCTAAATGAAATCCACGTGCTCTGGCCCTTTGTTCCGCTTTTTCTGTTTTTCGCGGGTTGCGATTCCCAACCGCCGGAGCGACCGCAGGATCCCAGGCCCCCTTTTCCGTACCAAATCGAGGATGTTGAGTTTCCAAGCGCGTATGACGGACATCTCCTCCACGGGACACTGACGCTTCCGCAGGGGGCCGCGCGATCTAATCCCGTTGGCGCCGTCGTTCTGATCACCGGATCCGGGCAACAGGACCGCGACGAGCAAGTGGCTGGACACCGCCCTTTTGCGGTGATCGCCGACTACCTGACCCGTCGTGGTTGGGCCGTTCTTCGGTTTGACGACCGGTTTCTGACCGACCCCGTACAAGGGGTGGACTGGGATTTATACCAGATCTCGTTTGACGTAGAGGGTGCTTTCGACTATCTCCTTGGCCGCGATGAAATAAACGGAGCAATGATCGGATTGCTCGGACACAGCGAAGGGGGAGTTATCGCACCAATGCTCGCGGTACGTCGATCTGAAACCGCCTTTGTCGTCACACTCGCGGGTCCCGCGGTTCCGGGAACCGAAATACTGGTTCGGCAGGGTGAACTGGTGTTGGAAGACCCAGAGGTAATAAGGCGTCACGGTCCTTACATCCGGGGACTCGCTCGAATCCTCGGTGGACACGGATCGACCGCCGAGAAAGAGGCCCAGTTTCTAGCGTTATATGAAGAGCTCTACGGCCCGCAGGATGAATCGAGACGACGGCAGGTAGTCTCTCACTGGCGGTACCAACTGTCCCGAACTTGGATGGCCTTGTTCCTGACCCATGATCCCGCCATCGATCTCGAGAGGATTCGGTGCCCACTTCTCGCTCTCTACGGCGGACTAGACGTACAAGTCGATGCCGAACAAAACGCCCCTATCGTCGAACAGATCGTTAAAACGAGCGACATCGACAAGGCGGAGGTGATCGTGTTTCCCCGAAAGAACCACCTGTTTCAAGACGCGGAGAGCGGCAGCCTCCAGGAGTACGCTCAAATCTCTGAGACGATCTCGCCCGAGGTCTTGGCGACGATCGCCAGGTGGCTCGCAGCTTTGTAGTTCCGAGAACCCGGGATTGTGATTCAGCGCGAGTTTTCCCATACTTGACGACAATGCTCACTGACGAAGCGATTATCAACGAGATGAGCCGCTTTAACTTCACTCGAGTTGAGGCGCAAGTTTACGTTGCACTCCTCCAGAACGCTCCCCTTAACGGATCGCAGCTTGCAAAACTTGTGGATCTCCCACGCAGCACGGTTTACAACGCTCTGTCCAATCTCGAGAAACGCGGTGCCGCGGTCCTCACTCCCGGAGAAACCAGCGTCTACCACGCGGAAAAACCGGCCGTGTTATTTCGACGAATTACCGATCAGTTGGGCGAGTCGGCCGCCGACCTGACCAGTGCCCTATCGCAGCTGTCCGTCAATCGAGTTCCGACCGGATTTGCCAACATCGAGGGGTACGAGAACACACTTACCAAAACTCGCGAGTTTCTTCTCTCTGCCGACAAAGAGATTTACCTTCATACTAACGTAGAGCTTGATCTGTTTGAGAAGGAACTGCGGGAACTCCACGACCGCGGTGTTAGAGTCATCGTGTTTTCGTTTCACTTGATCAACGAGGCCAAACTCCCGGTCGAGTTTATATACAGCGACAAGTACGCCGGCGTCAAAATGCCGTACAAAAAGATACTGTTAGTCGTTGATCAACTACGAGCGTTGGTCGTACGCGGATACCAAAGAGCCGACTTCCGGGGAATGTACTCGGACGACGTCATCCTGATTGATCTGTTGTCTCAACACATCCACTTGGACATCTACCTCCACCGACTCGAGCAAAAGCACGGCGTACGGAACATCGTCGACGACGCGATGTTGCTCGGTAGTCTTCAGGAACAGTCTTTTAAAGAGTTGTTGTCCAATAGTTGACAACAGTTTTGGCAGGAAGTACATTACATCTTCATATAGAGTTGTCCGATTTCGGACAACAAAAAGGAGAAAGGATGTACGGATTACAACACGTGTTTCTATTTGCGTTTATCAAATCACTCGCTGAATCACCGACAGCTCGTCCTACGCCGAAGAACAAGACCGATGAACGACCCGCGGCTTTACCGAGCGTCGATCGACGGCAACTTAGGTGGGCCAGTTCTTTCCGGGACGATCCGATTTCGTTGAACGGTAAGGTGCACCAACAGTGCGACCGAGACTCCGCGTGAAGATCAGTTTAGCCGGAAAACGTAATAGGTGACTGGATATCAAACCGCTGAACTCGAGCATAAATCGCGGGAAGGCACCGTTTCTCGGACCAAGGGCTTCGTAACTAGCTCCCCGAGTTCGCTGTCGCAGCCGCACCGAGGTTGGTAACGCGTTCGCCAAGTTCGTCGACGAGAAGGGCCCTGCCCACGTAAGAGTAGAGATTCGTCGTGCCAACCAAGAGCAATACCGGCACGGACCACATTATCGCCCGAGGGATTTCGAGGTACGCAAGAATCCCGGAAATCGCAACAAATGTCGCCAGTGCGGCGATCTGCATCGCAACGAGTTTTAGTACGAACTCGCGATTCACTGAAAACAGCTCGTCGCTGAAGTAAGTCGCCCCCCAGGATCGGACATCGGCGATGGTGACAAAGATGTGCGCCGACCCGAATCGAGCACGAGCCCAAAAAGCGGGAATACAGAGGGATAGATTGATGCAAAAGATGACGAGAAGACCAAAGACGCCGATAGAGGTCGCGGGGATTGAGACGGAGAGAATCGCCATAAAGACGAGAACGAGGAAAACGGTCAGTAGCATGTAGGGAAGGGCGCGTAATCCCGACGACAGATCGGCAAGAACTACCCTGGCGAACCGGCGCAACGATCCGCTGGTCCGCCCAGCGGCTACGGAGGCAAAGTTGGCCGCTTTGACAATTGCCACAACTGCGCAAACGGCAATCATCTTCCATAGTAGGTACCCGAGCACGGAAACAACACCCGAGACAACGATTCCACCAAGACCGACGTCCTCAAAGTCATGCATCGTCGTCGACCATCGACTGCTCGCGGAAGAAGCTCCAACGAACGCTACGATCGCGACAACGCTCACGAGCTTACGTCTTCCGACGATACGGTTAACTGACGCCAACAGATGACTAAAACTCACTTTGTAACGTTGTAGCATAGATTTGGTTTATTGGAACAAAATCTGTTGTGTAACAGCGCGTTCAAGTACAATACGCCGTCGAGGCAAACTGCTGTCGGGCAACTCAATTTAGTCTCGGCGCTCGCCGATTGTCACAAATCTTTTCGCCCACTAGAATTGCGAGTCATGAAGCTTGCGCTATATGTGATCACGCTAATTCCATTGTCCGTCGGCATCGCCACCGCCCAGGAGCCCGCAGATCAGCTCGTCGAGCTGAATCTAGATGCCGAAGTCATCGAGTCTCTTTTTAGCGACGGTGGGCATATTATCGCCTTTTATCGGCGCGCCGTCGGATCTGCAGGACAATCGTCAGGTACGATCGGTGGATTTGGCTTTACCACTCCAAATACCGATCGTGGGCTGGAAGTTCGTTACGACGATACGTATCAGGGTTTGGTGATTCCACCCGAGGGTTTGCGGGTTGATATGCCGTATTCCGGAACGCGCGCTACGGTGAACGTCTATCTGCCGAACAATCCACCGGTAGTTGAGGCGACGGTTTTTGATGTCGACGGGAACGCCGTCCAGACGCTTGAGATGTACTGGAATCAGGGTCTCGGCGTGTTTGACTTCTACGCCGACGATCCGATCCTTGCCGCGATCGAGCTAACGGTGAGCGGCCCCGGCGCGTCCGTTCCTTCGGCCGCAATCACGCCCTGACCACGCCTGTCCGGAACGCCACTCCATTACCGAGTCGGGCGCGCGGTACGGCCCGCTCCAGAACGGCTGATCAGGACTATCGATCGCCCTTGCACGAATCGGTAGATCCGCTTAGAACGTAGGTATCTCATGACTGCCGCCAATGGTCCGGGGCTTCTCCCATCGCACATGGAAGAAAGCGAATACGATTCGCTTTTTGTTAACGATCAGGTATGGCTTCCGGCTATACGCGCGATCTGCCAACGACACGGCATCTCCCCCTCCGAGCTCCACAGGGCCGAATTGGGAACCCACATCGTTTTTCGGGCTGAAAACCACATAGTCAAGCTGTTCTGCCGTTTGTGGCCGCGCGATTACGCCGTAGAGGTTGCGTGTCTATCCAGTCTGACGGGATTGCCGATCCCGGAGCTGGTAGCAACCGGAGAACTCGAGGGTTGGCCGTACCTCATCATGACCGTTCTAGGTGGCACACCGACCGGTAAAATCTGGCAATCCATAGACTTTGCAGAGAAGGCGGCAATCATGGGCGAGCTCGGGGAGTTTATTCGCCAGCTTCATAGCCAGCCGCTCATCGACGAACTGCCGTTCGATTGGGATACGTTCCTTCGTGAACGCGTCAACGATTTGCCAACCCACCATCGTCTTGTCGAAGAGAAACTGTCGTGGGTACAGGCGTTCGTAGATCCGATAGCACAAAACGACATACGGCCGGTCGTTCTCAACGGCGACCTCACTCACGATCATGTATTGGTAGAGCACACCGGCGGCTATTGGCGCTTTTCTGGAATCATCGACTTTGGGGATGCGATGATCGGTCATCCGTATTACGACTTTACGGCGCCATTACTTGATCACGCCTTTGGTGAACCCGCCGTGGCGGAGGCGCTATTGGACGGATATGGCGAGTCTCTTTCGGACGACCTCATTCGAGAACTGTCTCGATTTCTGTTTGTGCATCGATTTTGGGGATTTGCCGAGTTGTCCGCAAAAGCGACGTTTACGTCACCGGAGCAACTTTTGGACAAGTTCTGGGGGCGCAGTTCCGCATAGTCGTTTTCCGGCAAACGAGCTTGTGCTCACGCTCCATCGACCGTCCCCCGGTTTTCTCGATCAAACCACGCCGTGTTCCACGACTTGCTCCGGGTGTGATTCAGCCCAATCGGCGAGGAAAGCGGACATCTCCGAATCCGTCGCAAACTGGGCCGCCTTCCTCGGAAGGCCGACGCCGTGTTCCAGGGCCAGCTGAGCGCATTCGACGTGCTCTCGCCGGTCTCGTTGGGGGCAGTTCTCCGATCCATGGACGATTGTCGACAGGAGTGTTCCCCCATAGGCGTTGGTATGGTCGAGATCGGGATTCTGGTCCATGAAGAAAGTCATAACGTCGAGCATGCCTTCCCAACCCGCAAGGTGGAGCGGCGGCATGCCCATCTCATCCGGCACGTTGGCGTCAAACCCGATCGTTACCAGGCGTCGCGTATGGGGAAGCGTCCCCTCTCGCCAGACAAGCCTACCCAACAGGTATTTCATCTCTTCTGAGAGCTTATCCATATCGATCCTGTCGTCCGGCCGACATACATCATCTGCCGCGCGGGCAAGTTGTGCCTCAATAGGCGAGAGCGCGGTTGCCGCTCCGGCCCGCTCAAGGACTGCAGCGACGTCCCGATTACCAAAGATGCGCGCGAACGCGTAGGGTGTATGCCCGCGGCTAACGGCCGACGGATCTGCGCCGTGGTCGAGTAACAGCCGGACGATCTCGCCCGAGGCCAATCGCCGGGCCGCCTGATGCAACGCCGGAATCACCAGCGAGGGTTCGCCGGACGGATGTGGCGCGATGCCCTCGTTGGGATCCGCGCCTGCGTCGAGCAGCAGTTTGACCGCCTCAACGTTGTTAAAATCTAGCGCACGGGGCAATGCATTTGTGCCCTCCGGCTTGGCGCCATGGTCCAAGAGCATCCGCAATCCTTCGATATGACCCAATTCGGTCGAATGGTAGAGTGACTCGTTGTCGTTGGGACTTGCGCCGTGATCGAGGAGCCACTGGGCGAGCGCCATGTTGTCGGCGTGACCGACGGCGCCGTAGAGCGCCGAAAGGCGATGTTCGCCGCCGGGCTCAAACGGGTAACTGTCGTTGACATCGGCACCATGTGCCAACAGGAGTTCGGCCATAGCGAGCATACCCGCGGTCTTCTCCGGTGCCGCCTGGATGTGTCGCGAGAACGCCAGATGACACATAGGGCGCCGAGGGGAATAGTCGCGGGTGGCAGCCGCAGGGTCATGCGTCAGGATCTCCTGCATCGCCGCGACGTCGTAGAGCGCGACGAGTAGGGGTACATCACCAGCGGGTAGATCGGGCTGATCGGACAGCAGCCGGGATACGGTCTCCGCTGAGCCGTTAAACAACGCCCAACGTAGACGTCCCTGTTTCTGGGCCCGGTCCATACCGCGGGTTTCTACGGCCAGCTTGAGGGCGGGCCAAGTCGCGTAGCCCGTTTCTCGCGCAATGACGTGCAGGAAGTCCGCGTGACGATAGCGACCGCTCTTGGGCGCGGTTATGATGCCGTGAACGCGTAGTTTCGCGCCTTTATCGCCTGCGGCGAGGGCTTTGCCCAGCACTTTGGCGTCGCGGCGCAGTTGATCCAGTGATTTGGTCATCGGGTTTTCCTCCATCGCCCGATGGTCCGCTATGCCGGGCTGTGAAAACCGATGTGGTGGTCTTCAACGTTGACAGAGGTGCCGATGACAGCTTTCCGCGGACCAGGCGGCCGCCTCTACGGCCTGCGGAGAGTATGTATCGCTTATTGTCGCTTTGCAAGCCTAATTGTCTGATAGAGTGAACGCCTCAAATGATCGTCGTGACTTAGAACTCCGCAGTTTTATAGATCTGGTACAAGTACGCGGGCGGTTCGACGTCCCGCCCGCGTTTCGCGTTTAGTCTACCAGTGACATCGAGTGCGGTCCGTGGGGAACCTGGATACTGACGCGCGTCGGTACCAGCATCGGTTGCGGACCATCAACGAGCCGCCAGAAATCGATCGTGCCTCCTTCGGGCCCGCCTTCGAGCTGATCGTAGTTCACGACCATCAGATAATCGCCGGACGCGTCGAATTGCACCGCCTCCGGCAGGATTCCTTCAAATGGATAGACACCTACCCGCCGCATTGCCCCAGTCTGAGGATCGAGATCTATGAGCGATAGAGCCGCGTATGGCGTGAAGCGCGGATCGTCGGACGGCGCATACGAGACTTCCATATCCGCCGCGACGATCCATTCCCCGTCCGGCGAAATCGCTATTCCTTCGGGCGAGCGCCCCACGCTTACACGCCCTACGAGATAGTTGCGAACGTCGGCGCTATCACGCGCGCTTCCGACGCGAATAGTCGTAACGTCGCCTGCCGGCGCTTCGGTCCAGATACCCACGATGTCCGGTCCCCAATACAAGCTTGAGGAGACGTAAAAGGCGCCGTCAGGCGTAAACCGCCCCATAAACGGATACTTCGAGGTGAGAACCGGGTTTCCATGCGGTTCGAGCGTAACGCCGTCGTCATCTCGAGAAACACGACCGAAATGAATCGTCGATTGATCTACCGTATGGATAGCGACGATATCCTCGCTTGGATGCCATTCGACGTGACTTACTCGATGCGAAGGATCGATCGCCGGAAGGCTTGCGTAGCTCGGCTCACTCAACGAATCGCCGTTTATTGAAACAAATGCAACCCCGCGTCCGTCCGATTGGTGTAGAGCTACGGCCACCATATCGCCGTCGGGGCTCAATGACAGACCGTCCGGACGGCTTCCGACTTGGATCTGATCGACGATT